>CBDUFN010000024.1:0-20023 GCA_965366475.1 uncultured bacterium | reverse complement strand
GATGCATGGTGCGGGCTGCGCGATGACCATGTCCAACGGCAAGAACAACGGTCATGGCACCATACTCACAGTCACCACCGGCGAAGACGCCTTCGTTGTCGGTCATCATGGTGCCGCCCTTGGTGACAATACTGCTCCAACGGGTCTGCTCGATGCCGTAGTCGCCGTCTTCAAGGTAGCTGAGGTCAGGGTCCTGGCCGATCGCTGGAATAACCATGTCGCAAGGGATAACGTATTCGCTGCCCGGAACTTCTTGTGGACGGCGACGACCGGAATCATCAGGCTCACCGAGTTCCATCTTGATCACTTCGACACCAACCACGGTGTTGTCTTCGACAATCAGCTTGGTTGGGTTGCGCAGGAACTCGAACTGAACATTTTCTTCTTCGGCATCATCTACTTCGTAGGATTCAGCCGGCATTTCCTTACGGGTACGGCGGTAAACCAGAATGGAGTCTTCACAGCCCTCACGTAAAGCGACACGCACGCAGTCGATTGCGGTGTTACCACCACCAACGACGATGACACGCTTGGGTGTGACCATGCCTTCGCCAAGGGCAACGGCGCGCAGGTAGTTGATACCACCTTCGGAAAAGCCATTATAGCCCTCGTCTTCGCCTTCGACACCCATCGGTTTCGACTTGAAAGCGCCGGTTCCGAGGAAGACGGCATCGTACTGTTCTTTTAGTTCACGCAGTGAAACATCACGGCCAAGCTTGACGCCATATTCAATTTCGACGCCGAGGTCTGTAATGATGTCAGCTTCTCGTTGTAGCAGGGGGCGTGGCATCCGGTAATCAGGGATGCCGACAGCAACAGTGCCGCCAGGCTCGTTGAGCATGTCAATGATCTTGACTTTGTGCCCTTCAAGCGCCAGATAGTAGGCGGTGGTTAAACCTGCGGGGCCGGCACCAACGACCATAACCTTCTTGCCGGTGGACGCTTTGGCCTTATGCGGTGGTTCCTGAACGTGCAGCAACTCGTGGTCTGAGGCTACGCGTTTGAGAACCATGATGCTGACCGGCTCATCGATCAGGGCGCGGCGGCAGGCTGTCTCGCATGGATGTGGACAGACACGACCACAAACCGCTGGGATCGGCATTCGATTGCGAATCGTGCCGAGCGCTTCGTCATGGCGGTAATCTTTGATTTCCTCAATGTAAGCCGGGATGTCAATGTGTGCCGGACAGCGATCCATGCAGGGTGCAGTCAGTTTGTCGCGATAACTCTTGGCTTGTTTACTCTTGCGTTCACCACGCAAGAAAGCCATGTAGTCGTCACGGAAATATTTGACGGTATCAAGAACCGGCTTGGCCGCTGTCATGCAGAGTGTGCATTTACAGTTGTCGAGCAAATCAGACAACCCCGTCAGGGTGTCCAGATCCTTCTCTTCGCCGTGTCCGGAAAGAATCCGCGCCAGAGTATCCATCATGACCCGCGTCCCGCGCTTACCGGGGGTACACTTTGCACAACAGTATTTCTCTTGAACGCGCTTCATGTACTCAGCGGCCATGGTGACAATATCAACATCTTTGTCCAGAACGATGACGCCGTCCCAGCCCATGAAGGCGCCTACATTGCCTTCTTCAAGATAGTTGCCCGGCAGCTTAAAGGCGGCTGCTTCCGGCTCACCACCCTGCCGATTGTCAATCACCTTACCGCCCCAGCTGGAAAAAACTACTTCAGCCAAGTTGAACCTCCCATTTAGGTCAGCTTTTCGGCACACAGAAACACAGCAAAAAAGCGCCTTAGCGCTTTTTTTGTCGCAGTGTGTGCTCTATTTTTATGAACTCATTTTGTATACAGTATGCAGGTAAATACCATAAGGATGCCGAGAAAATCAAGGGAAAATTGAGTCTTGATGGCCAGTTTTTGTGGGGTTTTTATGGTCTTTCGCCAAGCGGTTTTCAAGCGAGGGCTGTGCTTGAGGTAAGGATCAGTTTTTTAATCCGAAGCAATGCATGCACATTAGTAAACCTCTGTTCGCTTGAAACCTCCTGTTTGTGGTCTTGTCTTCGTCTCTGGCGGTTAAGGAAAACCAGGGAAAGATGTGATGATGAGGAAGCCTTTTCTCTCGTCGTTGTCGCCGTCAAAAAAGACCCAGGTCTGATCGAAGCTGAAGGTTTTTACGGAGACTGAAGGTAGCAGATAGTAATCCATCTCTATGGTCGTTTCGAAACGTCGTCCTTCAGCGGAATTTCTTAAGTTCATAAGTCTTACATCAGTAATGTGAATGCCTTTGACTTTTGCGCAGGCTGCCATGAAGTCATTGCGATACTCTGGCAGCATCAGTTCTGCGGCGACCTTGAACTGCTTCCAGCGCATGGCGTTCATGAAATCATCCCGACTCATTTCACCTATTTCACTGACTGGTTGGATCTGGTTGGCACAGGCCACGACCGTCAGTAACAGGAAGAAACCGCACAAACTCTTTAAGAATTTTATAATCACCGGATTTTCCTTTCCGTAACTTGCATCTTACGGCGTCTCGGGTACTCTTTGATTTCAAAGCCAATCAGAAAACTTGGGGTGCCGTAACTATGAGCGTGAAAATTGAAATTTATACCAAGTTTTATTGTGCCTATTGTGATCGTGCTAAAGAGTTGCTGCGTATCAAGGGCCTAAATTTTGTCGAGTATGATATCACCGATGATCAAATCAGGGCAGCAGAAATGCAACAACGTGGTCTGCTACAGAAAGTTCCGGGAATTTTTATCGATGGAACCTTGATCGGGGGTTGCACGGAACTTTTTGATCTGAATGAAAAAGGAGAGCTGGATGCTATTATCGGCCCCAGAATGATCTTTGAAGGATCATGTCAATAAGTTAAAAATGGGATTGCCTTCTTTGTTAAAAGTGAGACAAGCCAGTAACGACCTTCCTCTCAATATTTTTTCAAGCTCAAACAGCTCATCATCAATGTTTGCCCCTGCAATGTTTCCGCTGCTTGCCGTCAGCTATAGAATCCTGGCAGATTCCTCGATAAATTGACGTAGGATTGCGGCCGTTAATCCCCATATCACATGCTGATCATAGTGGTAGAAATCGACGACGTGAGATCGCCCTCGATGCTGCCAGTCTTCTACATGATGAACTTCCGGGTTACGAAAGTGTTCAAGAGGAGCTTCAAAGGTTCCGGCAATTTCATAGGGATCGTGCTGCAAGTTGTCAGGTTTCGGGATGGTGCCAACAAAAGGAATAACGTGATAACCGTGTACGGAATAGAAATCATCCAATCGGCCAATTATTTCGATGTGCGCTCGTTGAATGCCAAGTTCTTCTTCGGTTTCGCGCAGAGCTGTGACGTGCAAATCTTTATCATCTGAATCATAACCACCCCCCGGGAAAGAGATCTCACCGGCGTGGTGCTCAAGGTGTGCGGTACGTTCGGTAAAGAGCAGATAATCTCGGCCATCGCGTTGGTACAGCGGCACTAATACTGCCGCTGGTCGCAGAGAATCGACTGGAATCGTTTGTTTTGGAAAGGCCTGTAGGTGTCTGGCCAGACGGCAGCGATCAAGCATTAGAAAGCGCTGACAGCATTCTCTCGCAAGGCTTTAATGGTCGCGGCGTAGTCCTCTGTGTTGAACACGGCACTCCCTGCAACCAGGACGTCCGCGCCTGCAGCAACGACCTCACGAATGTTTTCAATTTTCACGCCGCCATCAACTTCTATCTCAGTTGCGAGTCCGCGTTGCGTAATGCGCCGACGCAGGGCGCTGATCTTATCGAGAGCAGAAGGGATGAAAGATTGTCCACCGAACCCCGGATTGACCGACATAATCAGAACGAGATCAAGCTCATCAAGGATAACGTCAAGGGTTTCTACCGGTGTTGCCGGATTAAGTGAAACGCCGGCTTTTTTGCCGAGGCTTTTGATCAATTGAATTGTGCGATGCAGGTGTGGCACTGCTTCCTGGTGCACGGTGATAATGTCGGCGCCGGCTTTTGCAAAGTCCGGAATATAGAGATCCGGGTTTTCAATCATCAAATGCACATCAAGAGGCTTGTCAGTAACCTTGCGTAAGGCATCGACAACTAACGGCCCAATCGTGATGTTGGGAACGAAATGACCGTCCATGACATCAATATGAATATAATCGGCACCAGCTTTATCTACAGCCTGGACATCTTCACCCAGTCGAGAGAAATCTGCAGAGAGGATTGATGGGGATATCTTGATCATTGTGATACTCCGAAATTAGGGGGCGCGAGGAAAAGAGCAGCAACAGAACCTTTATAACCCATTTGAAAATCGTTTGGCCAGCTTCAGTCGCAGCAGAGTCTAGCTTTTTATAAACCGGGTTGCGAAAAACGCATCCATACCATCGTGACGATGTGGCAAGGTTCGAATACAGCCTTTGTCGTTGGTTAACTCCTGCCATCTTTCTGGCAGAAGGGTGCGAAAATCTTCCTGAACAAAGTTTTTATGAGTTTCGAGAAAATTATGCACGATGGCATCGGTTTCTGCTGCCGTAAAGGTACACACTGAATAGAGCAATTGGCCACCGGGGCGTAAGAAGGGTGCCACATTCTTGAGGATCGTGCGTTGCAGCTCGACCAACGACTTGATATCCGTCGGTTTTCGACTCCAACGACTTTCCGGGTTGCGGCGAAGGACGCCCAGACCACTGCAAGGGGCATCGACGAGAATCCGGTCGAAGCTTGCTGGTTCGAGAAAGTCTGGTGGCTCAGTGAGGTCCCAGCAACGAGCGCCTATGTTTTGGCATCCAATGCGCTCAGCTCCCTGATGAATCAGTTCGACGCGTTGTGGATATTTTTCGAGAGCCGTGATCTGTGCTTGATTGCCAGTTAAGGCTGCAATATGCGTGGTCTTCCCACCAGGAGCGGCACACGCATCGAGGATTTTGTCCGCTGGCTGAGGATCAAGCAGGTGGGCCATGAGCATACTTGCCTCGTCCTGAACCTGATACCAACCCTCGCTGTTGCCAGGGAGTGGTTGTGATGAACGTTTTTCGATAATAATACCCTCGTCTGTATAGTGACAAGGTCTGGCAATATGTTCAGCTTCGGTCAGGGCAGCAAGGAGAGTGTCTCGATCGGTTTTCAGCGTGTTGGTGCGCAAGGTAAGTGGAGGTGCAGACGTAAAGGCCTCAGCCAGAGCTCTGGATTCGACATTCGGAAACTGACGCAGCAACTCCTTGGCCAGCCAGTTTGGCAGACTGCAGATATGTTGAAGGTAGGCTCGAAGATTATCCGGAGTTGGCCAGTTGATGGTGCCACGTTCACGCTCGAGTGTACGCAGAGTGCCGTTGACCAGCCCTGCCACTCGACCCAAGCCCACCTGATGAGCCAACTCTACGGTGGCATGGACCGCCGCGTGTGACGGAATGCGATCTAGTTCCAGAAGCTGATATGCGCCGAGACGTAGTAGCAGTAAGGCGTCAGCTTCGAGGCGCTGGATAGGTTGTCGCGAGAATTGCTCAAGAGCAAAATCAATTCGGCCACGCAGCCGCATGAGCCCGTAGACAAGCTCGGTTAACAAGCCTTTCTCGCGTGGATCCATCCCTTGATGGCGTTCTATATAGTTGTCCAGTAAGCGATCGGCATAACCGCCCTGCTCGACACGCTGTAAAATTTCGAAGGCACCGAATCGGGCATCCATCGGGTTCGGTTGGCTATTGTTACGGGTCATCGCGTCTTCTTTAGGCCATGGTTTTTAGCAAAAAAGGGGACGAAAACGTCCCCTTTAATAATAGTTTGGTCAGCTTGCCATCTCTTCAAGGCGGCGGATTCGTTCCGCCATCGGTGGGTGGGTGGTGAAGAGTGCTTTGACGCCACCACCTCCGCGCAGAGGATTGACGATAAACATATGAGCTGTCGCCTCATTCACCCGTGGCATCGGTGCGTTCTGATTGGCATCTTCCAGTTTACGTAGGGCGTTGGCTAAAGAGAGCGGATTTCCACAGAGTTGAGCGCCACCCTTGTCAGCTTCGTACTCGCGGGAACGGGAGATGGCCATCTGAATCAGCATGGCGGCCATTGGCGCAATGATCGCAAGAGCAATCAGAGCCAATGGATTGCTGTCCTCTTCATCACGGCCAAAGCCACCGAAAATAGCTGCCCATTGAGCCATGTGTGCCAGGTAGGCAATCGCGCCGGCGATCGTCGCAGCAATCGAGCCGATTAAAATATCACGATGCATGACGTGGCTCATCTCGTGAGCCATAACCCCTTTCAACTCATCGCGAGAAAGGATATGCATGATCCCTTCGGTGGCCGCCACAACTGCGTGTTGCGGATTTCGACCCGTTGCGAAAGCATTCGGAGTTGGCTGTGGCAAGGTGTAAACTTTTGGCATCGGTAATTGGTTGGTTTGACAAATTTCAGTAACAACATCGAAAAGAGGGCCACTGGTGACTTGATTTCCGCGATACATCTTGATGACGATCTTATCGGAAAACCAGTAAGAGCCCATGTTGATGACTCCGGCCATGACCAGGGCAAAAAGTGCACCTCCCTGGCCTCCAATCAGTCCGCCGATAAAAACCAGGCCGAGGGTCAAAAGGGTTAAGAAGACAACAGTTCGAAGGGTGTTCATTGAGCAATAACCTTTTTGTTCAAAATAGTTGATATGTCTGTTCGGGTGTTCAAGTTTTCAATGTAACTATGAATCGCGGGAAATCAAGCTTATTCGTTTAAGATGAGACTCGTTTGCCTAATCCATCTTTGCACCCGGTTGGAGGGGGCAGCCTCGCAGGAAGTCAGCTGCTGCCAAGCGTTTACGTCCTGCAAGTTGCAGTTGCTTAATCCGTAAGGATCCTTTGCCGCAGGCAACACACACACCGTCTTTGTCTGCAGTCATAACACGGCCTGGTTCGTCTCCCGTTGCTGACTCCGGGCTGGTTTCTGCCAGTTTAAGCAGCTCACCGTTGAGGGAGGTGTAAGCGCCCGGCCAGGGGTCGAGACCGCGCACGTGATTGTGAATCTCCTGGGCCGATTGGTTCCAGTCGATCCGGCCGTCTTCCTTTTTCATCATCGAAGCGTAGGTACTCAGTTCGTCATTTTGAACTTCACGCTGCAGGCTTCCGGCACAGAGTTGACGCAAGGTTTCTTCCATCGTTTCCCGACCGAGGGCTGCCAGGCGGTCGTGCAGCTCGCCGGCGGTTTCATCAGCTCCGATGGTCAAACTCTTTTTTATCAGCATGTCACCGGTGTCGAGGCCGACATCCATGTACATGGTGGTGATTCCTGTCTCGGTTTCACCGTCGATGATCGCTTTGTTGATCGGTGCTGCACCACGGTACTTGGGAAGCAGCGAGGCGTGAACGTTGATACAGCCGTGAGCCGGAATCTCAAGGACGCTTTTCGGCAAAATCTGGCCGTAAGCTACAACCACGATCAGGTCGGGAGCCAGGGCTTCAAGTTCTGCGACCGCTTCAGGTTGTCTCAGTTTAAGTGGCTGGAAAACCGGGATCTCATGTTTTTGTGCCAGCTCTTTGATCGGTGGCGCCGCCAGTTGCTTGCCGCGCCCTTTCGGCCGGTCGGGTTGGGTGTAAACGCCGACCATGTTACAGCCGGCAACAATTAAGCCCTGCAAGGTCTGCAGGGCGAAATCGGGGGTTCCCATGAAAACGGTACGTAATTCTTGAGGCTGCATTTACATTTGCTCCGTTAAATGTTCTTGAATTTTCTTCCACTTTTTACGAAAAATGCTGCGCTTCAGTGGTGAAAGATGGTCGACAAAAAGGATGCCATCGAGATGATCTATCTCATGCTGGCAGGCGATGGAGGTCAAGCCATGCGCTTCAATGACATGACTCTTCGCGTCGAGGTCCTGAAAGCGAACCTTCACCGTTGTACTGCGGTTAACCTTGGAATAGTACTCCGGGACCGAAAGACAGCCCTCTTCTTCGCATGACTCGCCTTCGCCAGAGAGGATTTCCGGGTTCACCATAATCAATAGCTGGGCATCTTCATCTCGGCCTGAACAGTCGATCACCGTCAAGCGCTTACTGATGCCAACCTGCGGGGCCGCGAGGCCGACGCCCGGTGCAGCGTACATGGTTTCTGCCATGTCGTGCGCCAGTTGACGCAAAGAATCGTCAAACTCGGTGACAGGTTTTGCCACTTTTTTCAGGACCGGATCGGGATAATGTCTAATTTTGAGTAAAGCCATATCTTTTCCTGTGGGAGGAGCCTTGTCCTCCTGTTTAGAATGACATGATGATCCTATGAGGCCATCAAGTCTTAATCATCTTTATATTACAATGATAGATGCGGGTTTCGGTGCAAGTCAACCATGCTTTCGCTACGAAACGACTCTTCTGCATTTTGCACAAAAATGAGTCTTGCATAATGAGCGTTTATTATGGTATTTCGGCAGTTCTGATTTTATGTGATTTGATTCTATGGGTTTGATGAAAATAGGAGGGGGTGATGTCCTGTATCAAGGACTGGCCCGTGGCCGACCGGCCCCGGGAAAAACTTCTATCGACTGGCTCAGCCTCGCTGAGTGACACGGAATTACTGGCATTAATCCTGCGGAGCGGGCATGCCGGGAGCGGCACCAGTGCGCTTGATCTTGCCCGTCAACTGTTGACTCGCTTCGGCACCATACGCGTTATGGTGTCGGCCAGTGCCGTTGAATTGTGCAAGATCACCGGCATTGGTCCGGCCAAGGCCGCAGAAATCCTGGCGCTGGGTGAACTGGCCCGCAGGTTTGCAACGACTCCTCTTCCGCCCGGAACCCGTTTTACCAGCTCCCGGGAAGTCTTCGAGCATTTTCACGAACGATTACGTGACCGCAAAAAAGAAGTTTTCCTTGCTTTACTTCTCGACAGTAAAAATCGTGTTCTGCGTGAAATACAGGTTTCCGAGGGGAGCCTCAACGCAAGTATCGTCCATCCACGGGAGGTCTTTCAACCGGTCATTCGTGAATCTGCTGCCGCTGTTCTCTTCGTGCATAACCATCCTTCGGGGGATCCTGAACCCAGTCGTGAAGATCTTGACTTAACCGCACGTTTGCGAGATGCGGGAGCCCTGATGGGAGTGCGGGTTCTCGATCATATTATTATCGGAAGTGGTCGCTATATCAGTCTTGCGGATCAGGGGTTGATAGAATGAATCGTCTGAAAATTGTTATTTATTGTCTGTATATAATTTGTGTCGGGAGGGAACTTTTAAATGGAATTACGCAGCCGGGAGGATGGCTTTTCGCTGGTTGAAGTGATGGTTTCTTTAGTGATCTTTATGGTCGCCAGTATGGGGCTTTTGCACCTTTTGGTGACCAACTTACAGGTCAACCATGATAACCACCGTCATGCTCAGGCACGAAGGTTGGCAGGCGAGCTCATGGCAGAATTGCAGGTTGCTGATTATGCCTCTCTGCCTCATGCGGCAGAAGCACCTGTGCTGGTTGCTGGTATCGAGGTGCAGCCTCTGGTCGAACAGAATGTTCCGCGTTTCGGTCAGAGTCGGTTGACAGTAACGGCACTTTGGCAGCAACGAGGCCACGATCGTCGTTATCAGCTGCAAACAATCCGTTCGTCACCATGAAACGGCCACTGTCTGCAGGGGTGACTTTGGTTGAACTTTTGGTTGCCATGGCGATCGCTTCGATCGTTGGCACGATGATCATGCAACTGGTGATTGATTATCAGTCGCGGATTTTCATCGAAATAAGCCGCAATGACCTGCAGGACAGAGCTGAGCGCCTGATCAGGTTTCTCGCCAGCGACATTCAAGAGGCCGCTTTTTTGTTGGGTCCTGTTCCACAGGTTGCCGGTGGGGGCTCTTTGTCTCTTGTCCATGACAGTCTCGCCGGTGATCCCCTCGAAGTCCTTAACTCATCAGTGATCGCTGAAGATCTCAGTCTGGAGGACGATCGATTGACGGTCGTCAAGGCGGTCTCTTTTTCTCCCCCTCTGCGTCTGACGCAACCCGCACTCGTCGATGAAGATCTGCTGATGCTTAATCGACGTCCCAACCGTGTCCCAGGGTCAAGCCGTGAACTGTTGCCCGCTCCGGAAGCGATCAACCATCTGGTTTTGTCCAATCAACGTGTGTGCTATGCCGTGCAGGACGCCGATCTGTCTCTTCAATTGATTCAGCCCTTGATTGAGGATGTCCCTGTCGACACCGAGCTCCTTGGAGTGCGCGCTTTTACCTATTTGCTCGATCCTTTTGCCGGAAGCAAACGTCTGCGTCGCGATAATTTTACAAGTCGAGACATTCTCGATGACAGCGTTGATGGAATGCAATTCGAGTATCTCCTTAAAGATGGTTCTCTGGTTGACCAACCGGTTAGAGCTGAAGATGTTCGCGGGGTTCGCATTAACCTGTTGGTGCGAGACCTGCGTTCTGATCGTCACTACACAAATGAGAACGTCTATTCGATGGGGAATCGAAACTACGGTCCTTTTCGAGATCATTATCGTCGAACTCTGGTTTCACAACTGGTTGAGGTGAAAAATCATGGATTGTAACGAACGGGGGATGGCGTTGATCAGTGTGCTACTGATGTTAACCGTGCTCTTGGCTATGGCCCATGTGCTCGCAGAGAAGGTCTGGCATACAACTCGAAACACAGCGAACGCTGCGAGTCGTGAACAAGTTTTCTGGGCAGCACAGGCAGGTCTTGAAGCTGCGCGCCAGCAACTGACCGATAGCTATACCAACTCTGATGGATGGCGAAGTTTTTTGATGACCGCAATCCCTCAGGCATATCCAGCGCATCCGGTATGGGTCGTTGATGTCGGTGGTGTCGAAGTTGACATTTATCTTCGCGACAACCCGGATGGGGATAGTGATCTGCAGGTTGATAACGATTTAAAGGTTTACGTGCTGGCTCGTGCCCGTGGTGGCAGAGGTTCAGAAGCCATGGTGGAAAGCTTGTGTGGTTATACTTCGCCATCTCTTGCAAGCAGTGAGCGGAGGGGACGATCTCAACATGTTGATCTGGCTGAACAGCCGGTCGCAATTTACGGCATCGTTGATCGAGATTTCTGATCAAAAATGGATTGATTTTAAAGGGAGGGGGGAATGAAATGTTGGTGGGGCCTTGTTTCGTTATTAATTAACGTTGGATTGTCTTTGGTGTTTTGTGGATCGGTTTTTGGCAACGACCTGGAACAGGAATATGTAACAACCACACCGGTCATGGTCGATGGTGTCCTTTATGTCGCCAGCACATCCTACCCAGGTCATCGTGGTCATCTGCGGGCAATTGATGTCTTGGCCCTTTTTCCTGTAACACTCTGGGATGCGGCTGAAGAGATGCCGCTCGCGGGAAGAGGGCTGTCTCCCGGAGCCCTTGCCAGCGGTGATCCGCCAACGGTGATTCAGGTGGAAAACCTTTATCGGAGTATTTTTACCAACGTTGATGGAGAGACGCTGCCTTTTACCGCAGCAATGGCGGAGCGCTTGCAGTTCTCTTTGGACGTTCCAACATCTGTCGCTGCAGAAGTTTTGCTGCATAGTGTTCGTGGACGACGGGGGTGTTCCTTCGAACAGGCGGCAGGGCTTTTAGAAGACGATCCTCCACTTTGGAGTCTTAGCAAGTCTTCCCCGGTCTTGATCGATCGCAGTCCTCTTAATCTAAAGGCCAAAGAGCGAGACAGAATACTCTACGCAGGTGGTGAAGACGGCATGCTGCATGCTTTCTTTGTCAGTTCCCTGGATGCAGACACGGGGAATTATCAGATTGATCACCCTGATGGTGGCAAGGAACTTTGGGCTTATTTGCCCGGTAGCTTTCTACCTTACCTTAAAGAGCAGCCTCTTGAAGATGACTTCAAGCCATTGGCCGTACATCTTGATGGTTCACCGATTGTGCGGGACCTTTTCATCGATCTCGATGGGGATGGTCATCGCCGTTGGCACACACTGTTGGTGGCCACTGGCACACGCGTGCAGAGTAAACAGAGCAACCTTTTTGTTTTGGAAGTTACCGACCCCTATCAACCTCAACTCTTGTGGGAGCAGATGCTGCCTGGGGATGGCGTTGGTCGGACTCGTGGTGTCACCTTTGGTGCCTGCACAGCAGACTCGGTTTCAGACACTTGTCTCTATCTTGCAACGGATAGGTCTCTTGCTGATCACTCAGCTGGAATTCATGCCCTTGCAATCTCTCTGGAGACAGGCCGACAA
This sequence comes from uncultured bacterium, assembly GCA_965366475.1. Lineage (GTDB taxonomy): Bacteria > Desulfobacterota > Desulfuromonadia > Desulfuromonadales > BM103 > M0040. The sequence continues at coordinate 7,912 of CBDUFN010000024.1, read as the reverse complement.
CTCTGGCAGTTCAGTGCTCCCTACGAGGTCGCATGTATGGTGTCCGAGGCGACCCCGGCTGTGCCTGCGTTGATGGATCTTGATGGTGATGATCAAAACGATGCTTTGATCTTCGGTGACATGCTCGGGCAGCTGTGGTTGCTCAATCTGAGGGATGGTTCCGCCTACGGTGATGGTCCGATCTTTGTTGTCCCGGGGGGCGCGGCAGAACCGATCGGCGCAGGGGTGACCGTACATGGACGGCAGGTGTTCTTCGGAACCGGTGGCGTCGAAGGAAGCTCCGATACGTATCAATATGCACTCTACTCAGTCGAGGTGTTTCCGGAAGGAGGTCAATTAAGCTGGCGCTACCCTCTGGAAACAGGAGAAAAAGTTTGGCAAGCCCCTGTTCTTGATGGTTCGGGAAATCTGGTCTTTGCAACGTCGCGTGATTATCTGTCCCTGAATTCGTCTCCTGTGCAACCAACTTCAGGGCGGGTCGTATCGCTCGATGCAAAGGGCGAAGAAACCAGCAGCCGCAACCTTGATGCTGCTGTGCTCGGACAGGTTGTGACGGCCCCCGGTGTCGTTGTCGCAGTGACGTTGACCGGAGAAGTTATTCAGTTTGGCTCCGCGTCGCGATTGAATGGTCCCGAAGGGCCTTCTGGCTCAGTTAAGATTCTTTCGTGGCGGCAACGCTGATGGCTTGCTTGCAACGAAAAAAGTCATTTTTGAACGCTGCTGGGCCTTGTCGAGGATTCACTTTACTCGAACTTCTTGTGGTCGTTGCACTGATCGGAATTATGACGTCCGTTGCAACATGGGGAGGCAAACACCTGGTGAAAGGTTGGCAACTCAAGCGGGCCGGTCATCAACTCCTTGAAGATCTAAAAACAGTTCAGTCTCAAGCAGAAAGCTTCGGCAGTCTCACCATGATGAATGGAGCCCTCGTTATGCAGCGGTCTTTTCTGGTTTTTGATCCAGAAGAGCAAAGCTATGAGGCTTATCTCTGGAAAGATCTTAACGGTAACGCGATTTCGGAGTCTGGGGAAGCTGAGCTGCTCTGGCAGAAAACATTGCCGCAAGCGGTTTCGTTCAGTTGGACAGCAGGTATTGATCGACGAGCTTGTAGTAACGTTAACAACGCACCGTCAGGAGCGATTTCTTTTGCCAGCCCATCGTATGTCCCCTGTGATGGTCAACCGTGCATCAAGTTTGATCAGCATGGGTTCAGTGTGATTGGCCCGGGAGCTGTGTATCTGAGCGAGGGCGAGCAGTCGTTGGCGATTACCGGAACCAGACCCGGGCATTTTACGATGTGTGAGTGGGATGGAGAGCGATGGAGGTAGCGACACGCCGACCTATTCTTTAAATAACCTGAAAATCTCGTAAAAACAAAAAGGTTCGCAACTTGCCACCTGCACCTTGGCGTGATAAGGTGCTCAAGTATCTGCTTGGCCGGGGTTTTCCCGGCTTTTCTTTTCGATTGATCCAAAAATGATGACGCACGTCCATTCACCACAAAAACCGGAACTACTCGCCCCTGCCGGTAGCCTTGAAGCTTTCTTCGCGGCTATGGAGTTCGGCGCTGATGCGGTTTACGTGGGCCTCAAAGAATTTTCTGCCCGAGCCAAAGCCAAAAATGTGAACCGCGATGAGCTGGAGCGCATGGTTGGTTATGCTCACGCTCGCCAGCGTAAAGTTTTCCTCACTCTGAATACTCTGGTTAAAGAAAAGGAGCTGTCACATTTAATCGATGTGTTGGCTGCCGTTGAGGCGATCGGTGTTGATGCGATCATTATTCAGGATATGGGGGTCTGGCGATTGGCCCGACAACATTTTCCAGGGATCGAGCTCCACGCTTCAACGCAACTGACCATTCACAATGCTGCCGGCGTTCATATGGCAGAACGTCTCGGGTTCTCTCGTGCCGTGCTGGCTCGCGAGCTGAGTCTTAAAGAAATTACACGAATCAAGGCTGAAACCACCCTTGACCTGGAACATTTTATTCACGGCGCCCATTGTTTCTCTCTCTCCGGCCAATGCAGCTTTTCTTCCTGGCTTGGTGGTCTGAGTGGCAATCGTGGTCGCTGTGCCCAACCTTGCCGTCGCCGTTATCATCATAAAGGCAAGGATGGTTACTACTTTTCTCCCAACGATCTGTCTGCGATAGATCTCTTGCCAGAATTATCCGCCGCAGGTGTGATGAGCTTCAAGATTGAAGGGCGGATGAAGAGTGCCGAATATGTGGCCAAGGTTGTTGAGGCTTACCGAACAGTTCTTGATGCGCCTGAACAGGAGCGTGCGACAGCAATCGTTACGGCCAAGGAACTCCTCAGGGAATCGTTTGGTCGACAACCAACCCGTGGCTTCCTGCCGGACGGCAACCCCACCGACATCGTTAACCCCGGTGTTCATGGGGCCACCGGCCGTCTGATCGGTTCCGTTGCGCAGTGCCAGGGTGGATTGTTGACGTTTGTCTCTCGCGACCCGATTCATCTTGGCGATCGCCTGCGGATTCAACCCGCAACGGACAAGCCGGGAACGGCGTTTACGATTCGCGACCTGCGCTTGGCGGGAAAAGAAGTGACTCGAGCCAAGAATGGCGAGCGGGTTTCTGTGGGTTGTCCGCCCGACAAAAGTTTCCGCGCCGGTGATCGTGTTTTCAAGGTCTCTGCGGGTCAGGCGTTCAACATGAGCCAGTCTGCCTGCCGCAAACGTCTGGAAAGTGTGACCCCGGGTAAAGCAGTGATCGATCTGAGCGTCAAGATGCCAACAGCCGAGCGAATAGAGCTGACGGCCTCCTGCCATGGCTTATCGTTGGAGCGCAATTTTACGGTAGAATCCTTCCCGGCCAAGGATCGTCCTTTGTCTCAAGAGGTGCTGGCCAAAGTCTTTGGCAAAACCGGGCAGTTGCCTTTAGCTCCGGGGCCTCTCGAGTGTGGACCTCTTCCGGCTGTGGTTTTGCCGCTGAGTCGGCTCAACGCTGTTCGCCGGGAGTTTTATCAGGAGTTGGCAGAACTCCTTGAAAAACGGCAACACGAAGCTCGCACCGATCACCGTCGCCAGGCGATGGCGGATCTCGTTCCCGCAGGGAAAAGTCCGAACGCTTCTCCTTGCTTTGCCGTTGCCTCCAGTAACCTTCACGATGTCTCACTCCTCAAGCAGGATGGCGTCGATGAATTGATCCTTCCGCTTGCCCCAGGTGTTTGCAACAAGGTTGGTGTTGGAGGTCGGGCGTCGAAAGTTTTGGATCAGATCCTCTGGGATTTACCTTTGGCGGTTTTTGATGCAGACTGGTCGGCGTTTCAAGCAGAAATAAAACTGTTGGTTGGATCAGGTTTCAGGCGTTTTCGTCTTCAGAATATCAGCCAGTTGATGCTCTTTGACGGTATGGAGGGTTTGTCTCTGGAGAGTGGTTATCGTCTTTTTACCACCAACAGTCAGGCTGCCAGCAGTTGGCGAGACCTGGGCCTTACGGCAGCGACTCTTTATGTCGAAGACGATCGCGATAACATGGAAGCTCTTCTGAATCGGGAGACCGGTTTGCCGTTAACCGTAACGGCTTACGCTAATTTGCCGATGATGACTTCGCGGATTCCCTTGCGTGGCGTCAAGCCGGATCGTCCTTTGGTCTCGGATCGTGATGAAGCCTATCGGGTGGATACCCGCGCGGGGCTGACCGTGGTACGACCTGAACAAGATTTCTCTCTGCTGGGGCATCTTGGTGAACTGGAAAAAATGGGTTGTCGTCGTTTTGTTGTCGACCTCTCTCACTTTGGAACAAATTCGACCGAAGCCCGTCGTGTGCTGATGGCTTGCGGTCAAGACGAACCTTTATCGGGCACATCGAAATTTAACTATTTACAAGAAATGATATGATCCTGGCTGCGCGAATGTGTGGCGGGAAAACACGGAAAGTGAAAAATTGATGGAACAGATTGAAATATTGACAAGCAATGATCAGGTCGCAGAGTTAGCCGCACTTCTTGCCAAGGAATCGACCATTGCAGTCGATCTTGAAGCAGATTCGATGCACAACTACCAGGAAAAAGTCTGCTTGATCCAGGTGTCAACATTACAGAAAACCGTGTTGATCGATCCCTTGGCAGCGACAGACCTCAGTCCGTTGCAGCCCGTGTTTGAAGATCCTGCCATTCGTAAAATTTTCCATGCTGCCGATTACGATCTTCGTAGCTTGAAGCGAGACTTCGGTTTGAGTATCAATGGTCTTTTCGACACCATGATCAGCGCGCAACTGCTCGGTGAAGATCGTATTGGTCTGGCCGATTTGCTCCGCAAATATTTTTCGGTCGAACTCGACAAGAAATTCCAACGTGCCGATTGGTCGCAACGACCCCTCCCTGCCGAAATGGTCAGGTATGCTGCTGAAGACACCAGTCATCTGCATCGTTTGGTGGAAATTTTTGAAAAGCGCCTCAATGACCAGGAGCGCATCAGTTGGGCCACAGAAGAGTTCGCCCTGATGGAAGAGGTTCAATTTACCGAGACCGAAGGTCCAATTTGCCTGCGGTTCAAAGGTGCCGGGACTTTGTCGCGTCGTGAGCTTGGGGTTCTGGAAAAAGTAATGCAATGGCGTGAAAAAGAAGGCAAACGTTTAGATCGGCCTGTTTACAAAGTGCTAGGAAACAAGTCTATCATGGCTATCGCCCAGCGGATACCAAGGGATAAGGCTCACTTGCGCGATCTGGAAGGTTTTTCTCCACGCCTGATTGAAAGATATGGTCGTGCAGTGATCAGTGCTGTTCGCGAAGGGTTGGATCTTGCCGAAGAAGACCTCCCTAATTTTCCTCGTCAACCGAGACGTGGCGCAAAAGATCCGAGAATTGAAGATCGGGTTAAAATGCTTAAAAAATGGCGCCAGGAAGAAGCGGCAAAGTTCGCCCTGGACCCAGGTGTCTTGATTAATAATGCTGCCCTGGAAGCTCTGGCCTCGGTCAATCCGCAATCGGCAGAAGCTCTTGATGAGGTTCTCGGTTTGAAAAACTGGCAGAAAAGAGAGTTGGGTAAAAGTTTGCTGGAGACTCTGGCACAGTAAAGTCACCCTGCCATGAAAAAATTACACACCTTCTCTATGGCTGATCGTGCTGAAGCAGGTCTGCTCAAAGAACTTCTGGAGCGAGAAGGTGTGAATTGCCTGATTCGCAACGAACAACTCTTTGCCGCACTCGGCGAAATCCCCTTTCTTGAATGTTTACCCGAACTCTGGGTGGTCGATGATGAAGTCTGGCCGCGCGCCAAGTCGTTGCTTGATAACTGGTTCAAGCAGGAAGAGGATCGTGCGGACTGGATATGTCAGGCCTGTGGTGAGCTTCTAGAGGGGCAGTTTGGCGCGTGCTGGAAGTGTGGGAAGGCGCGGGACGAGTAGCTTGGGCCACGGAGCGAGAAAGTACCAATCCTGGAAGTCACAAGTTACAGACTCTAACCTTTTGACCTTTCGCGTTCCTCGTACCAGGTCACACGCTCCGCTGTAAGGGTTTAAGTTACAGCATGCTGTCTCACATACTCAAACATGACCACAGAACCAGCAATACTGACATTCAGGCTCTGCACACTGCCGAACTGTGGAATGGTTAACTTCTGCAGTTGAGGGTAGTTTTCTAGCTCGAAGCTGAAGCCAAACTCTTCATGACCTAAGACAAAGACGCTTTTTTTAGGAAACTCTGCTGCGCAGAGTGACGTTGCCCCCTCAGGGCTCAGCAAAAAAAAGTGGTAGCCCTTCTCGCTTAAATCCGCATAACACTCGGCAAATGTTTCATGAAAAACAGCAGGAACTTTGCGGAAAGAGCCTTTGGCCGGAGCCGGGTCAAATGGACCGATGTTGACCAAGTGTACGGCCGCGGCGCCGAAAGCCTCAGCGCTGCGGAATATTTTGCCAACGTTGAAACCCGGCTTGAGTTGGTCAAGCACCAGAACGAACTCATGCTCGCCCGGTTGGGCCAGAACATTGCGTTGACGCTCCTTGTTGTAGCGTAACAGGAGATGTCGGCGATCTTCTTTTCTGCTCATGTCTGTCCTGTTGTTTGCGTTAAAAGGGACAGCCCCCATGCGGGGACAGTCCCTTATCTCTGCGTTCCTCGTCCCACGTAGCGAGCTTTTATCTGGTCTTGCCAGGGATGCCCGCTTCCGTCATGGGTCGAGGGTCAAGCAATTGGCTCAATTCCTCTTCTGATAATACTTTTTCGGCCAGGGCGACCTGTCTCACCGTCTTACCCGTTTCGTGCGCCTGCTTGGCTATGGCGGCGGCCTGATCGTATCCAATTACCGGAGCCAGCGCGGTACACATGGCCAGGCTTTCCTCGATCAACCCTTCGCAACGCTCCCTATCCGCTTCAAGGCCCTGCAGACAACGTTCATTGAACTGCTCAACCGCGTTGGACAACAGGTCAATCGATTGCAGCAGGTTATGAGCCATGACCGGCATCATAACGTTTAACTCAAAGTTTCCGGATAAGCCGCCAAGGGTGATGGTGGCGTCGTTACCGACCACTTGCGCACAAGCCTGCATCAAACTTTCAGCCATAACGGGATTAACTTTGCCCGGCATAATTGAACTTCCCGGTTGCACCGCAGGGAGCTGCAGTTCGCCGAGGCCGCAACGCGGGCCACTGGCCAGGAAGCGGATGTCGTTGGCAATTTTAAAAAGCGCTGTCGCTGTGGTCTTCAGAGCCCCGCTGGCTGCGACCACCTGCTCTTTACCCGCTTGAGCGGCAAAATGATCTTTCGCTTCGCGCAACGGCAGTTTGGTCACTTCAGCAAGGCCTGTAATCACTCTCTGGGCAAACTCCGGATGTGTGTTGAGCCCTGTGCCAACAGCGGTACCGCCGAGAGGCAATTCACATAGCCCGTTCATCGCACGTTCCAATTCACCGATCACCAGGGTGACCTGGCGAAAATAACCACCGAAAATCTGACCAAGCCGAATCGGCGTAGCGTCTTGCAGATGGGTTCGGGCAATCGTGACGATATCATCAAATTCACGGGATTTGTTGCCAAGGGCCTTGCAGAGGTCATGAAGGACAGGCAGTAGCTTCTCGTTGATTTCCGTTGCAGCGGCCAGATGCATGACCGTAGGGATGACATCGTTGCTCGATTGACCGTAGTTGACATGGTCGTTGGGGTGCACGGTTCGGCTGCCGAGAGGTTCGTTTAGTAGCTGGCAGGCGCGGTTGGCGATAACTTCATTGGCATTCATATTGGTGCTGGTGCCAGAGCCGGTCTGGAAGACATCGAGAGGAAAGTGGTCGTCGAGATCACCAATAATAACCTCTTCTGCCGCGTCCATAACCGCCAGCGCAACGCGCTCGTCGATCAGGCCAAGCTCACGATTCACCTTGGCCGCATGCTCTTTAACCATACCTAGGGCTCTTAGAAAGGGTCTCGGAAAACCGATACCAGAGATCGGGAAATTGTCCCTTGCTCTGGCTGTTTGGGCACCATAAAGAGCTTCTGCGGGAACAGTCATGCTGCCCATGGAATCTTTTTCTGTACGTGTTGCAGACATTTTAGGGTCTCCTTGGGTCTCAGCAGGAAGTGAGCTTTCGTCTGTTGATCCTTTATAGGTTACATCTTCCTGAAATTATTAGTTGTTTTATGCTTTCAGCATATCAATGGGAGGGGTGCTGTCAATGCTATAATTGAACATTTAGGTTCCTCAAAAATATTTTAGTATCGCTAAAGTTTTCTCTTGGTTAGAATGCACTCCTAATGTCAACTCTTGCCTTTACTTTAATACTCTTTTCCGCATTTATGCATGCGATCTGGAACCTGCTGGTTAAGCGCAGTCAGGACAAAACCGTCTTCATTTGGTGGATGTTTGTTGCCTCTGGCGGTTTGATGGTTCTGGCGTTGCCCGTGGCCGGACCTTTTCCTTTGCCTCCGTGGCGAGTGGTTGGCCTGGCTGCCATTGGTG
>CBDUFN010000023.1:0-20074 GCA_965366475.1 uncultured bacterium | reverse complement strand
AAGCCCTGGAAAAGCTCCGGCGAGACCATCGTAAAACCAACCAAGGAGGTAGACCAGCGAGCCTCCACGCCAGGGTTCTTCGTGTAGACCGAGATAGATGACCAGAATCAACAACAGATCAGGCTTATAATAGCCCGGCATAATCAAAGGGATGAGTACGGTTTGCAGGATCATACCGATGCCCGCAAGGAGCAGATAGATCAGAGTTCGGTTCATTGCAGGCTCCGCAACAGAACCAGAACTTCTTCCAGGTGAGAAAAATCCACCGTAGGAGCGACTTCAATCGCCTGAAAAAGGCCAAACTCTTGTCGCTGCACGCTACTTACATTGCCAACAACAAGCCCTTTGGGAAAAACGCCCCCCATCCCACTGGTAACAACCCGGTCACCAACCGTGACTTCTTCCTGCCGCAACACAAAGTCAAAGACCAACCGCTCGCCTTGACCACGACAAACCCCTCTGGCTCGATTGTTTTGTAGCAGGCTGGCGATAGCGGAAGAGGCATCTGTCACCAGGAGGACCCTTGAGAAATGCGGGCTACTGCGAACAACACGGCCGACCACACCTTCAGCAACAACCACCGGCATGCCTTCGGTAACACCCTGTTCAGACCCTTTGTCGATCATAACAGTACGAAACCAACTGGAGGCGTCTTCTGCGATGACACGAGCAGGCAATGTTTCGATCGCCTGCTCTTCTTTAAATTCGAGAAGAAGACGTAAACGCTCATTTTCCAAACGGATTTCATCGTTCTGCGTCAACGCCGATCGTAAAGAGCGATTCTCCTCAACCAGCTGAACATTCTCTTCTGCGGTATCGACGAGGTACAGATAATGGCCCCAGGTGTCTGCGGCGCTAGAGATGAAACCATTGAAGCTCGACTGAACGGGCCCGGTAATACGTAAAATTGCACTCTCAAGGATATTCGTCTCTTCCTGCTGCTGCAAGCTGACGGAATACCAGAGCAGCGCCACCAGGAGCAGCAAACCACCAAGGAATAACGGTTTATTTTTTTGCCACCATTCCCACATAAGTCAATTCCACGAAAAAAGAGGGCGAATCGCCCTCTTCATTAGTACTACAAAATCACAGTTACCACTCAAAAGATTGTAGAGAGTAACAACGTTAACTGAAGACGATCAGGAAGTGACTGTCACCTGCTTAAGCAGATCAAGTTCATCGAGAACTTTTCCCGAACCGATAGCCACGCAAGAAAGAGGATCTTCAGCGATCACGACCGGCAAGCCAGTTTCTTCTCGCAACAATTGATCAAGGTTTCGCAACAAAGCACCACCACCGGCAAGAACGATACCCTTGTCGACGATGTCGGCGGCTAATTCCGGAGGAGTTCTTTCCAGAGCAATCCGCACGGCTTCAACAATGGCATTGATCGGTTCAGACAGAGCGTCACGAATTTCCTGATCATTAATTTCTAGAGTTTTAGGAATGCCGCTGACCAGGTCACGTCCCTTGACTTCCATAGAATGAACTTTGGCATCTGACGGTGATGTCGGAGAATCGGGGTAAGCGCTACCGACCTGGATCTTTATCGCTTCAGATGTGCGCTCACCGATCAGCAGGTTATACTTACGCTTAAGGTGTTGAGCAATGGCTTCATCCATTTTGTCGCCACCGACGCGCACACTTTTCGCATAAACAATACCAGCAAGCGAGATGACAGCGACCTCGGTCGTGCCACCACCGATATCAACAATCATATTTCCGGAGGCTTCAGTAATCGGCAATCCTGCTCCGATCGCTGCGGCCATGGGCTCTTCAATCAGGTAGACCTCACGTGCGCCTGCTGATTCGGCAGACTCTTTAACAGCACGCTTTTCCACTTGTGTAATTCCAGAAGGGACACAGATAACGATGCGAGGACGTACCAGAGCTTTACGGTTGTGAATTTTGCGAATAAAATAACGCAACATCTCTTCAGTGATATCGAAATCAGCGATAACGCCATCCTTCATCGGACGGATAGCGACAATGCTACCAGGTGTGCGACCAAGCATATTTTTGGCGTCGGTCCCAACAGCCAGAACTTTCTTCTGTCCCATCGAGTCTTTTTGCACAGCAACAACCGATGGCTCACTTACAACCACCCCTTTACCTTTTAGATAAACGAGCGTATTTGCAGTCCCCAAATCGATCGCCAGATCGTTGGAAAACATCCCTAATATTGCATCAAACAAGTTGATCATAATAAGTAGCAACTCCTTTCAGGAGATCAGTGGTTCATATAAAGGCAGGAAAATGTTGTTAACACTAGCAAAAGCCCTTTGGCTTTTCAAGAAATAAACCCTAACAAGTAAGCAACTTACAACAAATAATCTAAACGATTAAAATGTTGAAGCACGTCTCAAACAGCCTCAACCGGACACAGTTCAACCAAGGCAACCAAATAACGCTATAAGTTCAGCACCTTACAAGCTTATCTCAGCAATCCAGAGTAGATTTCTGGCAAAAGGAAAAAATGTTGCATTTCCACAGGTGATTGTCTAACATTCGTCCCTATTGCATTCAACACTATCGAACAACTCTAATCTTTATAAAACTGAGGCGTCGCCAGAGGCCTAACTGACATAGAAACCTTTCGAGGAGAACATTAAACTCATGCTCGACATTGTGCGGAACAAACAGAAGTCCATTATCATCAAGATCGCCTTTGCCATCATCATCCTCAGCTTTGTCATTGGCTATGCCATGCTTTCAGCGCCGGGAGGTCCAGCAGCTGAAGATGCCTCTGCGGAAGCTGCAACAGTCAACGGTAAGTCCATCGCATTCAATGATTTCCAGAGCACTTACAGCAATCTCTACCAACTGTACCAAAACATTTACCAGGACCAGTTCACTCCGGCTCTGGAGAAACAATTGAAACTTGCTGAGAAAACCATCAACAATCTGGTCGACCAGGCGTTGTTGCAAGATGAAGCAGAGCGTTTGAAAATTGAGATCAGCAGCAAGGAACTTGTTGATGCAATAGCGAACATTCAGGCCTTTCAGGACAATGGCGTATTCAATAAAGAACGCTACTTGCAAGTTCTGGCTTACCAGCGATTAAACAGCGACCAATTTGAAGCAATGCAACGTAGCGAATTAACCAGCAACAAAGTTCGTGAGCAAATTCAATCTGGCGTCGAAGTCACGGATGCAGACATCGAAGAGGAATTTCGTAATAACAACGAAAAAGTTAACCTCAACTTCGTAAGCCTGACTGCCGCCGCTTTTGAGAAAAAGGTCAAAGTGACTGACGAGGCTCTCTCAGCTTACTTTAACGAGAACCAGGAAACTTTCCGTGTTCCAGAAATGGTTTCACTGCGCTACCTGCAATTTGAACCACAGCGTTATCTTGATGAGATTACTTTCGAAGAAAACGAGTTGGCAAAATATCATCGCCGCCACCTCGACCAATTTGAGATCCTCGAAAAAATCAAAGCCTCTCACATTCTCGTCAAAGTCGATGAAGGAACCGATGATGAAACTCGCGAAGTGAAGCGGCTCTTTGCAGAGAAATTACTCGAAGAAGCAAAGGCCGGCAAGGATTTCGCTGAACTGGCCAGAGTCAACTCTGACGATAAAGCCAGCGCGGTTAAAGGTGGGAATCTCGGCTACTTTACCCGTGGCTCGATGGTTAAACCTTTTGAGCAAGCGGCTTTCAGCATGAAGCCAGGAGACATCAGTGAACTGGTCGAAACAACCTTTGGCTACCACATCATTAAAGTAGAAGAATATACCGAGCCTGGAGTTCGCTCCCTTGAAGAGTCTGTGGACGAAGTCAAAGAAGGCCTTCGCATTGAAAAGGCTGGGCAGCTGGCATTTGAAAAAGCCATGGATGCCTACAATATCAATCGCAAAACTGGTGACCTGGAAGCTGCAGCAACCGACAACGACCTTGGTCTGAAAGAATCTGGCCCATTCGCACGCGATGGCTATATTGACGGTATTGGTCGCAATGAGGAAATCATCAACGCGGCTCACCTGCTCGAAGAAAATAAGGTGGCCAAACCAGTCATAACAGATGATGGTATTATTCTCTTTGCTTTGAAAGAAAGAGTTGCCAGCCACCTCCCAGAATTGGCCGATGTTAAAGATCTGGTCACTGCGGCCTACAAGTCAAAAGAATCAGCGAACCTTGCTAAACTCGCTGCAGAAGAATTGGTTGAGGACATGAGTGCTGGGGCCTCGCTATTGAAGCTGGCCAAGAAGGCCAAGTACACGGTTGAAGAAACCGGCGAGTTTACACGCACCTACAGTCCTTTCGTACCACGTCTTGGCACCTCTGAGGAGCTCTCTAAAGCGGCGTTTGAACTGGGCGAAGGCGAGATAGCCATTAACCAATTTTTCGAAATTCAAAACCGCTTTGTTGTCACGGAAGTCAAAGAACACATTACAGCGGATCTTACACAATTAGATGATGTCAAACGTGAAGAACTGCAAAAAACAATTCTTACCCGCAAGCAGAATGAGGCCGTTGAGCAGCGTCTGGCCGACCTCCGCAGCCAAGCGACAATTCTTATTGCACCGCGTGTGCAAGACTTGTTGGACAAGGAGAAATAAACCGTGAGTTCTATAGTATTGGAAAGCAATCTACCAGGCCTGAAGATGGTCAACCGCGGCAAGGTTCGTGATATCTACGACCTTGGCGAGCACTTGCTGATCGTCACATCTGACCGTCTTTCTGCCTTTGATGTCATCATGAACGAAGGGATTCCGAAAAAGGGTCAGGTTCTCAACCAGTTTTCGATCTTCTGGTTTAACCAAATGTCCGATATTGTTCCAAATCACATCGTTGCCACAGATGTCAGTGACTACCCCGCAGAAACCCACGCCTATCGTGACCAACTCGAAGGTCGCAGCATGCTGGTCAAGAAAGCCAAGCCACTTTTGGTTGAATGTATTGTTCGCGGTTATGTTTCTGGCTCAGGGTGGAAAGATTATCAACAAAATGGCAGCATCTGCGGTATTGCTCTGCCAGAGGGCCTGCTCGAAAGCGAGCAACTGGAAAAACCGATCTTCACGCCTTCAACAAAAGCCGAGCTCGGTGAGCACGATGAGAATATCTCCTTTGAAGAGACCATTAAGATCTGCGGTCAGGAGATCGCCGAGCAGGTTCGCGACAAAACCCTGGAGATATACAGTCGTGCACGTGACTTTGCCCGTGACAAAGGTATTATTATCGCCGATACAAAGATCGAGTTCGGCACCATGCCCGACGGCAGCTTGATCTGGATCGACGAAGCAATGTCGCCGGATTCTTCTCGTTTCTGGCCTCAAGAGTTGTACAAACCAGGCGGTCCTCAGCAAAGCTTTGACAAACAGTTTGTTCGCGACTACCTGGAGACCCTCGACTGGAACAAACAGGCTCCACCGCCAGCACTACCTGAAGACATCATCAACAAGACGTCCGAGAAATATCAGGAAGCGCTCTTTAAACTGACCGGCATCACCCTGTAAATTTTATTCACGGAAAAGCCGCTCAAATGTTAAAGGATTTCAGTGCCCCGTATTTTCAGCACAACTAAACTCGTGATTATAATCAGCTGCACACTCGCCCTGCTTCTAGGCGGCTGTGCAGCTGTATCCGTTAAAGAAGACAATCGCCCTGTGGAGGCAGTTGTCGACCGAGCGGAGCAGATGATAAAGGCAAAAGCTTATGCCGCCGCAGCGGAGCAATACGCTATTGCCATAGACAAAGAACCCACTGCAGGAAAATATTACCTTCGTCGTGCAGAATTACTCGAACGCATCGACGAAGATAAAGAGGCTCATAAAACTTACGAACGTGGCCTCAAAATGGTACCCGAAGACGATCCTGATCAGGTGCAGCTCATGCACCGACTCGCACTCGTTGACGCGAACCACCTTTTCAAGTTGGACGAAGCCGAAGCGCTTCTGAAACGCCTCCCGAAAAGGAGCATTGAGAAACTCGACCTTGCTGCCTTTCTCTACTATCAATCCAGCCAATTCGACGAATCAATAACACTTCTCAACAAAGCTCTGGAGAGGGTTCGTGACGCAGACCAAAAAGCTCTTCTTCTCTACCATGCCGCGCTGATTTACGTAAAACTAGACGACCAGAAGAACACATTTGGATCGCTCTACTTTGCGATCAACAACGCCGAGCATTTGGGTCTTATTAGAGATATTGAACAACTCTGGCAAGAGATTAACGAGGATCCCGAGGCAGAACCTCCTGGATTCTAGGATCCTCCTTCCAGTGGAGCCAATGCCCTCTCAAGAAAGAAGGTGTCATCAATCACACCTCGAGCGAATGCTGGGACAAAACAAAAAAGCAGTTGACACTCCACGTGGTGCTCTGCTATAAATCTGCTCCTGTTCGGGGCTATAGCTCAGCTGGGAGAGCGCTTGAATGGCATTCAAGAGGTCAGCGGTTCGATCCCGCTTAGCTCCACCAAACAAAATCAAGGACTGACGGCTTTACGCTGTCAGTCCTTTTTGTTTCTAAGTTCACGAGGTGTCTAAATTAAGGACAAGATCATTTCTGACCTATCGCTTTTGAACCTAAAAGCGTTCAATCTTCAATGAACAATTGCTTTCAAAACGATGCCCGTCTGGATTCTCACCTTAGTGTTCATTGTTTGTTGTGCCGTGACAATAAGAGTTTTACCTGAGAGTATTGATGTAGGAAAAGATTTAATTTGCTGATTAGATTCAATCTAGCTTCCCACCTAATTCATCACAACGAGCCATTACTGACATGCTCACAAAATCAATAAACGACATCCGTTTCGTTTCCTTGTGAAAACTCATTTTCTACACAGATTTACGTGAGCTTTTTTCTGACCTCTATTTTTATCATTTTATTGAACAATCAAAACAGCATAACGAAGGCTCGCCGAGCCGTCAGTATCCTTTTCACCTTCGCTTTGAAATTGAGGTGAGATTTCTTTATTCATCGTCAAATTGACCGCAACATGACTGTTTTGGTAATATTTAAATATGGTGAAATCTTGTCCCTCTAAAAACAAATGTCGCTCTATTACTCCTTATATTCAAAAGAACTTATTGGGTGTGTGCAAATGACGATAGAAATACTCTGTGACGGTTGTTCCAATTGTAGACTTATCAAAGGAAAGGTTTGCCAAGCAGTTGCAGACCTTAACCTGAAGGCGAAGATCTCTTCTAATCATGAGCCCAAAAAGCATGCGCTTGAAATTGATTGTGATGGGTTACTCAGAATGAGAGTTAACGGTGTTCTGGTTTCTGCCAGAAGTGATTGCTCTGTACGAGATTTGATGTTGATCTTTAACAAAGAATCCCAAATGTCTTTTTAAATATAACCATGTCCAAAAGGGCATTCCATTCGAAGCTCAACTCATGCCTGCAGAGGCCATACTTTTCTCACAAGGATTAAGGAGGAGCTCGCCCTGGCCTATCGTTGGGAAACGAAGCTGACGTGTCTGACTGGAACCTGCTTACCTTAGAGGCCTCTTTTATATTGGATATTCGAAGTTGGGTGGATAGCTTTTTCGAGTTCTTCTTTGGCCTCCGGCTTACCATTTACAAGATTTTGAAAAACCTTGATGATACGTGTGTCATCCATCTCAACTTTCGTTGCAGTTTTCACCTCTGTTAAGTCGATACAAAAGCTGGCAAACCTACCCGGAAAATCAGTCACGACATCTGTGTTCAAAACATTATGCTCGTTATATATGCGATTATAACAACCAATGGCTTTATCGACAAAAAGAACACTATCTTTCAAATTCGTAATGGTGGAAGACCTGTTGCATTCCAAAGAACACTCATCATCCATAATGCTTTTGTCACAACCTTCTATCGGGTGCAGTAAACATTGACGGCTTGTTAAGAGCAAAACCGGATGATAAATGCTGTAGTAGAGTTCAAACTCCTTTGGTGTAATGATTTTAAGCATCTGCTTCTGGCTCATTTCATTTGAGAGGAATGAACCGGAACAGTTGAATTTATCCTTTAGACATAACAGGCTGAAGGAATTAACAACATTCAAATAGGGCCCTGCGATCCAGGCAATCCCCTTCTTATAGGCTTCGTAAGCGATCCCTGTGTTGTTGGTTACAATCCGCTTCGGCTGCACCTGATCCAGGAGTGCAACGGCAGCGGCATAGTCATTGCCAATCAAAACCGAAGGGAACCATGGGGATAAATCCTGGTTCTCCTGAAAAAGGTCTACCAACGCAGAAGTGTCCTCCGGGAAACAGCTGGGGAGTTGAAAAAAGAGATCCGCAGAGGTTTCGTGACAGAGTGCCAGTTGCTCTCTGGAAGAAAGCAATACCGAAAGACGGGGTTTAGTTTTTGACGACTCCTGCGCTTCTAATCGCGGAGTCTCAATTGGCTCAATCTCCTCGGTTGAGCCTTTGAGAACAAAGAGCATCTTCTTCTTGATTGCAGTGAGCTCTTTAAGAGGCAGGAAGAGTCCCTCCTGCAGGTTCTCACATTCCAGGTTGCCAAGTGCATGTTCCGATTCATCGCCGGGTTCCAGTCGTTGACAGAGGCTATTGTAATCCAGCCCTGCTCTACTGCCCTGCACAGGAACTAACCTGGAGACAGAAAGGATTTCGAACGGAGCGATGGAAGAATCGACGCTCGTTATGGAGACTTTCAACGCCTCTCCGGATACACCAGAAACACTAACCTTTAAGGAAGTTTTCCCAACGTCCAAGGCGGCAATCTTTGCTTTTGCCTTATTGATAATACCGGTTCTTATGTCATGCAGCTCGGTCTTCGTCAGTCGGATATCTGTATCAGCGGTACGCCTGTTCACTTCATGGAAATAAAGGGCGGAGTTATCTCTGGGATTGTCGATAAAGACATCTTTATTGAGATTATCCATCAGGAAAGCATTGGTGAAATCCCGGTTAAACACCTGATAAAGAGGGGTGTCATCACCGCTGGCCTGATTGTGACTGTAGAAATTATTGAGCAGTCCTCGCCACGCATTGACAACGGTATAGACGTAATGAAACTTCTTCATCCGCCCTTCTATCTTTACGGAGTCAACGCCTGCATCAGAGAGTGCCCTAAGATCGTTAAAAGCAGAGTTGTCTTTAAGGTTAAGGGGGAAATCTTTCCCTTCCGGGGTGGTTAAGTATTGCTCCCGACACGATTGGTTACAACGACCGCGATTTGCAGATTTCCCTTCGAGGACAGAGCTTATATAGCAAAGTCCCGAAAAAGAGAGGCAGTTGGAACCATGGACAAAGACTTCACTGAGTATGTTGTTTTCATGGCCCACCCGAGTGAGGTTTCTCAACTCATCAAGATTCAGTTCTCTTGATAAATTGACCCGCGTTGCAGAGAGTTTGCTTAAGAATTTTATTTGCCCTGCATTGTGCGTTGTCAGTTGGGTTGATGCATGGATTTTAAGCTTTTCAAAATAGGTTGATAGCAGATAGAGCAAGCCCAAATCCTGAACAATAACTCCGTCTATTTTGGTATTTACAAGTTTGTTCAGCAGGTTGATTAAAGCCCTAATTTCAGTTTCAACGATAACGATGTTGATCGTTATAAAGATTTCGCAACTGTTTCGATGGGCCAGAGTGACAATACCGGCTAAGTCATCAAGTTCGATATTAGTGGCCCGCATTCTGGCATTAAATGTATTCAGACCGAGGTATATCGCGTCGGCACCAGCCACAATGGCAGCCTTTACAGACTCAATATCCCCACCTGGCGCGAGTAATTCTATTTTTCGTTTCATAGGATTGATCGTAACTTAATTTAAGGAATGAGGGACAAAAAACACTCTTTCACAAGATCATTAGAAGACATTTTACAGTAATGACTTTTGAGACTTAAGCTCTCATCGGTGACAAGGAGAAATTTATGAAGTGAGGGTAACGGATATACATGCAAATTGTTCAGGTTCAAAGAAGTTATTGATGAGATGGTGAAGAATGTGCCTCATAGACAAGATAAGGACAGCTTACCGATAGGTCACCATGTAAAAAAAAAACATTCAGAGAGACGAAAAGATTGAGTTGACAGACATTGTATATTTAGAGATTTATGAAAATAAAGGTCTAATGAAAGTCAATAAACAGAAGACCAATGAGCTGAATTCAGGACTGCACTCAGGACCATAATTTATCTAATTTAGCCAGAAAGAATAAAGTGCATCGCAGGGGAAATTTTGTTTACAAGTTGCGGCCTATAACCTTTAAGGCTAGAATTAAAGCGTGGGGACTATGAATGAGTAATTAAGTGTAGGGGGACGAAAGGCTGTGATATTAAAGAAGGTACTCGTTGTTGATGATGACAATCTGATGCGCCGGATTATCAATGATTCATTAGTAGATCACTTTGATGTCATTGAAGCAAAGCATGGTCATGAAGCTGTTAGATTGGCTGACACTGCAAAACCAGACCTCATAATACTCGATATTGAATTACCCGGATTAACCGGAATAGAGGTTTGCAAAAGACTTAAAGCCACCTGCCATACAAAGAACATTCCTGTCATTCTTATCTCTGCTCATAAGCGAAAAGAGCAAATCATCATTGGTCTTCAAGCGGGAGCTGACGATTACATCACAAAACCTTTCACTCCAAACGAAGTCCTTACCAGAGTCAGCGCACATCTAAACTATAAGACCTTCTATCAAGGCCTCGAACGAGGGGATCTACAGCTCCTTCTGGAATTGTACGATTCCATATCTGTGCTACGTAATCCACTAAAGATATTGAACATAGTTGTTAATAAAGTTGCAGACATCATCGGCGTTGACCGTTGCTCAATCGTAAGCATTAATGACAAAAACGAATTCACAGTTAAGGCAAGTAACGATCTGGAGATGCAGGAAGAAATCGAGTTAGACCTGGATCGTTACCCCGAGATACAAAAAGCTCACGAAACGCGACAACCGGTCATAATCAACGAGACGACAACAGACCCGCTCATGGAACCTGTTCGTTCACAGATGGAGGCAAGAGGGCTCAACTCTATTTTTGTCATTCCAATCATCAAGAAAGACAGTGTGATAGGCACTTTATTTTTGGGCACTGCAACCAAGTTAAATGTTGCCATATCAGATCGTGTTTATAAACTTTGTCATCTGGTTGCAAATATTTCAGCGAATGTTCTAGAGAATGCCATTCTTTTTGATTCATTGAAAACAGCAAAGGGAGTTTTTGAGGACCTGGAAATCCGGGACGGTTTAACGAGGTTGAATTCACATCGGTTTTTCTATGAGAAATTGGAAAAAGAGTTCTCTCGAGCGTTGCGTTATAAAACACCACTCTCTCTCATTTTTATCAATTTAGACGACTTCAGAATCATCAACGACAAACATGGACATTTCCATGGTGACGAAGTCCTGAAACAAGTCAGCTGTACAATAAGAGATATTGTCAGGAACATTGACATCGCCGCTAGATACGGAGGTGACACCTTTAGCATTTTATTGCCTAACACAGATGTGCGTGGAGCCCTGATACTGGCGAATCGGATGAGAACCCTGATAAGTGAAGTCACAGTTGAAGCGAGCTGTGCTGTGCATGTTTCTGCGAGCATCGGGGTCTCAACATATACCGGAGAGACTGACAGTCCCTTTGACCAAATGGTTCAGCAAGCGGAACAAGCCGTTCAGAAAGCCAAACAAACCGGAAAGGATAAAGTCGTTTTTTTTGACGACTTCTGAGAAGAGAATCAACTTATCAACAAACACATTCGGGGGTCAGCAAACGTTCTACTTTTACGTTATAAAGAAAATTTCGATACAGTATGAAAGCAAGTGTAAGAAGATTATGAGAGGGCGTTTGCTATAATCCAAAAAATTCTAGCCTTTCATTCCAGCTCCCAACAATTGCAGGTAACACCATTTTAAAAGACAGAGTAATGGAGATGGGCATAAATCGACCAATCAATGGGGGGAGTATGAAAAAAAAGATTCTCGTTCTTGATGACTCTCAATTCATTCTGACGACAGTGGGCGACATGTTAAGGAACCTCAACTATGACGTCACCACCGTTGACAATGGAAAGGCAGCCTGCCAAAAGGTAGAGTCTTCCAGATATGACATGATTATTGCGGATATGAATATGCCAGTTATGGATGGTCTGCAATTTACAAGACAAGTAAAGACATACCCGAACTGCAAATTTGTGCCAATTGTCATGCTGTCTAGCGAAGAGAGTGATGAAAAAATCTCCATGGCCAAGAAGATAGGCGTTTCAACCTTTCTTAGAAAACCGCTCAATGAAAAACAGCTTAAAACAATACTACAAGTGACGCTGAACAAGCGGAGTGCGCCAAGAATCCCCGTCAAACTCGACGTTTTTTACGGTGAGGATGATAGTGGCGCTAACTATGCTGCTAGCGCCACCTGCAATATGAGCGCTGGGGGGCTATTCTTAGAGACCGACAACCCTCCAGATCTTGGAACAAAGTTAAAACTCAAAGTGTCTCTTCCTGACAAGGACCAACCGATATGCTGCTTGGCCCGCGTTGCCTGGATAAACGCGCGAATTTCGCCAATCAGAAGTGATCATCCATCAGGTATGGGCGTAGAGTTTCTCAGTCTTGAAGATGAACTCCGACTTCTGAGTTTTCTACGAAACGGGGCCGGGAAACATTAACAGGACAAAGCCCAGTTAAGTAAAAGTTTGATTATTTAGATAACGCAGAGACGAGACACCCGCAATGCACGTGGTTGACTTGATTTTTTGTGCGTTTGCTTGGTTGGAAGATTAAAGACGTGGGACGTGGGACGTGGAACACTAGCTTCATTATTAAGAAAGGTTTCTCAATGCAAAGTAACAAGCACAGTACTTTTGAAAGGCGTTCCAACTTGCGAATCGCCGCAGAGTTAAGAGTCTACTATGGTGATTGCCAAAGCAAACTACTTACGGGCTATAGCGTGGACTTAAGTGCCGGAGGGGTTTTCCTCGTTACAACATGTCCCTTCGATGTTGATGACCTTGTCAAACTGAAGCTCTCTTTACCGGGAGAAGAGGGAGAAACTGTCATCTGCGACGCACGCGTTGCATGGATTAATTATGATGGCAAACGGCTTAAGTCAGAATATCCAGCTGGTGTCGGTTTAGAATTCGTCAATATTGCACAGGATAATCTCAGTTCAATTGTGAACTTTTTAGAGATCAAAGCAACCTGGTAATTTTCTATGTAGTAGAAATCACCGCATAAGTCTCTAACGCTGGAAGTAAATCAGCTTCCTGTTGAGAGAAATAGACAGAGACATTTTAGAATAGATAAAGAGAAGGTCACCTGGTAAAGGGTGGCCTTCTCTTCTTTGCACGAAGAGTGAAGAATGAACGTAAGTCTCAAGTAGGCGTGTAACCAGAATTTTCCGAGCAAAGCTCTTTCCGATCGATCATTGTTGGCACCAGGGAACAATGTGTAGAGCAGAGTAGAGCTACGAAGAGATATTATCTAAGGTCATTGAAAATCTTCATTTTTAACAAGCGACAAAGAAAAATCCCCACTGGATGAGTTACAATAACAACTCAATTCAATTTTCCTGTGAATTTAACAAAAGGATACTGCCATGTTCAAAGCCAAAGCCTATTCAGCCTCTAGCGCCTCCTCACCGCTGTCACTTGACAGCATCCCTCGTCGCGAGCCCAGTGAACGTGACGTGCAGATCGAGATACTCTTCTGCGGCATTTGCCACTCTGACCTGCATACAGTGCGTAACGAATGGAGTAGTGTTATGCCCACGACCTACCCCTGCGTGCCGGGACACGAAATTGTCGGCCGGGTTGTCAAAGTCGGCAGTGACGTCAAGAGTTTCAGCCCCGATGATATTGTCGGGGTCGGCTGCTTGGTCGATTCGGATCAGACGTGTCCTCATTGCCAGGCAGACGTCGAGCAGTTCTGCTCAAACGCAACCTTCACCTACAACTCCCCAGACAAACACCTCGAGGGTGTCACCTATGGTGGTTACTCTGAAAGTATCGTCGTTGATGAACGCTTCGTATTAAACGTTCCCGGCAATCTCAACCTGGCCGGTGTGGCTCCGCTTCTCTGTGCAGGAATCACAACCTACTCACCAATGCGCCGCTGGGGCGACCTTAAAGGGAAAAAGGTCGGTGTTGTTGGCCTTGGCGGTCTGGGACACATGGGGGTCAAGTTTGCCCGTTCGTTCGGGGCCCACGTTGTGGTCTTCACCACATCCCCTGGAAAGAAAGAGGATGCGTTACGCCTCGGAGCCCACGAAGTCATCATTTCCACAAATCCTGATGAGATGAAGGAGCATGTTGGCAGCTTTGACTTCATTCTTGACACCATTGCCGTCGAGCACGATATCAACAGCTATATCGGCATGCTCACCCTCGACGGCAACATCACTCTGGTCGGTGCACCGGAGAAACCTCTGCCTGTCTCTGCTTTCGCCCTGCTCTTTGGTCGCAAAAGCATCTCAGGATCACTTATTGGTGGTATCAGGGAGACTCAGGAGATGCTTGATTTCTGTGGCGAACACAACATCACCTCCGATGTAGAAGTCATTCCAATCCAGGCAGTTAACGAAGCCTACGAGCGTTTGCTGAAATCTGATGTGAAGTACCGTTTTTCCATAGATATGGCGTCTCTAAAATAAAAAGAAACGAACAGGGTCTTATCAACTCAGCTGTCCCTTTTTGTTGTTTCTTAAAACAAATGGAGCTTCTTGCAGAATGCTATCGCATCAGGAGTTTGACCTCAAGTTGACCGCATGACAAACTATTTAGTAGAATACAAACAGGCAGGCTTTTTCTGCCTGCCTGATTAAACCCTGTTGCCCCGTAACTACCCTCCTGGTTACGGGGCTTTTTTCTTACTGAATTAGCAGAGGAAAATCCGCTCACCTATGGAAAGTCAATCTATGTCTATTATTGGATAAGACTTGTCGCGGCCTTTAGGCGGCTACACTGTGACACTGTTTGTGAGACGGCCCTGATACTCTTCGCAAAACAATTGACAGCACCTTTAGGTTCTGGCTTTATCAGAGCTACGAGCATTTCAAAAACCATCAATGGGAAAACGAACATTGTCTGTATAAATAATTACCCGAACTCATTTAAGCAGAGGGTCGACCATGAAACTGAGAAATTTTATTTTTTTCCTGTCCTTAATGTTCCTTACCAACAATGCCTTTGCAGAAGCACAGACAAGGTCTCAAGGACAGGGATGGACGCTTGGGTTAGGTGCCGCGTACAAAACCAGTCCCTATCGTGGCGTGGAGAATAAAACCACGCCCTTCCCCTTACTCAGCTATCAAGGCGAACGTGTTTTTCTACGTGGCCCTCAGGCAGGATACATCCTGATTAAAGAAAAAGGCTTCGCTGTCACGGTCCTTGGCAACTATCGTTTACAAGGTTATGAGAGTAGCGACAGTCGTTTTTTGAAAGGGATGGAAGACCGGCATGGAACGCTAGAGTCGGGGCTTCAAGCATCGTTTAAAAATAGCTTTGGTCAAATTCGACTCACATGGCTCAGTGACCTCTTAAATGAACACAGCGGTCATGAAGCCAAGATGACCCTGAGTAAGAGTTTTCGCTTCAAGAAACTGATGATAGTTCCATCTGTAGACGCAACATGGCAAAGCGAGCAGTTGGCTGACTACTACTATGGTGTCGAACAAAAAGAGGCGAGATTTGACCGACCAGCATATCAAGTTGATTCAACCCTCGTTTACAGTGCTGGCTTGATGGTGAACTTCATGATGAACGAAAGATGGTCTATAACAAGTCGAGTGTCACTGGTAAAACTCTCCGATGAGATTTCTGACAGCCCGATTGTAAATGAAGACATTGCCACTAAAGGGTTTTTAGGTGTCGGCTACCGCTTTTAACTGTTGGCTCACAGGGCAAATGTCAACGCGCCCTTAAGGCTTAATGTGGTAAAGCCGTGCGCCCCCTTTATCAAGACATAGACGATTGCCTGACAAAGTATTAGAGAGGTTAATTTTCCACCAAAAAGAGTTCCCAAAAAAGCCTCAAAAACCATGTAAACAGAGTCACCATTTTTTGTTGTGATAACGCTTGACCGAACCAAAGTGAAACCCTATAATGCAATCCGCTTTGCCGAAGTGGTGGAATTGGTAGACACGTCGGTCTCAAAAACCGATGCTCTATGAGCGTGCCGGTTCGATTCCGGCCTTCGGTACCACAAAGAAAACAGGGAGTTAGCCAACTTGGCCAACTCCCTGTTTAGTTTTTATTTCAGCAATCCAAGACCCCCTCGAAGAGACAATCAGAAGCTAAGAGGAACACCCCCACTCGAGCGCCTGACTCAAAGAACGAAAGTCCTTAGCCTCCCATGGCGAATCAACGATTTCTTCCTGGTAAATTTTTGAAAGCTCTTGCGCAACAATATCTGTTGAAACAAGCGCACACTTGATTCTTGGATTAATTTTCGCGGCAGCTCGATCGTAAGCAGCCACTTCTTTGACATCATCTATAGTGAAAGCTATTTTGGTCACCTCAGACATATCAAGAACCTGAACCCTGAGCTCATCGAATAGAGCGTTCCCATACATTGACATGTTACAACCAATCAGTTCTTGACCCGTTATTTCGCCCCTGAATGTGCAGCACACTTTGTTTTTATTCCACTTGATTGAATATGGCATCGACTCACCTCGTCAATAAAAGATTCCTGTGCAAAAAGCGTTTCGTTAAAAGCACCATATCAAACAACTCTCAAAAATGTCTCACACCCGCCCAACAACACTCTGTAAAGATTGATTATCTGCTTTTGCATGCTAGGATATCGAAGAGTTACCACTGACAAAGAAGAAATCTATTTAGGGAGAATCCTTGATGTATAAAACTCTGCTGATCCTATCAATTACATTTTTACCATGTGTATTCTCGAGCCTTACTTTTGCAGAAGAAACAATGCGACCAGGACGTTGGGAGATCACATCAAGTGTCGAGATGCCTGGAATGGCTTTTACAATGCCTTCGACAAAGCATGTTCAGTGCCTTACGGACAAAGACCTCATTCCTGAGTCACAGCAACAAGACAATCAATGTGAGATATTGGAAAACACACAGAGCGGCAATACAGTAACCTGGAAGGTCGTGTGTAACGCTGAAGGCGGAACCATGACAAGCTCAGGAAAGATCGTCTACAATGGTGACACTTTTGAAGGGACCGTAGTTACAAATGGCCCCCAAATGCCCTCCGGCATGACACAAACCATGACTGGAAAACGTATTGGAGAGTGTCAATAACCTTACAGAGGACGAACACATCAAAACGGAGACTTCAATTTATGAGTAAAAAAGATAAAGATTGTTGGAAACCAGAGAAGCACCCAACCCATATGTGCAAACTCTTTAAGAAGGGGTTGATGATGGAAATCGATCAGAATTCTTCCAACCCAACAGTCGACTGCGCAAAATGTGGAGCAAAGGCAGACCTGCCTGAATCGCTCTGTCAACCAAAGCCACTATAAGAAGCCAAAATCATTAGGGTGCAATCTCTTTTATTTTATGTCACAATCTGTAAAATTTACAGGGATTTAAACACCTTATCCAGCAGGAAAACCAATGCTTGAACCCGCACAAAAAGATCTGACCAAAAACACCCTTGCGATAGTTCTGATCGGTGCCTTACTGGCCGCCTGCTTTTGGATTCTCAGACCATTTCTGCCCGCACTCATCTGGGCGGCAATGATTGTTATTGCGACCTGGCCTCTCCTCGTTATGATTCAGGAGAAAGTGCGCGGTCGACGCCCTGCCGTCATGATTATGATCGGCCTCTTGGTTCTGGTTTTTGTCATCCCCTTTACACTCGCAGTGGGTACCATTGTCGAGAACGCACCTCAGATTTCTGCCCTCGGTAAAAACCTGACCAATATTGGCGTTCCTGAGCCACCCACCTGGATTGAGCAGGTTCCCTTAATCGGAGATTCGGCCGCTGACCTCTGGCAGAAAGCCTCGGAGACAAAGCCAGATGAACTTGCCAAGCGCCTTTCCCCTTACATCCGCAATGTAGCGGGTTGGATGGTGGCACAAGCAGGCAGTTTCGGCATGATGCTGATCCACCTGCTGTTAACTCTGATTTTGACCACAATTCTCTATATGAACGGTGAAGACGCAGCGAAGATGATGATTCGACTGGCTCATCGCATTGCTGGAGAACGTGGAGAAAATGCGGCACATCTGGCAGCCATGTCAGTACGAGCGGTTGCGCAGGGAGTTGTTATCACAGCATTGGCGCAGTCGATCCTTGCGGGAGTCGGACTGGCCTTTGTCGGCATTCCTTACGCATCACTACTCACGGCTTTAATCTTCATGCTGACGATTGCCCAAATCGGCGCTGGCCCGGTTTTAATTCCTGCGATCATATGGCTCTTCTGGAGTGGCAGCACAGGACTGGGAGTTGCCATGCTGGTCTGGACTATTTTTGTAATGAGTATGGATGGTTTTCTACGCCCCTACCTGATTCGTCGTAACGCAAACCTTCCCCTTCTTCTAATCTTTGCCGGAGTTATTGGCGGACTGATCGCCTTTGGCGTAATCGGCCTCTTCATAGGCCCGGTCCTGTTGGCGGTCTGTTACACCCTGATGCAGGCCTGGATCAACGAGGAAAGTGTTGAAGAAGGTTCTGAGGAAATCAACACCACAAGAACATAAAACAATAGCCCGCCGACTTAAGCTAAGGACGATTGCCTCGTCTCTCAGGCCGTGCTATACCTGCCCATTAAATCATAAACGAAGGAGATTTATAATGTCTGAAACAAGCAATCCAACGGTCTGTATCGAAACCACTATGGGCAACATTGTCCTCGAGCTTGATGCGACCAACGCACCGATTACCGTTGCGAACTTTATCGATTACGCCAATGACGGTTTCTACGAAGACACTATTTTCCACCGTGTCATTGATGGCTTCATGGTTCAGGGCGGAGGTCTTACCGCAGACATGAGCGACAAAGACAGCAAAAAAGCCCCAATCAAGAATGAAGCGGACAACGGCCTGAAGAATGACCTTGGCACAGTTGCCATGGCTCGCACCAATGTTGTCGATAGCGCGACGAGCCAGTTCTTCATCAATGTTGGGGAGAACACCTTCCTCAATCACACAGCACCCACCCCGCAAGGCTTCGGCTATGCCGTCTTCGGCAAAGTGACTGATGGCATGGACGTTGTTAATGCTATGCGCCAGGTTCAGACCGGCAATAAGGGCATGCATCAGGATGTTCCAGTCGAAACAATTACGATCAAGAAAGTCACCGTACAAAAGTAAGAACAGCTGAAAACAACGTATGCCCCCAGAAACTCTCTGAGGGCATACGTTATCGGTTTTTATGAACAGTGTGAGTCTGCTATAATGAAACCCTGGAGGGTTTCATGGCACCCCACACACTCATCAAATGGTTATCCAGCTGTTATTACGGCCTCAAGCTTTTCCCTTTCCGCAAAGAACGTCGGGAGAGGTTACGGCACGGTCAGCAAAAAGGCCTGGTTGGCATTCAAATTGACGGCCTTGCTTTTCCCTACCTGCAACAAGCTCTGGACCGCGGTTACCTCCCTCACCTGGAACGTTATCTTCGTCGCGGCCACAAACTGGTCGAATACCACGCAGGCCTGCCAAGTACGACACCAGCAGCACAATCGACTTTTTTCTACGGCAATGACCACGGCATCCCAGCTTTCCGTTGGTTCGAAAAAGAATCAGGACAGATTATTTCCTGTAACGATCCCGACCATGTACAACTCTTCAGAGAAAAACTCTTCGCTGGTGAGCAAGGCTTACTGAAAGGTGGAGCGTCCTATTCGAACATTCTGGATGGAGATGCCGAACGTAGTATCTTCACCGTCTCTTCCCCACACCCTCAAACGCTCTTTGGCCGACTCGGTGGACTTCGTATCGTCCTGTTGCTCTTAGTCAACCCGCTGCGTACCTGCCGAATGTTTTTTGCTTCATTTAACGAGTTCTGGGCCAACCGTAAAGATGTGTGGCACCATCGCCGTAAAAAAAAATGGAGAACTCAGGAAGGGCTCTTCCCTTTCATCAGAATTTTCTGCAACGTGATACTTCGAGAGATGCAAACCTTTGGTGTAATCGCTGAAGTTTACGCCGGAACCCCGAGGATTTACACCACCTATAGTGGATAT
>CBDUFN010000022.1:0-20366 GCA_965366475.1 uncultured bacterium | reverse complement strand
TAACGGCAAAGCGACCATTTCGATGCAGAAATACTCCACCGTCACCACCATGAAGTGGATTGAATCCGAGTATGACGGCGAGAAAGCAATTCTTCCACTGCCTTTCGGAGTCAAGAAAACCGACGAAATGCTGATGAAGCTTGCCGAGCTTTTCGACAAGCCAATTCCAGAAGAGCTTAAGGCCGAACGCGCTCGCGCCGTTGATGCCATGACCGACGCCCAACAATATCTGCATGGTCGCAAGTTTGCCATCGCCGGCGACCCGGATTACCTGCTCGGCATCGTCACCTTCTTGCTCGAGATGGGTGCCCGTCCATGGCATATCCTCTGCTCACGCTCAACCAAGAAGTTCCAAAAAGAGATGCAGGCTCTGCTTGACACCTCGGTCTTCGGTGAAGGTTGTTCGATCTATATCAACAAAGACCTCTGGCACATGCGTAGCCTGCTGATGACCGATCCTGTCGATGGTATCATCGGCGACACTCATGCGAAATGGGCTGCACGGGACGCCAAGATTCCACTCTTCCGTATCGGCTTCCCAATCATTGACCGGGTGAACTTGCACCGGACTCCAGTGGTTGGTTACAACGGTGCGATCAGTATGCTGAGTATGCTTGCCAACAAGTTCCTCGACATTAAAGATGAGACTTGTGAAGACCAATGGTTTGAAATGATGCGTTAAGATCAGGGACGAGGTACGCGGGACGCGTGACGAGAAAAAGCTTTGTCGCGCTCCTCGTCCCTCGTCACGCGTCCCGAGGTTTTATGATAAGAACCAGACGTTTTGAAATAGTCAGCAACAGATCGAAAGGATTAACCATGAAAGTCGCATTTGCCAGCACAGACAAGGTTCATGTCGATGAGCATTTCGGCAAAGCCGAAGAATTTTATATCTGGGAAATCGGTCCGGATGAAGCCGCTTTCAGCGGGGTCGCGCAATTAAAGGCAGAGGAAGGCTTTATCGACGACAAGATTGAGGCCCGCACGTCAGTGCTTGCAGATTGCGCCTTGGTTTATGTCGGTGAGATTGGTGGACCAGCTGCAGCGCGATTGGTGCAGAAGAAGATTCATCCGATCAAAAGTAAAGAGCATGAACCGATCACTGTCGTGGTCGAAAAACTTCAGGAAGTGCTCAAGGGAAACCCGCCGCCGTGGCTAAGAAAAGCGATGCTCAAGGGCGAACGACCGAACTGAGGGGACTGTCCCGGCAACTAACGGGGCTGTCCACAGGTTTTAAAAATCTTTCGGCGTGAATCACAAAATCAATTTAAAACCAGGGACAATCCCCATACGGGGACAGTCCCATAGGAGAACAATAATGGCATTATTGACAGGAAAAACTTTTGGCGGGGACGACTGGACCCCGACCTTTGTTATGGGCATTGATTCCGAAAAATGCATCGGTTGCGGGCGTTGCTTTAAATCCTGCGCACGTAAGGTTTTTATGCCCGAAGACCTCGTCGACGAGGAGACCGATTCAACGCGTATGATTATGACCGTTGCCAACCAGAGCAACTGCATAGGTTGTGCCGGTTGCGGTGTTGCTTGCCCGAAGAAATGTTTCACTTTTAAGACCCTTGAGGTTTAAAAAGTGAACTCTAGGCTGTAAGACGTAAGCTTTAAGAATAAGCTTGAAAAACTTACAGCTTAAAACTGAAAGCTTACAGCTGATTTACGGAGTAAATCCTATGTTAATCGCAGTCACATCAAAAACCGGCAGCGAAGTCGATCAACACTTCGGCCATGCCGAGAAGTTTCGCATCTTCAAGTATCGCAAAGGAGATCCCATTCAGGTCTCCGAAGTTGAGGTTGAAAAGTACTGCTCTTTTGATCCTGACCATCCGTTTCGACACGCCCAGCTCAATGGTATCGTCGAAGCATTGAAAGACTGCAAGGCGGTCGTAACCGCCATGATTGGCGAGCTGCCGAAGCAGGAGATGGAAAAAGCGGGTTTCAAGGTGATCAGTGCAGAGGGGCCACTCGAACCTGCTCTCAAGATGGCACATGACATGGTCTGCGATGGCAAGTGTCAGGATGATCCTGAAAAATGCAAACATACTGTTTAATCGCTGAGCATAAAATCAAAATTGCTGATTTTATGCCCTTTCCAGAGATGTAATTGCCAAAGGCTTCGGCAGGGTGATCTCAATGTGGGGCACCCTGCCTGATTTTTCAAATCAACTGGATACAATAGCGCGATACAAAGTCGTATCGCATCATAAAGACGGCAAAGACGCCCCGCAGAGTAAAGACTCTGCGGGGTTTTTTATATGAGGGGACAGTCCCCAGTGAACGACAAAATCTATTTAAACCAGAGACAGTCCCTTAGGAGGAACGTTATGGCTACAGGTTGCCCGATGATGAAAATGCAGAAACAGACCGATCACCCCTGCTTTGGCGGTGACCATTCCAATACAGGTCGAATTCACCTGCCTGTTGCTCCGGGATGCAATATCAAATGCGGCTTCTGTGAAAGACGTTTCGATTGCGCCAATGAGACCAGACCGGGTGTTACCAGCAAGGTGCTAAGTCCGGAGCAGGCTTTAGAACGCGTGCGTCTGGTTCGTCGTCACCCCAAGGTCGGCAGCAAGCTAAAAGTCGTTGGTATAGCCGGCCCCGGAGACCCGTTGGCTAATCCCAAGACGTTTGAAACCTTCGAATTGGTTAAGAAGGAATTCCCAGATATGCACCTCTGTCTTTCTACCAACGGCTTGTTGCTTACCGAGAACCTTGACCGGTTAGTGAATCTGGGGGTGCACAGCGTTACCGTGACTATCAATGCCCTCTCCGCAGAAACCGGCGCCAAAGTCTACGAGTGGATTCGACATGGTGGCGTTAAATTCGATGGTGAGGAGGCCGCAGCGATCTTGCTCAAGCGTCAGTTCGATGGTGTCCGTTTTGCGGCCGCTGCCGGGATGATGGTCAAGATCAACTCTGTCTACATCCCCGGTGTCAACGATCATGAAACACTTGATTTGGCAGTGAAGGTTCGTGATCTCGGTGCTGATGTAATGAATATTATTCCGATGATTCCGTTGGGAATTTTCAAGGATCACGAACCGCCTTCAGATGCCGTGATGGAGATGGTGCGCAACCAGGCCGAGCTGATTCTATCCCAAGCGCGGCATTGCAAGCAGTGTCGCGCCGATGCCGTTGGCATGATCGGCGATGATCTCGATCTGGATGAGCTTCACGCGCTGAGTGCTTAAAGCGCAACTGAAAAGGGGACTGTCCCGGCAGTTAACGGGACTGATTCCGTATTAAATGCACAAAATCACGAACCAGCAACAATCCCCTTAACTTCGGGGACTGTCCCTTAGGAGCAAAACCATGACACCAGAAATGGTTCCATACCTTGCAGCAGGTATTTTTATTGTTGCAATGATCTATGCAAGCGTCGGCCATGGTGGTGCGTCCGGTTACCTTGCGATGATGGCACTCTTTAGCTTGCATCCTGAGGCACTCAAGCCGACCGCCCTGATGTTAAATGTCGTTGTTGCTGGTGTCGGCACCTATCTTTACTGCACTGCCGGCCAGTTCTCCTGGCGTGTGTTCTGGCCGTTTATGATTACCTCAATCCCCGCCAG
Source organism: uncultured bacterium (assembly GCA_965366475.1). Lineage (GTDB taxonomy): Bacteria > Desulfobacterota > Desulfuromonadia > Desulfuromonadales > BM103 > M0040. The sequence continues at coordinate 16,779 of CBDUFN010000022.1, read as the reverse complement.
TTTTTTCGGCGGGACTTTCCACTTATCCCCGGAACTGTACCGGCCTGTGCTCGGCATGATGCTTCTCTACGCGGCATGGCGCCTCTTTGATCGCCGCAAACATGATGAGTACGAATCCAAACCACCTGCTTTATTGATGGCTATGGTTGTTGGCGGGGTGCTTGGTTTTGCTTCAGGAATCATTGGTGTCGGAGGAGGGATCTTTTTGAGCCCACTTATGATCCTGTTTCGCTGGGCCAGGGTTCGTGAGGTTTCAGGGATTGCAGCTCTCTTTATTCTGGTGAACTCTATCTCTGGTCTCTTTGGCCATATGAGCAGCCTCCAGCACGTCCCTGCTTATGCGCCATTGCTGGCTGGTATGGCTCTGGTTGGCGGCACCATTGGTGCCCTCTGTGGCAGTCGTCATCTGCCTGTACCAACAATCCTCAAGGCGATGTCTTTTATGATGATCTTAGCAGGCGGCAAGATGTTTTTACTATGAACTGCCAGCCGATCGGTCTTCTGCGGACTCCTTTCAAAAACATTGCCAAAATGCCTATTCAACCTGCAGGGGCACGCGGAGTGGTCGGCCATATAGAAATGCGACCAGATCTGGCTGAAGGGCTTCAAGACCTCGATGGCTTCTCACATATCATCGTCGTCTACCATTTCCATCGCACGGCCGAAGTCGCACTGACTGTGACACCTTTTCTCGATGCTCAACCTCATGGGATATTTGCGACCCGCGCCCCCTCTAGACCAAACCCGCTGGGTCTTTCAGTTTTACGTTTACTCATGATCGATGGCGCAACCCTTGAAGTAGAAGGCGTCGATATGCTTGATGAAACGCCGGTGATTGATATCAAGCCATATGTGCCGATTTTTGATCAACCATCAGGGCAGATAACGACAGGTTGGCTTGAAACGACAGCGTTGCAGGCGCACGCAGCCAGGTCAGACGAGCGTTTCAAGCCTAAAGGGCAGGATTGATGGAGGAAGACAATTTGTCTAAAATTATTTTTTGGGAAAAACCTGGATGCAAGGGCAATGCTCGGCAGAAAGAGATCCTTTACGCCTCAGGGCACGACCTTGACGTTCGTAATCTGCTGACTGAACCCTGGACTGTGGAAGAACTGTCAGGATTTTTTGGGACAAGGCCGGTCACAGAGTGGTTCAACCCGTCTAACCCACAGGTCAAGTCTGGCAAAGTGGTTCCCACCAATATCAAGAAAGAGGAGGCCTTGGCCATGATGGTCGCCGAACCGCTGCTGATTGTGAGGCCCTTGATGCAGGTTGCTGATGAGAGATTGGCGGGATTCGAGGTGCAGGAAGTGCACAATTGGATTGGCCTGAAGCTTGAGACAATTGGCGAGAGAGACCCCAAAAACTGTCCTTGCGTCGTTCATCGATGATAACATTTTATGAACTTGATTTAAGTCAGCAGCACTCCCGCTCTATTTGGTCGAGTAAAGCAAGAGCTTCGGCATCTTCGAATTCTTCAAAAAGCTCATAAAGGTTATTGATGTAGGTGTGGATCAAAAAAAGCTCATCGATATTGCGCCCGTTATTCTCCTTGGGTTTGCCAACCAAGGCAAGCTTCTCCCTGAACTTTTCCCAAAAGGCGTTGGTTTTATCCGGATCGTCAATGTAGCTGAGCAACATTGACATTATTTTTTTTGAGTTGCCCTCGCAGTCGATGTTTCTGTAGGTGACGTAACGGTCAGTCTGCAACGGCTTCATATAGATTTTTCTCTCTTCCGTGAGCTTAAATTGTAATAACAACATTCTTTGTTGAACGTTTATGGCAAACCCTTCTGGGCGCTTCTTTTTATTATGTCAACATGTCTGTCAGTCCTCAGCGAAGCACAATTCGTAATCACTACAAACTCCGCAATTTGGTGATTTACACATCACTCCACCATTGAGATCACAGACTTGCTTGAACAGGTAGCGTTTCCAGCGCATGTTTTGGTGGTTAGCCTTCGCCAGAGAGGGCAAGTGACGTCGGATTGCTGCGCTCAGTTCCGGTCTCTCAAAAAGACCCATCGCAACCCAGAGATGCCCAGGATGCGAAGCTCTGGTGGAGAGAGTATGAGCAAGCCAAAAAGAGGCCCCTTTCGTTTGATCTGGAAGATGCGAGAGGATTATGGAGAGAACGTCATCATTCTGTTCGGGTGGCTCTTCTGTGACTGGCGCAGAGTGCATTTTTAAAGACGAGAGTTCGATACCTGGAAAGAAGATCCGTAGAATCGCCTCAATATCAGATTCTTTCAAACCGAGAGCAGCCGACATTTCCATAGCACTCTGGGCAGCAACGCTCAGTAAGCAGGCGAAGAGATGACGATCTTCCTTTGAGACATGATCTGGTTTTGACGCATTCATCAAGGTTGCATAGATTAGATCATTCGCTGTCACCATTGGCTTGTGTTCAGAGTCATTCTGTACACTCGCCTGTATCAATTGGCGACCGTTACGGGCACTCTTGACCGCGGCATGAAGAGCTTCCACGGCCAAATTGGCGCAGTAGTCACGTTCTGGAGGCAGACCATCCAAAGCGTCGTCAAGGCGACCCTCATCAATGGCCTGAACAGCATCAAGCGTATGACCAAGAGCAATGTCCGCTGCTACGGCACAGGTTGCCATGGAAAAGCCACAGCCAAAGACCTGATAACGAACGTCTGTCACCACATCAAGTTCGACTTTAATAGTGAAGCGTACGGCCAAACGGCTGCCCAACTCTTTTGAATCCAGACCAACCTCACCAGTCCCATCGGCATTGGCCAAAACTCCTGCTCGGCTGGTGTCGGTCGCCCATTGGCGGATTGTGTCGGTATAGACGGTCATGGTCGAGTAAATATTTTCCCTTGCTGAAGACTTGATTGCTTTTACATGAAGTATCGGTACGAGGGACGCGAGACGCGGAACGCGAAAGTCAAAATGATCTGTCTCAAGGTGTCCTCGTTCCTCGTCCCGCGTCCCGCGTCACCGTTGAGACATTCGCACATTCAAACAAAAAATAAGCGCCGCCCTCATAGAGGATGTCGTTTTTCAATGGATTACCCACCTGCTCCCAGTTTGGAAAACCTCTCACAACCAAACCTTTGTGATGTCGGTGCGCAATGGCTTCACAGTGGCCGTTGCCGACAATCACGTCATAGTCTGCCGCCTGCAGTTCTGCGTCTTCCAAGTCTCCGACAAGAACCTTTTCGGCTTTGATTTTCTTTAATTGAGGCGAATCAACGGTGGAGATTGCGACCGTGACCCTGCCGCCCGCATCATAGAGAGATTGACAGATAGCTGCGAGCTGGTCTGGCTCAGCAGCAACCAGAAAGCGACTTTGTCCCAACGAGAAATGACTGTCGAGCATAGCGTCCTGCAAACGTTGGCGCCAACGTGCGACAGCCAGTGGTGGCCCACTGAACCCGGTTTCTGCCAGAAGTGTTTCAACGAGAGAATCCGTTGCCTCAAGGCCCTGCAGGTGCGAGAAGTTATGATGTCGCATTTCGGGGTTTTTCTTTAACAAAGCGTCAGCACATCCCCGCATCGAATCACCAACACTGAAAACCAGACCGGCATCGCCCAACTTACAAATATCATCCACCGCGATCCCACCACTGGAAAGAGCCGCCTGCTTTTCACCCAGGTGGCCGTCAAGGGAGGTTGACAGGTCGGGGAGGGCAAAAACGTTGAAACCAAAACCTTCAATGAACTCTTTGATACGTTCAACTTCGATAGGCTGAAGGCTGATGTGTGGCAGTAGCACCACTTTGTTGTCATCTGTTCGCTCGGCAGGTTCCACGAGCTGTTCGATCAAGGCCTTGCAGGTCAGCGCCCAGCCGCTTTCGAAACCACCTTCGTAATCGGGCGTGTTGACATAAACCAGGGGGTAATCGATTTGTGCCGAGACCCCACGGAGGTCATCACCCTTGGTTTCAGCCAAGCCGGTGCTGTGCAGTCCAATCAAGCGAGGCGATACCTTCTTGGTAATATTTTTGACAGACTCAACGATGCTGTAGTCACCACCATCGAGAACGGCAATAGCATCGGTGACGGCACTGGTCTGGATGGCGATCGGCTCACAGAAATGTCTGGTATAGAAAACTTTCGTGAAGCTGGTGCACCCTTGGCCGCCGTGCATGAGCGGCATGCAGCGGTCAACACCCAGGAATGCCAGGGTTGCTCCCATGGGTTGACTGAGTTTGAAAGGGTTGATCTGCAGTGGTTTATCCCGTTTATGGATTACTTCTCCCATGGTGCCCTCCGCGCGACATTTTTAAAGACCGGGTTTTGCAAAGCATTCTTAAGATCTTCTGCCAGGTTGAGAAGGCCGTCGTACCCACCGTAACTCTTCTTCTTCTCCTGATTGACATCGGCAAAGGCTATGCCTTTCTTGATCGCCGTGTAGAGGCTGCGCCCTCCTGCCAAGAGGAGGTCGGCACCGGTCTCATCAATGAGCTTCGCCTGCTCAACGCCCGGGTTCATCATCAGTACGCCCTTCTTGCCCAACGTCTGTCTGGCCTTCTCACGGTCGTCTTCAGTCGCTTTCTTCACAGCCGTTGCCACAACTTCGATACCAAGATCCTGTAGTGCGGCAGCAATTGACCATGTTTTGTTGCCACCGGTGTTGAGTACAGCCTTTTTCCCTTGGAAAAAAAGCAGATACGGTTTGAGTCTTTCGGTCAATTTTTCCTCTTCCCTTATGATCAGTTTTTGGGTCCGTTCAATCAGTTCTTTATCTCCGAGCGCCTTTGCGATAGCAAGAAGACCGGCGCTGGTGTCACGTTTGCCATAGAAAGAGAGAGATATTGAGGGGATGCCGTAGCGCTCCTCCATCTTGCGCGTCAGCGAAACAAGTGATTTTGCGCAGACGATTACATTGAGCTTCGCCCGGTGAGCGGTACGGATCTGAGCAATCCGTCCATCGCCACTGAGGGTAGAAAGAATACGAATACCGAGCTCTTTTAGGAGCGGGGAGTATTGCCACATGTCGCCAGTGACATTGTATTCACCGATCAGGTTTATATCGAAAGCTGTTGTTTCTTCCGGTTCTTTTGTGCCGATCAAGTGAGCCAGAGCGGCTTCGCCTCCCAGGCGACTGCCAAGGTTTTTGCTGCCAACAAAACCTGGAGCATGAACCGGAACAACGGGAATACCATGGCGTTCGGCGGCCTGTTTACAGACCAAGTCAATGTCGTCACCAATCATCGCTGTTACGCAGGTCGCATAAACGAATATGGCCTCAGGAGAATAGTGTTCAACGATGTAATCGATCGATGACGCAACTTTCTCTTCGCCACTGAAGACCACATCGTTGATATTGATATCGGTGGTGAAGCCCATTTGGGTCAAATCTCGTCCGGGGAAACTGGTGCCAGTTGCACGCGTCTCCCAAGAGGAGCCGAGACAAGTCATCGGTCCGTGAACCAAGTGGGCCGCGTCAGCATAGGGGAAGAGGGAGATCTGCGCGCCCTCGAAAGCACAACCACCCGTGGTCGCTCCGGGAGTCGGCGCATTGCAAGCGACTTTTCGGCTCTGGTTGTGTGCGCAAGAGCTTTCGTCCAGCAGTTCTTTGATTTTCGGTTTGTTTGCCATAATGGGCTGACTCCCTGAAAGATTCGTTTCAGTTAGAAATCAGTCCCGTCGCATCTTCGAGAAGGGAACCAGCTTTTCCGACAGCGTCGGCGGGAAAGGAAGGGTGATGTCTTAACGTTGTCATTGAGTAGAGCAAGAGTCTTGCCATGATGGTAACAGCAGATAAAAAGGGCTCTTCGCAGAAGTTTAACTCTCGTTGCAAGCCCTCTGGACGAGCATAAACCGAACAGGTTGCCTGTTTATTGTGCATTTACACTCAATACAGGAGACGTAACCAACAGGTTGCTGTCACCGTCTATGGTCGTCAAAAAAGCCTTAAAACCAAGGGACAGTCTCCTTAACTGAGGGGACTGTCCCTTAAGGCATGACCTTTGCTATTGGTAAGTGGTGAAGCAAAACTCGGCAAAGGCGCCGAATCCTAGCAATGAAGCTCTGGACCTTTTGAAAAGGTTTAGGGCTTTTTCTATTTCAGCGAGGTGCGCAATGTTTGAATCCAGGAATATAGAGGTCATTATCGACGACACCACACTGCGTGATGGCGAGCAGACCGCCGGTGTCGTCTTCAGTCTCGAAGAAAAAAAACGAATCGCCAAGTTGCTTGACGAGACCGGCATCGGAGAGTTGGAGTGTGGCATTCCGGCAATGGGCAAAGAAGAACAGGCGTCAGTCAAGGCACTTGTCGACCTGGGACTTAATGCTCGGCTACTCACCTGGAATCGAGCTGTGGTATCAGACATTCAAGCTTCGATCGATAGCGGAGTTTCCGCTGTTGATATTTCTCTTTCCGTCTCTGATATTCATATCGACAAAAAACTCTGCAAAAGCCGAAGGTGGGTTAAGGAGCAACTCAAGGTTGCTCTCGGTTTTGCTAAAGAGAACAATCTGTATGTCTCGATTGGTGGCGAAGATGCCAGTCGTGCCGATCTCGATTTTTTGGTGGAATTAATGACAGTCGCCAGAGATATGGGTGCCGACCGCTTTCGGTTCTGCGATACTCTCGGCATCCTCGATCCATTCACGACCTACGATAAGATAAGCTACCTGGCCAGTCGAAGCGACCTTGACCTCGAGGTCCATACCCACAACGATCTCGGTATGGCAACGGCCAATGCGATTGCCGGTATACGGGCTGGGGCCAGATTCGTTAACACAACCGTCAACGGCCTCGGCGAACGAGCCGGCAACGCCGCACTTGAAGAGGTGGTAATGGCTCTCAAGCATGCTTGCAATGTCGACCTTCAGGTCGACACGAGACGCTTTGTTGAACTGTCGAAGCTCGTTGGACAGGCCAGTTGCCGACCGGTGCCTGAATGGAAAGCCGTTGTCGGAGAAAAAGTCTTTTCCCATGAATCAGGAATTCATGCCGATGGCGTACTCAAAGACCCCGGAAACTATGAAGGCTTTGATCCTGTGGAAGTTGGTTTAAGTCGGCATATGGTGATCGGTAAACATTCCGGGAAACATGGCCTGCAAGATCGACTCAGAAGTCTAGGCATTGATCTTGCCCCTTTGGCTTTAGATGCTTTTTTGACAAAAGTTAGAAAGATAGCGCAGTGGCAAAAACACTCGTTGTCCGACCAAGATCTACTGCAGCTTTATTTTTCTGACAAGAAGGTCGCATGATCATTCGACAACCGAATTGTACTGACTGGGAGATTTTTTCTGCTCTCGCCTCTTTAGAAAATTGGCGTGTGGCGTGGTCCGAGTTTCAACGTTTCAAAGGCCCTTGGTCACAGTTTTCACATGTCATTGATGATAATGGTTTCTGCGGATTTATCACCGCTGTCGTATATGAACAAAGCGCCTGGATTGGAAACCTGATCGTCCCTAACGACCTGCGCAGAAAAGGTTATGGACAATACCTGTTCAAATCAATTCTTACGGACCTTGCTGGACGAGGAATGACATCGATCTGGTTGACAGCTTCTGATCAAGGTCGCAGCCTTTATGAAAGAGAAGGATTTGTTGAAGTCGATCGGATCGAGCGCTGGGTATTGCCGCGATCAAGGAAAACCATGGGCTCTCCTTTAGATGGTGACAACAACATCGAAAAGCTTTTGTACGCAGACCGGTTAGCCTGGGGAGAGAATCGAGAGTCTTTATTGTCAGACCTTTGTAATGGCGGAGAAGTTTTTACTGTTGCGGGTGCCGTTGCGCTGTTACAGACAGACCCAGATATTCATATTTTGGGACCATGGTATACCTATGGAGCCTCCCTGCATGCACATCAAGACTTGTTGAACAAAATGATTGCGGCGTCAGACCCTCATATTCCTATTATTGTTGATTTGCTCTCTTCGTCACCACTGCCAGCCTTATGTGACTCTGCCGGATTTCAACTCACGGGAGAAACATCCCTGATGGCTTACGGAGATATTGGCTCGATTGATTTGACAGGTATGGTGTCTTTGGCAAGTTTAGGCAGTATCGGGTGAGTGACAGAACCGTTCCGCAGCTAACTCATAGTTCTTTAAAACTTTATGGAGTCAGACATAAGGCTTTTATTCTGTATCCCGCATGCCGAGAGCTGGCTGTTAGTCACTAAATTTTCGAAAATGGAGAGGAATCAGTATTGGAGAAGAACGTTGCAATCGTGCAGGGGTTCAATCAACGTATCCAGAAAACAAGATCAGGGACTTAACCAATACGGCCAAGTCCCTGTTTATTATTTATGCCCTGTAAAAAAATTCACACAGTCCACATTTGGTTGACTCAGTCACAATGGTGATTGTTCTTAATACTGTTCAAACTGCTCGTCCAGACCATCATCTTCATTCTCTAAACCATGAAAGCCAGAAGATGGCGGCAGTTGCCCCTGTTGACGATATGAAGCCTCTGGAGCTGCTACCTGCTTTTCCAGTTCGACCTCGTCAACAGAAAAGAAAGCCACCATCTCTTGCAACTGTTCTGCCTGAGAAGAGAGCTCTTCAGAGGTTGAAGCCATTTCTTCCGTTGCAGAGGCATTCTGCTGAATCACTCTGTCGAGCTGCTGAATACTGCTGTTTATCTGTTCGGCACCTGCATCCTGCTCCTTACTGGCAGCTGCAATTTCCTGAACCAGTTCAGCTGTTTTTTGGATATTTGGAACAAGCATGTTCAGAAGACTTCCAGCTTTCTCAGCAACTTCAACACTACTGGTCGAGAGGTCGTTAATTTCACCGGCTGCGTTCTGGCTTCGTTCAGCAAGCTTACGAACTTCCGCGGCAACGACAGCAAAGCCCTTGCCGTGTTCACCCGCACGCGCGGCCTCAATAGCAGCATTGAGTGCCAGAAGGTTCGTTTGGCGGGCAATCTCTTCTATAATTTGAATTTTACTGGCAATAGCCTTCATCGCGGCAACGGTTTCGCCAACAGCCTCGCCACCATCATGAGCATCCTTAGATCCTTGAATAGCAATCTTTTCAGTCTGCAGAGCATTGTCTGAATTCTGACGTATATTTGCCGCCATCTGTTCAATCGAAGAGGCAGCCTCTTCTGCTGCCGCGGCCTGTTCCGCCGCCCCTTGCGACATAGCCTGAGCAGAAGCGCTCATCAGGCTCGTCCCTGAGGTGATATGACCTGAGGAGCTGAGCACCGATTGAGCAACCTGTGTCAGTTGAGCAACCATTCGGTCAAGGGCATGCATCATATCATCCTGCTTTGAGCGCGGTTTCACTTCAACACGAAGATTCCCATTAGAAATATCCGTCGCCAATTCGGCAACCTGCTTGAGAGACGTAGCCATCCCGTTCATCGATTTGCCAAGTTGTCCAAGTTCATCGCGGCTGCCGATATGGAGAGTCCCCGACAGATCACCAAGACCTATTTTGTCAGCAAACTCCATATTGAGTTTTAAAGGTCGGACAATAACTTTAGAAAACCACAGGTAAACCACGCTGCAGAGAAGAACCAAACCGATTAAGGCCATGACCAGAATACGTGTAATCAACGACTCTACGGCTTCATCCGCGGCATCTTTTGAGCGTAAAACCAAACCATTGATGCGCTCAGAAACTTTGTCTACAGATATATCAACATTGCTGAAATTCAACCCGACCTCAACACGACCGAGAACCTCATTTTCGCCATCGCCGACAACCGTAATGTCACGACTGACTCTTTCCGCCCCGGCAAGTTTGTCGACAACTTCGTTGAGAGGCTCTTGGTTGGCATCAAAAAATGCGACATAAGCAATATCTTCGTCTCGGGAAGCGTTGAGAGCAATTTCCGCCAAGCCCTCGAAATCGTAATTGAAAATTAAGCCAACAGCCGTTTTTGCGGCTAACTCAGCAAGAAGGGCCCCCTTGCTAAGCAATCCCTTTCGCAGGAGTTCTTCTTCGTATTTTTGCTCTTGCTGCAGCATTCCGACGACAAGAGTAACCTGGTCCGACTGCTGCTTTCTTGCAGTGTAAATAGTTCCTAAAGCTACAGCCGTGAGCATCAGCAAGGTGATCACTGTAACAATGGAAAGGAATTTGCCGGTTATGCCAAAAGATTTCATAGTTATCTCTTATATATAAGCAGATGGAAGGTTGTCACTATTTTGCGGCACCAGCTGCAACTGCACCGAGAACACCTTTATTCAGGAACAGATAGTTACTGTAACCACCATCCTCCAAATAGTATTGCAACCATTGTACTTGCTTGCCAACTGCGTCAAAAAACAACAACTGCTTATCTTTCAGTTCACCTTTAGCAAGAAGTTTAGTCAAACGCTCCATGGGGATGCTGCGAATGCCTTTAAGGTTTACCTTTTTATTCTGATCAAGGTTAGCCGCTTTTGCTTTCTGAAATGGGTCACGGATGTCAATGACCAAAGCATCAGGAGCCGCTGCTTTCGAAGAGAAATCAGCCCATTCTATGGTTTTAGCTTTGAGGGCCTCTTTAGTGATCAACTTGGTAACATCAACTGGAGTCTTGCCGAGCAAGACACTTTTCTCAGGCTGAGCATTCGTCCACTCAAAGATCCCGGCATCGAAGCAGTAGACATTCTGAAAACCTGCATTTATTGCACTTTTAGCAGCCTTGTAGCTTTTAGCGCAAGTATGGCCGTTACAATAAAAAGCAATATCTTCCGAGCCGTTTTTTGAGCGTATTTTTTCAAGATCAGCCAAGAAGGTGCCTTTTGTCACGGGAACATTCTGAGCTTTTTTTACATGAATGACATCGAATTCGTCCTGTGATCGGACATCAATTATAAGAGTATTATCGTAAGAGGCGCTAAGGTCTTCAAGAGAAATGGGCGTAACGTCCGGGTACTTTTCCCGTAACGGGAATTCGGCGCCCAAAACGCTACCAACCCAAAAAAACACGAGTGTCGTTGCCAAGGTGATGTGCAGTAGTGACTTCATTGTTTCAACTCCTTTTCCGTAAATCCACTTGTCTAGTATTCAAAATATGAGGGCAAGAGATACTTTAACTGTGTCGGTGAATACGACATTGACTTCATTTTGCAAATCAAATGCCACAGTAAACAGATCCACACACAATCAGAGAGAAGCAATCTATAAGTGTCTAGAATCATCCACAAACTCAAAGGAAACCGGAGAAAAAAGCGAGGCACAAACAGAGACTGAAAGTTATCTTTAAAGCGTGCATGGCACAAAGTTGTGTCAAATAAGATTTGCCGATCCAATCGAGATCGTAGTTTAATTGAGGACTAAATGTTGCCGTCATCAATATCAAGAGAACCACATCAAAGGATGACCCCAAGAAGCCCCTACTCCAGGTTCACTCAATCCACAATAAAGAGAAGTGACCTCATCAATGAGAACAAATATCGATTAGCATTTCCTATTAGAATATGTAACAGTCCTCATAAGAATAATTGTTTTTCATATTTCCTTGAAATTGTTTACAATTTACAACATTAACAATTGATCTAACGCTCAGAAGACGACCATCAAGGATTTCTTGATTCATGCTGCCACCGAAACAACATACAGCCTACTGCAACTTCTACGATGCTGTTCGTGACGAGGAACATCTCGATGCACGAACCACAGCAATGATCGGGTTGGCAGCTGCCATGGCTCGGGAATGCCAACCATGAATCGATTACTACCTTGGCGTGGCCAAGGAGCAGAAAATCTCAGAGCAAGAAATCGGCGCCATTCAAGGCATCGTAATGGCTGTTGCTGCGGGCAAAATCAATGTCATGATGCGCGACGCCACTTCGCCCTCTCAAGACTGACTCTCACCACAACATATCTCATTGTTAAAAATCAGGAGGTGATCCATGGTTGATCGCCGTGCACTTTTGCGAACACTACCCGCAATTGACCGCTTGTTGGGAAGTAAACTTTTGACCGAACTTGAGCAGACTCAACCGCATCTTCTTATTCGTGAAGCAGCGCAAAAGGTTGTTGATGATCTGCGACGACAACTTCTCGACGAAGAAGCGCCTCTGCCTGACCTCGACATTATAGCCGTCGCCAGGGAGATTGAATTGCAGGTCATACAGAGTGCGAAACCCTCCTTACGAAGAGTCATCAACGTCACGGGAACGCTACTCCATACCAACCTTGGTCGAGCACCTCTCTGTAGTGACGCACTGCAGGCGATCAAGGATGTTGCTCAGGGCTACTCCAACCTTGAATATGACCTTGAAGCTGGTCAACGCGGCAAGCGCTTCACCCATGTTGAAGAATTAATCTGCAAGTTGACCGGGGGCGAAGCAGCGACAGTCGTCAATAACAATGCCGGTGCAGTTATGCTTGCCCTGGCGGCTCTAGCGAAAGACCGCAGTGCGATTGTCTCTCGAGGTGAATTGATCGAGATCGGTGGCTCTTTCCGCATCCCCGAGATTATGGCGGCTAGCGGTGTTGAGCTGAAAGAAGTTGGCTCCACCAACAAAACCCATCTTAAAGATTATGCCAGTGCAATAAAGGAAGAAACCGCACTCATTCTGAAGGTCCACACCAGCAATTACCGGATTTTGGGATTTACCGAAGCTGTGAGTGGTGAAGAGCTGGCGGGGCTGGCCCATCAACACAACATTCCGGTCCTTGAGGATCTGGGCAGTGGTCTGTTAATAGACCTCACTCCTTATGGCTTACCTCGCGAACCAACGGTCCGAGAAGCGTTAAAAACAGGAATCGATCTGGTCACATTCAGTGGAGACAAGCTCCTTGGAGGGCCTCAGGCAGGAATCATCGTCGGCAAGAAAGAGGTCATCGATAAAGTCCGCAAACATCCAATGGCTCGCGCCCTGCGTATAGACAAACTCACGCTTGCAGCACTCGAGGCAACGCTGAGACTCTACCTTGATCACGAGAAGGCATTGCAACAGGTTCCGACCTTAAGAATGCTGTCTTTACCTGTTGAAGAGCTGCAACGTCGTTGCGAAAAATTGCTGCCCCGCCTGACCGCAACAATCGGAGAGGCCGCAAAGATGACCATTATTGAAGCGACGGCAACCGTCGGTGGTGGAGCCTTGCCTCTGGCGGAACTACCCGGTCGAGCCATTGCCATGAGACCCGAAGAAATATCCTTAAATGAGTTGACCACCCGCCTGCGCAACTGCGAGCCAGCGGTTATTGGCCGCATTCAGGACGACCAGTTTTTGATTGATCCACGCACTCTCAATGCCGATGACGAAGCAATGTTGTTGCAGGCGTTACAACAGGTTTTCCAAAGGTAAAAGTTATGAGCGATTCCACCCGTTACCACATCATTGGCACAGCCGGTCACGTTGATCACGGCAAGACTGTTCTGATCAACAAGCTTACCGGCATCAATACTGACCGCCTTAAGGAAGAGCAGGAACGCGGCATTTCCATCGAACTCGGATTTGCACCCTTCAAGCTGGCAAACGGTAGCATGGTTGGCGTCGTCGACGTTCCCGGTCACGAAAAGTTCATCCATAACATGCTCGCCGGAATCGGCGGAATTGATCTGGTTTTACTGGTCGTCGATGTCAATGAAGGGGTTATGCAACAGACCCGCGAGCATCTGCAGATTTTACAGTTGCTCCAGATCCCACGGGGCATCCTGGTTTTAACCAAGTGTGATCTCGCAGAAGACGACTGGGTTGATATTGTCGAAGAAGAAGTTCGTGAAACTCTTGCCGGCACATTTTTAGAAAAAGCACCCTGCTGTCGAGTTTCGGCTATTCAAGGTGACGGTATGGCAGAACTTCAGGAAACCATTAGTGAAATCCTTGAAGAGCTACCACCACGCGATGAAGACGGCCCTACTCGTCTACCGATTGATCGACATTTTACTATCAGCGGCTTTGGCACCGTGGTTACCGGAACCCTTCTCTCTGGCACGATAAAAGTCGGAGATACTGTTGAGGTTATGCCACCGGGAGAATCCGTACGCGTTCGTGAAGTCCAAGTCCATGGAGTAAAATCGGACATCGCCCGCGCAGGACAGCGAGTTGCTCTCAACCTGGCAGGATTGGAACGAAGTAATTTAACCCGCGGTGCCGTGGTAGCCACCCCCGGCTTCTTCACCATGACCGAACGTTTCGATGCTCGAATAAACTTGTTAAAAGAGGCACCGAGACCACTTAAATTCCGTGATCCAGTGCACCTGCATATGGGCACGGCCAAAGTTACTGCACGCGTTGCACTCCTTGATCGAGACGAAATGGAACAAGGCGAAAGTGTTCTGGCGCAAATCCACCTCGACAATCCATTGGTGGCCCATCGTCAAGATCGGTTCATCGTCCGCTCCTACTCACCAATGGTCACAATCGGCGGGGGCCAGATCATCGACCCTGCTCCGGTGAAGCATAAGCGTTTCCGCGATGACGTGATGCACGCATTGAAAGAGCTGGAATCGGGCGAAGGCTCTTTTATCGTGCAAAAACTTGCAGAGCTTGGTTGCGTGAAAGTAAAGGAACTTGAGCAAGCTTCAGGTTTAGGCCGCGAACGAATCACGAACCTTCTTGCGGATTTGGAAGCAGCCGAACAGGTCTGTCGCGTTGGTGACCAATGGGTGACCATCGAAACGGCACGAGCCTGGCACCGCGTCCTGATAGAATCGGTTGACAATTATCATCGAGATCATGCCTTGCAACCAGGGATTCCTCATGCAACTCTGAAAGCAATGTTGCCGCCCAAAGTTGCACCGAAAGCCTTCGAGCAACTCCTTGGAGACCTCATTAAAGAGGAGAAACTGGTTCAACGAGATGAATGGGTTGCTCGCACCGACTTCACCCCACAACCGACAGAAGAACAAACAGAGCTACTGCAAAGGCTGGTAAAAGTTTATCTTGAAGCCGGTGTTGAAGCAAAAGGACGAGTCGACATGCTGGCGTTAGCCAAAATTCCAGAAGCACATGTCGAATCGCTACTATCGTTTCTTTTTGCCAATCATGTTCTGGTCCGACTCAATGATGATTCATTCCTGCACAAAGGCGCCTACCAGAAAGCAGTCAGCGCATTGGTCAATCATTTTGCCAGCAACGAAACTCTGACCCTGGGTGAATTCAGGGACCTGATCGGCAGCGCTCGCAAACAAACCCAGGCAATTCTGGAACTCTTCGACAGTCTCAAGTACACTATGCGAAGAGGCGATGAACGCGTCGCCTGGCAATTACCCAAATAATGGAATGCAAACACAATTCCTTTTCTCGTACCTCGCCCCACGTTCCGCGTGCCTTATGGAGAACAAAGCAACATGAAACTGACCCACCTATCTAAAACCAGCGGTTGAGCAGCCAAGATGGCCCCCGGGCCATTGGCGCAGGTACTGCGCCAACTACCAACAGTTGAAGACAAAAATTTACTTACGGCTTCAATCCCCTTTGCCGACGCAGGGGTATATCGTATTTCAGATGATTGTGCCTTGGTGCAATCTGTCGACTTTTTCACACCTATCGTTGACGACCCACGAACCTTCGGACGAATCGCTGCAACCAACGCTCTATCAGACATTTATGCCATGGGCGGAAAACCACTCACGGTGATGAATCTGGTCGGTTTCCCGGCGTGTCTTGAGCAAGAAGTTCTCGTTGAGATTCTCAAAGGTAGCGCCGAAAAAGTGCATGAGGCCGGCGCAATCGTTGTTGGTGGGCATACTGTTGAAGATGATGAACCGAAGTTCGGTCTGGCGGTCACCGGATTGATTCACCCGAAAGATCTCGTTACAACAGCGGGCGCCAAACCAGGTGACTTTCTGGTTATGACGAAACCACTCGGTGTTGGTATTCTCGCTACGGCTTTAAAAGGTGAGATCATCAAAGAAGAGCAGATGACGGAAGCGATCAAGGGGATGGAAACTCTGAACCGGGTCGCTGCAGAGGTTATGATGAAAGTAGGCATTAATGCCTGCACCGACATTACCGGTTTTGGTTTACTTGGACACGCTCAAGAGATGGCCGAGGCCAGTCAGATTGGCATGGAGATCGATGCAGCAGCCCTGCATGTTTATCCGCAGGTGATGGATCTTGCTGAAATGGGTTTGATTCCTGTTGGCAGCTACCGCAACCGCGAACATTATATGCCCGAAGTGATCAATCGCGATCGAGTTTCACCGACCATCATTGACCTCCTCGCTGATCCTCAAACCTCAGGAGGCTTGTTGATTTCTGTTCCGGCAGAGAAACTATCGCAACTGACGATTCAGCTCGAAGCTGCCGGTAGCAACGCTTTCCAAATTGGTCGTATCACTGCGGAACACCCGGGGAAACTGACAATCAAATAATAAAGGAGGCGCAACCCCATTGGGCTGCGCCTCCTCTTTAACTTTTGAAGGAGATATAAGCTAGGTTCAAATGTCTCCTGTAAGTTCCTGCAACTTAAAAAGTTTAGGGTTGAGATCTTTTACACAAGAAACAATCTCGAGCAGTCCTGCTTCATCAATACCCGTCTCTTCATCCCTACCCTGAAACCAATCATAGCCTTTCGGCAGTTCAGAGAAAGCTCCGTCTCGCATTAAAGTCACATCAACCACCTCGTTGACCCGTCCAGTTGCTTCCC
Source organism: uncultured bacterium (assembly GCA_965366475.1). GTDB lineage: Bacteria > Desulfobacterota > Desulfuromonadia > Desulfuromonadales > BM103 > M0040. The sequence goes on along the minus strand of CBDUFN010000022.1, from coordinate 298 downwards.
AGGGATCTCGATAATCATATTGACGAGCGACAACATGCAACATTAAACCATTCGGAAAAGCGCCTTTCACTTCAAACGAGAATTCTCGCGGAGCGCTGTAACTATCAGAACGACCACCGCGCGACATTACACGTGCGCCAGACTTTTCAAACACCTCTTTGACTGAATCTTCAGTCATTGGTTTTGATTCATTCATAACCATGGCCTCATTTTCATCGTTTTAAAGGACGAGCCTCTATCTCACTATCTCACTATCTCACTATCTCACTATCTCACTATCTCACTATCTCACTATCTC
>CBDUFN010000021.1:0-20751 GCA_965366475.1 uncultured bacterium | reverse complement strand
CGGGTCAAAGACCCGGGCTCGCTTCTTTATTTGTAAGTGATAATGCCCGACTTAACCTTCCGAGCTCATCCTGTAACCCGTCCAACTTTCGATGGTTTTTTCTAACGTGTGACGGTAGGTCTCTCCACCGATAATGAAGCTGTTATTATGCCCTGCTCCAGGAATCCATAATGCTTTCTTGTCTTTTGGCGCTTGTGTATAAAGATCCTCTGCCATTTGTGGTGGACAAATGTTGTCAGCCTGTCCATGAATGATCAGCAGAGGACTCTTGAGCTGGTTCATTTTTTCCAGGTTGTTGTACTTTGCTCCGATAAGCCAACCGAGCAAAGCGTTGAGGAGAGGATAGTGATGTTTGCCCATGGCATGAATCGAAGTAAACGCAGACTCCATGATCAAGCCTGCTGGAGGAATTCGTAAGCTTCCTTCAAGCCCGATTGCGGCGCCAAGTGACCGACCAAAGATGATCATTTTGGAGGGAGACCACCCTTGCTCAGTGAGAAGCTCTATGGCGCTGACAACGTCTTGATATGTTCCTTGTTCACTGGCTTGTCCTGAGCTCTTGCCATAGCCACGGTAATCAAAGATGAAAACTGCAACGCCTAGATCGTGAAGCAACTGTAGCGTTTCAAGCCTATGGGAGATGTTTCCGGCATTGCCCATGCAAAAGAGAACGATGGGTGCATCGGTCTGCCCCGGGATTAGCCAGCCACTGAGTTGCGTGCCATCAGCGGCTTGAAAACCAATCGTTTTAAAGGCCAGTCCAATCTTTGCAGGGGTCGCGTCATGATGAGACTGCGGAAAGTAGATAAAATGCTGTTCGAGGGCTGTACGTGCAGGCATGGCAAAAATCAGTGCAACAACAGTGTAGAGAAGGAGTCGGTAGCGCAATTGCTTGAATCGGGTTGCCACAGCCATAAAAGACATTGAGAAATCATTTTCGCCAGAAGCTCGGAAAAACCAAGACCAGGACGGTGAAAAGTTCCAATCGTCCCAGGAGCATGCAGAAGGCAAGCACCAGTTTGCCAATTGCTGGAACGTGGGCAAAATTGTCGACCGGACCCACTGAGCCCAGGCCAGGCCCGATATTACTCAATGTAGCGATGACTGAGGCCCCGGCTGACTCAAGATCCATCCCTGTTGCTGCCATAATGAAAGAGGCGGCAACAAAGACACCGAGGTAGAGAGCAAAAAAGCCGAGAATCGATTGCATGACGTCTTTGTCGACAGGTCTGTCGCCAAGCTTCACTAACTTTACGGCCCGAGGGTGAATCAACCGGTAGACTTGAACTTGGGCATGCTTAAAGAGAAGTAAGATTCGGGCGACCTTCATGCCGCCTCCGGTGGAGCCGGCGCAGCCACCAATAAACATCGAGAAAATCAACAAATATTGGCAAAGGACTGGCCAGAGCTCGTAGTCGGCGGTACCAAAACCAGTCGTCGTCATGATTGAAACAACCTGAAAAGCGCTGAAGCGAAGGTTGTCTAGAAAGTTCGGGTAGGTACTACCCATATTCAAAAGGGTAATCAAAATAGTCCCGACCATAACCAGTCCGCTGTAGAAGAGAAACTCTTCGTTGCGAATAAAATCACCAATTCGACCACGTAAAGCGAGGTAGTGGAGGGAAAAGTTGACTCCAGCCAGGAACATGAAAAAAGTAATGACCCAATCTATATAAGCACTGCCGTAGGCGGCAACAGATGCGTTGCGAGTCGAAAATCCTCCAGTTGCCATGGTGGTGAAGGCGTGGTTGAGGCTGTCAAAAAAACTCATATTTCCAGCCATCAGCAATAGGATCTCAACGCTGGTTAAGAGAACGTAAACTCCCCAAAGCAGCTTGGCGGTATCTTGGATGCGTGGCTTTAGCCGGTCTGCAGTTGGACCTGGGACTTCCGCTTTGAAGAGCTGCATGCCACCGACACCGAGCATTGGCAGGATGGCCAGGGAGAGTACGATAATCCCCATACCTCCGAGCCATTGCGTCAGAGACCGCCACAATAAAAGACTGGGCGGCATGGCTTCAATGTTGGTGAGAATAGTCGATCCAGTGGTGGTGAAACCGCTCATCGTCTCGAAAAAGGCGTCGAGATATGAGGGGATAGCTCCTGAAAAGACAAAAGGCAAGGCGCCGAAGAGAGCGAAAAAGGTCCAACCGAATGTGACGACGGCAAAACCTTCACGGACCGAGAGATCTTTGTCGGAGCGGAACTTGCTGAAGAGAATACCGCCACAGATTGCCGAGACGATCGCAGAAAGGATAAACGCTTCTGCGGCACCATCGCCATAAAACCACGAGAAGGGCAGTGGGAGAAGCAGGGCAATCGCCAAAAAAAGTAGCAGCGCGCCCAAGATGCGCAAAGTCAGTGTGATGTTCATCTATTCGAAGAACCTTTCCACTTTGGCCAACGCTTCAGGAAGAGCAAAGACAAGCACGCGATCACCTACTTTGAGAGTGTTTTCACCGTCAGGGATTTCATAACTTTGCTGATGCACGATAGCTCCAATGATGGCGCCACGTGGAAAGTGGAGGTCTTTAAGCGGGGTGTCGAGGATCTGACTGCCCGCTTTGATTTCGATCTCGAGAACTTCAGAATTGCTTCCCTCGATTGTCGTTAGGGAAATAACGTTGCCACGCCGGGCAAACTTCAAGATCGCTCCTGCCGCTGAAAGGCGTGGTGAGACACAGGCGTCTACTCCCAGGGTGGGCGCTAAGTCGAGAAACTCTGGCCGATTGACCAGACAGAGTGAGCGTTTAGATCCATGACGTTTACATAACAGTGAACAAAGAATGTTGGTTTCATCAGTCCCTGTTGCGGCAATCACGACGTCTGCGTCCGCGATTCCCTCGTCGAGCAACGCCCTGATATCAGTCCCTTCAGCATGAATCACCATGGTCTTCTGAAGCTGTGCCGAAAGTTTTTCGCAGCGTTCCAGATCACGTTCTACCAGACGGACGTTAAAGTGACGTTCCTCAAGGGTGCGAGCGACGCGTAGACCAATGCGGCCTCCGCCGAGAATAAAGGCTTTGCGAGACCCCTTGCGGGTTTCTTCCTTGACGTGCAGAAGGTACTGAATCGCTGGGAGCTCTTCCTTGTGGGCGAAGATGAAGATGCTGTCACCAACCTGAATCGTGTCGTCTCCACGTGGAATGATGGTTTGCCCCATGCGTGTTATGGCAACGACAACAAAACGGTACATGCCGCGAATCTCACCCAATTCTTTCAAGGTTAAGTCACAGAGTGGGCTGTCTTCAGCGATACGATAACCGAGGAACTGAATTTGACCACCGACGAACTCAGCGACATCGAAGGTTCCCGCGCGTCCGGCCAGATTGGCAAGTTCGTCAGCCACGGCGTCATCCGGATTGATCATCAGGTTAATGCCGAGTTTGTCTTTTGAAAGAACGGCACCCCGGCTCTGATAATCGATACTTTTAACGCGGGCAATCCGTTTGCCAACCCCATATTCCCGGGCCAGAAGGCAGGCCAGGATGTTGACTTCGTCGAGGTCTGTGACCGCCATAACGATGTCGGCTTCCTTGATCCCGGCTTGCTCCATGGTTTCGGCGCTGGCCCCATTGCCAAGGATGCCAAGGACATTGAGACGGTCCTGGGCTTCATTGAGATGCTCCTGATCACGGTCGATCAGGGTGACCTGATGGCCTTCCATAGAAAGTCGTTCGCAGAGAAAGTAGCCAACCTGACCGGCTCCGACTATGAGTATGTTCATCTATCAATCCTTGAATGTGGGAAAAACAAAGGATCAGAATACAGGATATGGGCACGATAAGGAAATGCTTATGCCGGTTTTTGCTGTATTCTCCTTTGCTTCTTATGTATCCTTGCGTTTATGCAGTTATTTGAAGACATTCCTGATGAACAATTGCGGCGGGAGCGGGAAAAAGCTCGAGAGTTGCGCCGTTCTCAATGGTGGCGTAACAGAATTGCAACAGGCCTTTGCCACTATTGCGAGAAGACTTTTGCCCCTGCTGAGTTAACGCTCGATCATGTCGTGCCGTTGGTTCGTGGTGGTCGTAGCACACGCGGAAACTGTGTTGCTGCGTGCAAGGAATGTAACACCCGCAAGCGAGATCTGCTGCCAACTGAGTGGCAGGATTATCTCGATAGTCTGGTCTGACTCGTCATTGGTCGTCTGTTAAAGCTCTTCCATCTGTTCCGGTTCATCTTCGTCGATGTCGCCTTCACTGTCATCGTCATCCAGATCATCAAAATCTTCATCCATAAATCGTTCCAGAAAACGTTTGTTGCTACGTAACCGTTTCTGAATTTTGTCTTCCAACTCTGCGAGCTCCGGAAAGCGTTCTTCTTTGGTTCCCTCTTCCGTTGGTTCTGGCTCAGGCGCGTTTTCCTGTAGGTCCGTCATTGTCATTCCTTTGTGCATAATCGATAAAGATCCAGATATTGTTTGGCTGCATGATCCCATGACATGTCTTGAGTCATTCCGTTTTGTGTCAGTTTCAGCCAGTGACTCGATTCCTTGTAAGCCTTCAAAGCTCTGTCAAGTCCTTCCAGAAGGCTGCTTTGAGAGTATTCATCAAAGACAAACCCGTTGGCTTGTTCTGGTGATGTCTGTGGATCGATGATCGTGTCAGCCAGTCCGCCGGTAGCATGAACCAGCGGGACAGTCCCATAACGCAGAGCAATGAGTTGCCCTAGGCCACAGGGTTCATAAAGACTTGGCATCAGAAAGAGATCGCTGCCTGCATAAATGCGGCGTGATAACGAATCATCAAAACGAAGAAGAACGCTTACTTGCCCAGGATAAAAGGCCGCGGCCTCTGCGAGTCGTTGCTCGAAGTCAGGATTGCCCGTCCCGAGGATAACCAGTTGCAGGTCGCGTGACATAATCTTGTCCCAACTATCCAGGATCAGATCGATGCCTTTCTGAGTGTCCAGTCGGGTGACCATGGCGACGATGGGAGTATTCGGAGCCGCTTTCAGATTAAGCTCTTCCTGCAAACTCTTTTTGCAGAGGCGCTTGCCGGGTAAACTATCCGAAGAATATCTTTGCGCCAAGGCCTGATCTCGTTTTGGTGACCATAGCTCGCCATCGAGGCCATTCAATAGTCCATGCAAATGATTTGATCTCGAACGAAGCAGGCCATCCAGCCCCATTCCTTGTTCTGTCGTCTGAATTTCTCGGCAATAGGTTGGGGAAACTGTGTTGACCTGGGTGGCGAAACGAATGCCTGCTTTCAGTAGTGATATCTGGCCATGATATTCCACACCGTCTGCAGTCAGTAGTGCTTCCTCAAGGCCCAGTCGTTGACTGGTCTTAAGTGGGAAAACGCCCTGGTAGCCAAGGTTGTGAATACTGAATAGAGTGCCTGTCTTGGCAAAAAAAGGATCTCTCCAGAGCTGTTTGTGCAAATAGAGTGGAACCAATCCAGCTTGCCAATCGTGAGCGTGAATGACGTCTGGGGCGAATTCAAGTTGCCGAGCGAGTTCTATGGCGGCGCGACTGAGTAAGCCGAAGCGTTCGGCATTGTCGGGGTAGTCAAGGCCTTGTTCACCATAAAGCTCCGGCCGGTCGAAAAATTCGGGAACGTCGATAAAGTAGACGGGAACTCCGGCGAAATCTCCAGAGCGATAACCAGCGATGAAAATACGGCCACCCATGGGGATTGACAGCTTGCGTTTGCTGAGGCGAAGGTTTCCTGTGACAGCACGCACTCTTCGGTACCAAGGCATAACCAGACGAACATCATGACCGAAGGCATGCAGCGCTGGTGGTAGAGAGCCAACAACGTCTGCAAGTCCGCCGGTCTTGGCGAAAGGCGCAGCTTCCGAGGCGACCATAAGTATTTTCATGGTTGGCTCAGACAGACTTATTTTGTCTTTTTGGATGGTCATTTCAGGAGCGCATTCTAACTCAGAGAGAGGAATTTATCCAGTCTGTAGCCGACTGCTGCTGCCCGTGCCAGACGTTGTCTCATAATTTCAGCAATCTCAGATGTTTTTTCTGTTGAAGGCTTGTCACGAAGAGTCATGATCCATGCTTGCAATGCGAGGCCCCCAACCAGAGAGGCCATTCCTTCACGTGAAAACCAGCTTTGGCCCGCATGTATGTTGATGCCGAGAAAATTCTGGTTTTCGGAGGCCTGACATAGCTGTGTAAAAGCCGACTCGTCGGTTGCCGGATGAGGCGACATTGTGACTGTTTGAGCCAAAAGACTGACAATGAAGACCTCTTTGGATTGCTCTTCTGTTGTGGCCCTCTCTTGCCAGGCAAAATCAAGGCCATAACGTCTGAGAGTTTCAAAAAAGAGTGTTTCGTTAGGGCTGCCGGTCCTTTCAGCCAGTTTCTGTAGTATTATCCAGCAGAGCACTGAGGTGGCGGAAGGTTTCTTCTTGTTTGACCCTTGCCAGTGGTTTGAGAGTAACGTCTCGGGGTGCCCTTTGGAAGTCAGGGCGACCATCTGGGTTAATACTGTGGTCAACAGGCCTGCCAGATTTTCTGGCACTGAGGGCTCGATCTTTACGCTGTCTGTGTAATGTGCCAACAATTCGGCGAAGGCAGTGATCTCTCTGTCGATATTGGAAATCAGCGCTTTTATCGGCTGCGGTTGTTGAGGTGCCATCAATCCGCCCGCCAGAACGTGCAGGCGGTCAAGGTCAAAAAGCTTGTCAAAACTTTCCCAGAGGGGTTGGTAACGTCGCTGTAAAAAGTCGCGGTCGAGGTTGGTTGATGCACTGCCCTGTAGTTGTTGGTGAAGCTTATGCCAATAACCCTCACGATCCTCAAAGGTTTTAAAATCAGTAAATACTCGATGTTCGTAGCCTGCCAGTCGTAGACTCAAACCAGCGGTTAACTGGTCAGTAGGCACAAGATATTCATTTCCCCGTAGATCGCGATAACGACAAAATGCGCCCTGCCCACGGTTAAGCTCGAGCTCTCTATCGAGTGGCTGCATCGGCTGTGCCGTGCCTTCTTCCTGCTTGGATTGTGGGGCGGCATGATGGACCTGACCACTTGTCGGCTGCTCAGCGTTGTTGAAGACGACCAGCACTTTTTGTTCCGATGGGCCATTACTGTAAGCATAAACATTTTCGTTGATGCCGGACTCGGTCGAAAAATCGTAGAGGGAGAAGTTTTTAACATCGGCAAAGAGGTCGCGGGAGCGCAAAAGTGGGAAAATCTGTTGCTCGTGATGTGAGATAAAGCCTTCGTCTGGTGACTCCTGCCAGTAAGCCCGGCGGTACTCCATCCCATACTTTTCCCGAAAGCCCTCAACCTGACCGTGCCCGAACATCGGCAGTCCCGGTAGAGTCGCCAGCAAGGTGGCAACCCCGAAATACTTGTCGCCTTTGTCAAATTGTTCAACGGCAGGAGCTTCATCCGGGTTGTTCATGAAATTGACGTAGCGTTTCAGGATCTCAGGATTATATGCCAGAGTTTCCTTGATGATTTTACGATACTTGGCATTATCCTCCCGCTTGAGCATATTCATGAAAGCACTGTTGTAAACGCGGTGCATGCCTAGATTTCGGACAAAGTAGCTCTCCATCAACCAGAAGGCTTCGGCAATCAACAAGGTGTCCGGAGCCTCACGATTGATGCGATCAACAACTTCTCGCCAGAATTCGATTGGAAAGGCTTTGGTAAAATCAGCATCTGTCATTGCGAAAACAGATCGTGATGGCACCCCGGCACTGCCGCCCGGTGAAGGAAACCAGAGTCTTCGAAAGTGCTTGCGGGCTAAAGTCATTGCGGCATCAAAGCGGATCAAGCTGAAGCGTTGAGCGATCTTTACAATCAGGTCGCTCATGGCCTGGCGCACTTCAGGTAAGAGAAAGTTGAGCTGGGCTGTATCGTTCCATGGCATATGGGTGCCGTCGTTGCCATGATAGATGTAGCGTCTTTGGTTGCTGCGGTGATCATGATGCTCGTAGACAACGGCCGCATCACTATGGTCCCAGTAGCCATCTTCAATGCGGATGCTGACGTTTTCATCTTCGCAAAGGTCGGGGCCACTGAATTGGTAAGCAGGATAAGGTGGCTGGTCGGTTTGCAAGAACCATTCAGGATGTTGTTCGACTAATTCAGAATCGATACCCATATGGTTGGGGACCACATCGCAAGCGAGGCGAATACCGTGATTTTGACAACGTTGTTTAAGCTCTTGCAGGGCTTGTTCGCCTCCCAAGCTTGAATCAACATGGTAAGTGCGTAGAGCATATGCGGAGGCTTCCGCTTCGGGGTTTCCACAAAGCTGTTTAATTTTTTTAGATGCTTTGGAACGCTCCCAGATACCGATTAGCCAGAGTGCGTTGAACCCCCATCCCGCAAGACGGGACAGTTCTTCGTCGGGGATGTCAGAGAGCAAGACAATCTCTCTTTGATAACGATTGCTGAGTTGGTCAAGCCAGACGTAGATCGATTTTGCCAGTAAGACGCTCGTGGCCATCCAGTCAGTATCAGCTGAAAACGCAGCCGGCAGGTTGCTGCCATCTCCAGTTCCAAAGAGTGGTAGATGAGAAGGTCCGGGGCCGGGTAGGCGTGGTCGGTTCTCTTCAGCTTTAACGGCCTCTGCAAGCTGTATCTCAGCGATCACATTGTCCGGCAACCAGGCTGACCAGCTCTCAGCGATAAAGGAGACCTGCTGAGCCAGGCTCTGTGGCGCCCTCATAGCGGGCTCCCGCAGAAGTTCTGATAAGATTCTTTGTCCGGGGGCGTTTTTCTTTAATGGCGCTGTCAGTTGGGTCAGTTTTTTTATCAAGGCTCGATAATTGATCAGAGATATTAGCTCGGTATCATTGAAAAGGTCTCGAAAGGATTGAGCCGCCGGATTTTCAGTTAAGGCCTCGAGAATAAAGAGGTCTGCAAGTAATTGCTGGCGTGACTTGATGTTGGTCGCGAGCATGCCTGGTGCCGTGGCGCTCTCTACGTCTTTGCGCGGATAGCAAGTTGATGTGGCAAGAAAAGCAGTTTGCAGTTCCGGCATATCCTGCTTTGTTCCGGCGCAATTGATAGAGGACAGATCTGGTTCCAACTCAAGATGTATAAAGTAACGCTGGGAGAGCGCTCTGAAGGCTGTAATCAATAGAGAGAACAGATAAAGATCGATGCCGTCACTTTGTCTCCAGAGAGCAATTTTTCGAGCGGCCGTTAGGTTGATTGGGTTTTCAGCGGTGTTTTTTAACCCGGCCTGACGTAGTTCTAGCAATGCTTGTCGATTGAGTAGCAACCTATTGTCAGGGGCTTGTGGCATTTCAGTTTGTGCTCCATTCTTTTGTCTGCATGGTTTTAGCTTTGATGAAGCTCGGTATGGATCGCTGTTTACTGGTTGTGAGTGTGTAAAAATCAAATCCCATGGGGCCACTTTGGGGCCCCATAGGAAGCTTGACTATATATCAAATTGTTAATCTTGGGAAACTCAGGTTGGGGAACTCTCCGACAATTCATCAAGCCATCCAGAAACTTTTTCTAGATAAAGGTTGCGTAAATCATCAGCATCTTTTTGTTCGGGGGCTTCGATGTAAATGTGGGCGATAGGACGGTGTTGGTCGGGTAAAACCAGAACCCATCCATTTTGTGTATCGATTCGGACACCATCAATAAAGGACGCCTTCTGATCGACAGCGTATTCACTGACACGTCTCATCAACCCACCTTTACTTTCCCAGGGACAAGGGAGTTGCAGATGGTGGTATTTGTGATGGGGAAGTTTGGCAAAGGCCTGATCGAGAGACAGCCCAGCCTGAATCGTCAGTTGCATAATCTTCGCGGCTGAAAAGAGGCCGTCAAAATGCGGCTGAAAGCTTGGAAAGCCGAAACGGTCTTCCATCGACGCCACAAAGCGTACCTGCCGATTGCGAGCGGCATCGACCAATGAGTAACCATCTGATCGAGTTCGCTGCACAGTCAGACCGGCCGCCTGAGCTAAATCGTCGACGGCTTGTGGAGCGGCGACCGGGACAACCAGGCTTCCTTCTTGTTCCGTTTCGCAGACCAGAACGGTGAGTACACTGAGAGCCTCACGGCTACTGAAAATACGACCATCACCACTGACCAGTCGGATTTTTTCACCTGAAGGACCTATCCAGAAGCCGGCATCAGCGCCTAATGTTTTGACAATTCGGCTTAACCGGTCCAGTGCGGCATCAAGCTCGTCTGTTGTCATCTCCACGGCTTTTTCGTGAACATGAGAGTTGAGCTCTGTGACTTCGAAGCCGAGGTCGGCGAGAAGATCAGGTAGTAAGTCCGCTGCCGGTGAATGGTTGAGGTCAAGAACGACTTTTGGTTCGATTCTTTTAAGTAAAGACTTGTCCAGATTGCGCAGAAAGCCATCACGGTAAAAATCGTAAATCCGGGGAAGTTCCTCTATCCCGCCAGGCTCAGAATGGTGCGCTCGTCGGAAGTTCTCCTTGAAATAAATGCGTTCAATACCTTTGGCCACTCCTGAGGGGATTTCGTTGCCATCGCTATCGAAAAAAATAATTTCTGTCGCAGCCGGGTCCTCTGGAGACTGACGGAAATGTATGCCACCTACTTCACCGAAAGTTGTTAGCTTGTAGCGTAATACCGGCAAGGAAATCATTTTGATGTCGCGAACATTGACTCCTGAGGAGAGCAGTCCGCCAACGAAAGAACGCTTAAGCATCCGTGAAGAGCGAATAGCATCACGACCAGCCAGGATGAAACTGTCTTTGGGAAGAGTCGACCCATAGGCCGCGCCGAGGCGAGCAGAGAACTCCGGAGTCATTTCGACATTGGTCAAGCCACGAACCAGAGCTCCTTCGAAGAGGCATTTTCTCCATTTTTCGCCCCAGATCAGGTTGGTCGAGACTGTTGAGCCACTCTCGATAACTTTGCGTGGCCAGATCTTGACGTTAGGCCGAATATTGACTTCGTCTCCAACCATCGTTTCGTCGGCTATGATGACGCCGGTTTCGATGGTTGCGCCCTGCCCAACGCGAACCTTGTGTCCGAGATTTGCTCCTGTGACACTGGTTCCCGCCTTGATATACACATTGTCCCAGATGATCGCATCTTCGAGAGTGACGCCATCTTCAATTTGACAATTTCGGCCGACGACAGTGTTGGTGAGACGAGCGTTGCCTTTGACTCGGGTGTTGTCTCCCAAGACAACCATGCCCGAGAGAGTGACCTGTTCATCGATTTGGGCGTCCGTACTGATGAAGATTTTACTGTCTGGTGCACAAGGAGGCTCGGCTATCTTGACGGCTACTTTACCGTGGCAGATGTCGTGGCAGGCTTCCAGATAGGCTTCTGGGTTGCCGATGTCCGCCCAGTAGCCTTGCAGGTTGCAGCCGAAGAGGGCGTCATTGTTCTCGAGCATCCTTGGGAAGACATCCTTGGCCCAGTCACGATTTTCTTCTTCTGGGATCAAGTCAAGAACCTCTGGCTCTAAAATGTAGATCCCTGTGTTGATCGTGTCGGAGAAAACTTCACCCCAGCCTGGTTTCTCGAGAAACTTGGTGATTCGTTCTTCTTTATCTGTGATAACGACCCCGAATTGCAGTGGGTCGGTTACTGAGGTCAAGGTGATCGTTGCTTTGGCTTGCTTCTTCTCGTGAAATTCAATTGCTTTTGACAGGTCGAAGTCTGTCAGTAAGTCGCCACTGATAATCATAAAGCGTTCGCCAAGATGCCGCGCGGCAGCTTTCACTGCACCGGCTGTCCCGTAATCCTCAAGAGGTGTCACATAGGTAATGTGGACACCAAATTCGCTACCATCGCCAAAATATTTTTTGATAACCTCCGGTTGATGGAAGAGGAGCAAGACCAGGTCTGTGATTCCATGTTGTTTGAGAAGGTTGACAATGTGTTCCATGATTGGCCGGTTGACCAGTGGAATCATCGGTTTGGGCATACTGATGGTCAAGGGGTGAATGCGGGTGCCGAAGCCTCCGGCCATAATGACTGCTTTCAATCGCGTCTCCTTAATGGTTTTATGCGCCTTGTTGATCGAAGGGCAGAAACTTAGGTCAGGATTGTTTAAGGATGCGACGAACTTCATTTTTGAGTTCGTCAAGATTTGAACTTTTTACAACATAGGCATCTGCCAACCAGGAGGAAAAATCATCCTTGTAGCAGCTGTAAGCGGTACAGAGAATGACCGGTGTACTCTCCCGTTCTTTAGCGATCTGTTGAAGAAGCTCCAGGCCACTTTCCTGTCCTAGTTGAATGTCGAGGATGATCAGGTCAAAGGTTTGATGATTTAGCTGGTCAAGCGCTTCGTTGCGATTGCCGCAAGTGATGACAGAATGCCCTTCATCCTCCAACTCGGCAGCATAGAGATGTCGAATGTCACCTTCATCATCAATAATCAGCAGGTGTGCCATCTTGTGCTCCTTGTTTGATATGAGAATCCGTTCATTGTACCAAGTTGTAGCACGACTGCAATTGAAGAACTTCTTTTGCTCTCTTGCCCTTGGTGTTCTGAGATGGCATAGTCCTTCTTATGACGAAATCATATCAACTTTTCTCTGAACATCTTAAATCACATTTCGGAACTCGGGTTCACAAAATCTCGGTCGATGCCGGCTTTGGCTGCCCTAACCGAGAAGGCGGGCGGACCGGCGCGGGTTGTCTCTTTTGTGACCCTAATGGTTCCGGATCGGTTGGTATCGAGCGCCAATTGAGCGTTGCGGATCAGGTTGAGCAGGGCAAGGAAGTGATGATGCGCAAATATAAGGCGGGTAAGTTTATGGCTTATTTTCAGCCTTTTTCAAACACTCTTGCTCCCGTCGACAAGTTGCGTGCCCTATACGATGAAGCTTTGGCTGTTAATGACGTTGTTGGTCTCGCTGTAGGGACACGTCCAGACTGTGTTCCTGAAGATGTTCTAGATCTGCTTGCTGAATACCATGAAAAAACCTACTTCTGGCTGGAATTGGGTTTGCAGAGTAGCCATGATCGCACCCTCGACTGGTTACGCCGAGGACATGATTTTGCGACTTTTGTGGCGGCTTGCCAGGGTGCCAGAGACAGACGCTTGAATGTTTGCGCTCACGTTATTCTCGGCCTCCCGGGAGAGACCCGTAACGATATGCTGTCAACGGCAGAAACCTTGGCTGATATGCAGGTCGAAGGTGTTAAGCTTCACTTGCTTCATGTTTTAAGGGATACACCGCTTGGCGAATTGTACCGCGAGAATAAGATCAAAATATTAGGTAGGGACGAGTATGTCGAGCTGGTTGTTGATGTTATGGAGCGATTGCATCCCGATACAATGATTCATCGATTAACTGGAGATGGGCCTCGTGACCAGCTATTGGCGCCACTCTGGTCGCTTAAGAAGTGGGAGGTTCTCAATGCGATTGACGCCGAGTTTGCGCGGCGTGGAACACGTCAGGGAAGTCGTTACGGCTGTTCCACCTTGTAAAGCTAGGAACAGTTCTGAGAAATTGAAAACGCCTCCTGAATTTCAGGAGGCGTTTTTGATAATAGCGACAGGTTGGGCCGCTGTTTCAGCAGGGCCGCTCCATGATAGGAGTAGCAGGCTCGCCCATATAATGCTGCCAAATAGAATGCAATAACGAAACATGGCGCGAAGGATAGCCGAGCGTTACGAAAAAATCAAGCAGGCAATGCAAGGAAAGAAAGTTTTTGTCTCCGTGGCTTAAAGTATTAAAAAGATTACGGCAGCAATAATGATCGCCGCAATGATACTGACGATAATTTTACCTGCCCCGCCGGAGTCTTTTTCTGGGATTTCTTCTTCGAGGGTGTCAACCACCGGGAAGCGCTCGATGACTGCGCGAACGTGCGGGGCTTGGCTTAACTCTTCAGTAAGGTCCTTGCCGGCTTGATGGTCTGGAGGGTGTAGGCCATTTTCCCAACGTGTGCTTTCTGTGACGTCATAAATTTTGCCACTCACGGCAATATAGGCTTTGCGACCATCTCGGCCGTCGTGACTGGCAAGTTCAGCAAGATTCATGATTGTCTCTCCTGTGTTTAATTAATAGCAGTGTCTTAAAATTTCTTGGTTTATTTGTAAGTTAGCCTATATAATACTCTGAATTTACGGGTTGGCAAGATCGCTGATTCGAGGGGGCGTAGTTCATGTATCAGGAACATTTCAAGTTACGGGAAGCTCCATTCTCGCTGACACCTGATCCCGATTACTTTTATAATTACACCGGTCATCAGCAGGCTTTAAATGTTCTTTTGGTCGCTTTGCAGAGCGGCGAGGGCCTGATCAAGATCACCGGTGAAGTCGGGACAGGTAAGACTCTGCTGTGCCGAAAATTGTTGGTCGCCTTGGCCAATGACTTCCAGACGGCCTACCTACCTAATCCATTGCTGTCGCCATTTGAGCTCTATCAGGCTCTGGCAGAAGAACTGGGCATTATGGTTCCCCAAGGGATTACCATGCATGACCTGGTCAAACGCATTACTGAACAATTAGTTCTCTTCCAGCAGAGCAATAAAAAAGCCGTACTTTGTATTGATGAAGCACAAGCGATGCCGAAAGAGAGTCTGGAGGCTCTACGTCTACTCAGTAATCTGGAAACCGAGAAACAAAAGCTTTTGCAAATTGTGATCTTTGCCCAACCGGAGTTGGACGTGTTGCTGGAAAATTCCGATTTAAGGCAACTTCGGCAGCGTATCACCTTCAGCTATGATTTGCCCGCGTTGGATCGTGCGGCAGTGACCGGATATGTTCAGCATCGTTTAAAAGTAGCCGGTTATGGTGGTCGTAGCCTTTTTGATGTGACCGCTCTGGACGCCGTTTATCGTGCCAGTCGCGGGATTCCACGCCTCGTTAATATCCTCTGTCATAAATCATTGATGGTCGCATACGGACAAGGAGAATCTGTTGTTGATCTATCTCAGGTTAAGCTGGCCAGTAAAGACACTGAAGACGCCACGCCCCTAACCCGTTCGCTCTTGGCAGGGAACTCGTTTTATCTCACTATCGGCATCATTACTTTACTCGAAGTTGTTCTGATCGTTTATCTGCTACGGAGCGTAATGTCATGAGCTTGATAAATCAGATGCTGCGCGATCTGCAGGGGAAAAAAGGTGGTGCTCAGACAAAACCCACCAGCAAACGCTCTATCAAGATGGAGCGGATTCCCTTCCTCCCTTTGCCTTTGGTGCTGGGTGGTGCAGCTTTGCTTTTGGTCTGTTTTATCTGGTGGATGGCAGGCGCCTTGTCTGACTGGATGTTTGGTTTCGAGCCGGTTGCAAGTCAGGAGGGAGCCTCTCAAGTTGCCGTTGTTGAAGAACAGCCGACAACAGAAAATCCGTTACAAAGGATTGTAGAGCAGGAACAGCTCTCTACTTCTGAACGAGAAGCTGAGGCTCCAGTTGAAGAGGTTGTCGCCGTCTCTCAGGCAGCGACGTTGACCTCTCCGGAGGTTTCTAAGGAACAGCCTGTGCCGGCTAAGCTTGTGACTAAAGAAGTCGCTGTCGCTCCAGTCGTATCAAAACCGAAGACTGTTAGGGCAAAGCCAACTCAAACGGCCATTACAAAAAGAAAACAAACGGTTGTTCCAAAACGCGTTACCCAAAAAACAAAAAAGACTCAACCTCCGAAAGAGGTTGTTGCCGCGCCTGCTAAGCGCATGCATCCCGATGACTTGCCGGGAGCCGTTAAAAGTCGTCCACGCACTCTACCTGAACCTGTTCTTGCACCAAGACCCTCGCGAGTTCCTGCAAATACCCCCTACGGTATGGCCGAAGAGGCTTATCTTGATGGCAAGTGGGCCAGTGAACGCGAGCGTGGCAATCTGGCCATAAGATCGTTGCAACATGCTCTCGACCTTTATCCAGGTCATCTACCCGCAAGAGAATTGTTGGTTAAAATCCTTAGCCAAAAAGGTAAAAATGGCGAGGCCATGTATCTTCTGGCCGAAGGTCTCGAGATCGCTCCTGATTATATGGCCTTTAAAAAACGTTACGCACGTCTGCTGATGGACCAAAGTGATTATGATGCGGCAACCAAGGTCATGTTGAATGGTGGGCTGCCTTCAGTAGAGGATGACCCGGAAGCCCATGTTGTGCTGGCTTCTCTCTACCAGAGGCTTGAAGAGCCCTTCCTTGCAGCACAGACTTATCGCAACTTGTTGGTTGCTTGGCCTCAGACCGGCGCTTTCTGGGTGGGACTTGGTGGTGCTCTCGAGAGTCAACACTTGTCAGGAGATGCTGTCGAATGTTACCAAAAGGCTCTTAAAACGAAGAACTTACGTCAGGATTTGATGGCTTATGCAAGAAAGCGTCTGAGCCTCCTCAACTAACATCGAAGACTCTCTTTCGTTTCTTTGTCAGGCCAGACATGCTCGTCTGGCCTGACTTTTTAGTTTTGGAGAAAGACCTCTTGGTTCCTGGTGCTCTCTGTCCTTTAAGTTTGCGATACCGAAAAGGCTGATACCCAACCAACCCCGTAACAAAAAGTGGAACTGATTGATGCAAGAAATGAAAGCGACGATAGCTCTTTACCGCCGTATGTATGGTGAAGTTGATGAGTGGTTTACGGCCTGTCTGCAGGCTGGAGAGGGAATCCTTGCGTGTAAGGCTGGTTGTAGTTCCTGTTGCAGAGGCCTGTTTGATATTACTCTACTCGATGCATGGTTGCTTAAAGATGCCTTTCTTGCGTTGCCAGAAGAAATTCAAAAACAAGTCATCAAGCGTTGTCAGCCTCGACTTGTCGAACTGCGCAAACGTTGGCCTGAATTGAAAAATCCTTATCTGTTGAACGCTTTACCCGAAGCTGAATGGAGTGAGATGCCTGAAGATGATCAGACGCCTTGCTCTTTGCTTGATGAAAATGGCTTTTGCCTGGTTTACGCCTCCAGACCTCTGACCTGTCGATTGCACGGCCTGCCGAATATCGATTTGAGTGGAGAGGATTTTGAAGGCACCGTTTGCACTTTACATCCAGATGACCCCAGCAAGCTACCCGACCAGCTTTTATTTTGGCGGTTTCGAGAAATCTTCACTCGAGAGATCGATCTGTTCAGGCGTTTCAGTAAGGATTTAACCGGTAAAACCTGGACGGAACTTGATACGTTCATCCCTTTGGCTTTGTTGGCTGATTACGATGCCATTGATTGGCGTGATTTGAAATTATAGAGAGCCCCTATTGTTCTACTGAAAGTCGCTACGCAACAGTGGTTTTATTAGAGCCTTCCCGCCGTTATTTACCTCTTTTTCTCCAGACAGGTTTACTTCTTTTCTGCCCCTCTTGGCGATTGGTTCCTCTCGAATCTCATTCAAATCTTGAATGTCCTCTGTTCCATCATAATTGAATATGATTTTTTGATTCGAGTGGGCCGTCTTTGTCGAATTTTCCCTTTCTTGATAGTTTCTTTCTTGGTGTTGGTTGCAATAGACCACCAGTCACTTCTGGTCGATTTTAAGTTCTGTTCCGTGATTGTCTTGATACCTTGGTGGCCACAAACTAATGACGGTATCCGCAGCGTTTAGATTTGACAAAACTGTCGCATACACGCCGGAAGGTAGCGCCCCCGATCCTCTGAAAAGTTAGCAATATTGCTCCTCTTATTTGCAATTTGTAATCGCTCACATCAAGGTTGCCTGGCACTGTGCGTTTACACAGTGTCATAGCTTTCTTTCTGTGATATTTTCACTTGTATGAGACTTGCATTAAAACACCAGATAATTATGGCGCCAGCCGCAGTGCTCTGCCTGATGACGCTGCTCCTCTGCTTCCTGCAATTTACCTACTGGGATATGTCGGTTAAGAGGCAGCAGGCCAAGAATCTCAAAACGGCCTTTATCTCATTGGCGGAAGCAGAGATGGCTGTTCAGCGCATGCAGGGTGTCGTGCAGTTTCTTGAGCAATCCAATGTTCCTGATCCCAGGGCTGTCGAACAGATGGATTCTTTGCATGATCATCTGAGTATGGCCGTTGAGCGTTTGCAAGAAACCGGCTTGTTGGGGATGCCTTCTCTAAGTCTGCTTCGACAAAGTGTTATTGACCTGAATCCTGAGCAGGGCTTGAAGTTGAAAAGCTTCTCTGAAGACTTGAACCTTTTACGACCTCATATCCGGGAGCAGCTCACCCTGTTGAACCAGCAACGCGATGATATGAGTGATGTTCATCGAGAGGACATCGATACTCTGGTTGCGGAAACGACCTTTGTGGCAATTGTCGTGCTCGGTTTTGCCATTCTACTCGGAATTCTTCTCTCTCTAACCTTTGCCAGACATATCCTGCGACGTATCCAGGTTCTCTCAGACAGTGCGGCACGTATTACTGCGGGTGAATTCGTTCCCCCCCCGGCGCCGGATGTCGTGCGCGATGAGCTCGATGGCCTAGCTGTATCCATCAATCAGATGACGGAACAGTTAATCAGGGTTGTGGCCGCAGAAAAGTTACTTGAAGGAGCAGAAGAAGAACGACGACGGATTGCCATGGATATTCATGATCAGACCCTTGCTGATTTATCCTCGGTAAAGCGCAAGATTGAACATCTTCGACAAACGTCTTCATGCGGTGGAGAGGCCGTGTCGATTGAGACGGATCTCGATAAAGCAATGATGAATCTCCGCGCTGTAATGGATAATCTGCATCCGCAAACGCTCGATATCCTGGGTTTGCCTGCGGCTATTGAATCGTTGCTCGATAAAGTTTGTGATGCCCCGGGGTCTCCAACGCCACACTTTTTAGTTGGTAATGCTGCTGATGTTAAGTTGCCACGTTTGGCTCAGGTGACCGTTTATAGAGTTGTTGTGGAAATTATCAACAATGTTTTACGCCACGCACATGCAAGTAAGCTCGAGGTTGCCATGACGTTGCGGGGAACCAGCCTGATCATTGTTGTAGAAGATAATGGCCGCGGTTTTGATCATACTCCTCAGTTGCCAACGACATCTGGAGGCAGAGGACTTTACAATGTTCAAGAGCGCGCCCGCGCTATTGGCGGCAAGGTTAGTTGGCGTAGCTCACGTTTTTCATCAGGTACGCGCTTTGAGTTGGAATTACCTTTTAGCGAAGAATAAGGAGAGACACCATGGCGCCTATTGCCCTGGTTATAGCCGAAGATAATCCTAAGGACTTTGAGTTCCTCCGGCAAATGGTTGACGCTTGGGAGCAGGATTGTGTGGTAGAGCATGCTTCCGATGGAGCAATTGCCTTGCAGCTTGCGCTTGCTCAGGATGAACCCCTTGTGATCAGTGACATTCAAATGCCACAGATGAATGGTGTTGAATTTGCGAAGGAGCTCTGGGAGAAAAAACCGCAGGCACGGATCGTTTTTTGGAGTCAGTTCAAAGATGAAATGTACGTGCGAACCTTGTCTAAAATAGTCCCGCCGGAAACAGTTTACGGTTATGTGCTCAAATCGAGTGCGCGCGAGAAAATTTCGACAGCAATGGCCACTGTTCTGTTTGATGACCAGTGCTGGATTGATCCCGATGTTCGTAAAGTTCAGGGGCGTACCGGTCACAGTCAAACAGCACTTTCAGATATTGAATACGAGGCTTTGCTTGATATCTCTCTTGGCCTGACCGACAATCTCATTGCCCAACGTAGATATCTTTCTCGCCGCGGCGTACAAAGCAGGCTGAATTCTCTCTATGGCAAATTGAGCCTCGACCAAGAGCAATTTCAGAGTGATAAAGTCGGGGATGCCTTTAACTTGCGTAACCGTGCCGTGGCAGTCGCTTTACGGCGTGGTTTGATTAATGCTTTCGAGCTTGAGCACGAAGAGGAAGAATTGCAGGGCTGGTTGGTCCGTTATAAAAGTGGGCGTAGCTAGGGCTTGCTGTAAAGTTCAGCTCTGTGTGCTGTAAGGTTGGGGCAATCGCTATTCTGTGTTTGCCCCTTTTTTGTAGTGGGTTTGCCGTTGTAAAAGACTCGTTGTTATGCTAGAAAATTGGTCATACCAACTTGCAAGTGGGGAAAAGGCATGACCATTGTTCTCAAGCCGATCCGGCCGAAAAAAATATCCGAAGAAATTGTCGATCAAATCAAGCAACTGATCTCCAAAGGTGAGCTTAAGCCCGGTGATCGTATTCCATCAGAGCGCGATTTGGCTACCATGCTGGGGGTCAGTCGACCGTCTGTTCGTGAGGCAATTATGGTCCTCGAGGCCATGGAATTCCTTGATTCGCGACAGGGCGGCGGTACTTTTGTCAAAGCCTTGACTGAAGGTCGCATCATGGATCCTCTGGCTAAGTTAGTCGAGAAAAAGGATCCTGAATTGCTCCGATCTCTGGCCGAAGTTCGCATGGGCCTGGAGAGTTGGTCAGCGTATCTCGCTGCGCAAAGAGCTGATGCTAAAGATGTCGCAGAGCTACGTCGACTTTACTATGTTATGGAAAAACAGGCTGCTCGGGGAGGTTGGGATCCAGAGGTTGATGCGGAATTTCATTATGCAATTACTGCAGCCAGTCACAACAGCCTGCAGATGCACGTTCTCGATTCTATCCATTCACTGTTTCATGCGACCATTCAGGTGGCTTTGCAAGAGTTCTACCAGCAAGAAGGACATGTGCAGTTACTTTTGACGCATCATCGCGAGATCATGGAAGCGATCGCTGCGCACCAGCCAGAATTGGCTAGGCAGAAAATGATGGAACATCTGGCTTTGGTAGAGGAAAAGATGGCTGAGCTTCTTGAAAAGAAGGGTCTGTAGTCCGGGACGCGGAACGAGGTACGGGAAAATCTAAACGTTAACGGGGGCCAGAATATAAATTCTGACCCCCGTTTCTTTGTTGCTCGGCTTTTGTCTTTGTTTGCCGCGTTTCTCGTGCCGCGGCACTCGTACCGTTGAAAAGCGACCAATCGTTTT
>CBDUFN010000020.1:0-20768 GCA_965366475.1 uncultured bacterium | reverse complement strand
CCGGTAAAGTTCAGATTACCTCTAAGCTCTACACCAACTCTGGAATCTGTATCACTGGCACTGGCAAGAGAGCTAAAGCTCAACAGTGCAACAACGAACATCATAAGACTTAGCTTCATTTTGACATGGAAATCCATACGCTTATTAAACCCCTCTAGTTAGTCCTTAAAATTGGATGTTTGGTACAAGGTGAGATTAAAAACAGCGGTACCTATATCACGCGTAAACACTTGGTATCAATTCATTTTGGCGGAAGCCCTCAATTAAGGCTGTGTCTGATTTCCTATATGTCACGATTTAAAATAAAAATGGTTGTCTTGCCCATAGACTTACTTTAAATCCTGCTGCAACTCATTCTTAAATTACCTAGGGATATTTAGTATGCGGATGGCAAGACAGAAAACCAGACACTGTCTTTCAGATCAAATCCCGATTACTACAATTTAAATGATGACAACTTATAAACAAAAGACAACAACTCTACAGCATCAATCAACCCAGGCTTTCTTCTTCATTTCAAAATTTTTGTACCATTATTTATTCTCCTCCGTTGCATAAACGTCAAAATACTTTACCTTTATCTCTGCGCAACATTATTTGAAATTATATTTCTATATTGCATTGAAGCCTTGTCATAACTTATCTACATGGAGGGAACCTATGGATCACCTGATCCCCTGGCTGCGCCTGCAGCTTACACCAAACCTTGGCCGAGTTGGCCTGATGTCCTTGATCAACCACTTTGAATCTCCTGAAAATGCTCTTAAAGCGGCGAACAAAGGCTGGCCTGAACTGACCGGCCTTCGTCATGGATTGAACAAACAGATCCCAGAAGAAACAGGCTCCAGAGTAAAGAAAGCCTGCCAAACTCTAGGCAAAATGGCGGGGTGGATATGTACCTTCTGGGATCCTGACTATCCACCGCAACTCCGACATCTTCCCGATCCTCCGGCTCTGCTGTACGGCTGTGGGACGTTACCCGCAGAGCCGGCTCTTGCAGTCGTCGGCACTCGTAACCCGACCGACGTTGGCAGGATTTTCACAGAACAATTGGCCGAACAGATGGCAACAGCAGGCGTGGCAATCATCAGTGGCCTTGCACGAGGCATCGATTCAGCAGCACATCGGGGCGTCTTAAATGCTGGAGGAAAGACCGTTGCGGTTCTTGGCTGTGGCATTGATCGAGTCTACCCACCGGAAAACGCAAGGCTCTACCACCAGATCATTGAGCAGGGAGCCCTTCTCTCAGAGTACGCCCCCGGCACACAACCTCTGCCGGGACACTTCCCTGGTCGCAATCGAATTATCAGTGGCTTGAGCAGAGGGACCCTTGTGGTTGAGGCCTCCAACAACAGCGGGTCACTCATCACGGCTGAGTTTGCTCTAGAGCAGGGACGAGAAGTGATGGCAGTACCCGGCGGCATTGATCACAACACCAGTTACGGCCCAAACCTGCTCATCAAGCAGGGGGCACATCCGGTCACCGAAGCAATAGAGATTCTACAAATTATCGGCGTGGGCAGACAATGCAGAACACGACGCCCCCTTGCGGATATTACCGACCTTAAGCTCCCTGAAGCAACAAGAGGAGTTCTCTCCATACTTGACCTAACCCCCCGTCACAGCGATGAACTTGCGGGGGAAAGTGGGTTGACACCTATGGAGCTTTCGGCTATTTTACTGCAGCTAGAGCTTCAGGATTACGCTGAGAAGCTACCTGGAGGCCGCTATATAAGAGGCCGACTGGCACGCTAAACAACAAAAAAGGAACAACGGAGACCGCTTGAGAGAACGGGTTCTGGCGATCGTAAGTTTCATCGCCCAATACTTTCTCGATGATCGTGACATGTTGAATGAAAGCGATCTTGTCGAAGAACTACTATCTATCGGCTTTGAAGCCGAGGAGATAGATGCAGCTTTCTGTTGGATGGAAAGCCAAGCACTCTGTGCACCGGCAGGAAGTGAGACCTCATTGAACGTTCCATCGCTAAGCCACAGAGTCTTCACCGCTGAAGAAAACCATGCTCTTTCATCTGACGCACGCGGATTTCTCACCCGATTGAGAACCATGGGCATCCTTGATGACGATACTCAAGAAGAGGTCATCGAAAAAGCCTTGCTGATGTCAGAGGACGAAGTCACCCTGAAAGAGATTAAAACCATTACAGTCCTGGCCATGTTCGCAAACTCACAGAACGAATGGCGCCGGGAATTCGACTGCCTGCTAGAAGATGACTGGCAACGACTACTAAACTAACGAGCTACAGGCTGCGGGATTTCCTGCGGCCTTTTTCATTTCCTGACGAAAGATGTGAATACACACTATGTCTAATTCTCTGGTTATCGTTGAGTCACCCGCCAAGGCCAAAACCATCGAGAAATTTCTCGGCAAAGGTTTCCAGGTTCTTGCTTCCTATGGACATATCCGCGACCTTCCAAGCAAGGACGGTTCCGTCGATGTTGACAACGATTTTCAACCTAAATATGTCGTTTCGGCCAAAGCGAAAAAACAGCTGAGCATTCTCAAACAGGCTCTCAAGAAGGCTGACAACCTTGTCCTCGCAACTGACCCCGACCGTGAAGGTGAAGCCATTGCCTGGCATCTTCTTGAAGCCCTCGGTGTTGACGAAAAAGGGGAGTCTCCCCGTGTAAGTCGCGTGGTTTTCCATGAGATCACTAAAGACGCCGTCAACGAAGCGATGGCCAATCCCCGACAGATTTCTACAGAAATGGTCGATGCTCAGCAAGCCCGGCGCATCCTCGACTATCTTGTTGGTTTCAACCTGTCACCTGTCCTATGGAGAAAGATCCCCGGCAGCCGATCTGCAGGCCGGGTTCAGTCCGTTGCCCTGCGCTTGGTCTGCGAGCGTGAAGCAGAGATCGAAGCCTTCATAGCCCAGGAGTACTGGACCATTGAAGCCACTATGGCCAATACGGAAAAGACCACTTTCTCGGCAAGACTACACACCATCGATGGCGAAAAAGTTGCCTCCAGCGCCAAAAACCTTGAGTCGAGCAGTTACAAGGTCATTGCTGACCAGAAAGCTGCCGAGCAACTCGTTGAAGAGATCAAACCCTTACCGGTTCACGTCTCAGCCGTCAGTCGTACTGAGAAAAAACGTCGCCCTGCGGCCCCCTTCACCACCAGTACATTGCAACAGGAAGCCAACCGTAAGCTTGGCTTCTCGGCACGTAAAACCATGTCATTGGCGCAGCGCCTCTACGAAGGCGTTGATACGGGTGATGGCCCGGTTGGCCTGATCACCTACATGCGTACTGACTCGGTCACGCTCTCCAATGTTGCCATCGATGAAGCCCGCCAGGTGATCGAAGATCGTTTTGGCAAGGACTATGTCCCCGCCAAGCCCCGTGTCTATAAGAGCAAGGCAAAGAACGCGCAGGAAGCTCACGAAGCGATTCGTCCTTCAGGTCTGGCCAGACATCCCGAATCAATTAAAACGTTTCTGGACACAGATGAACTGCGTCTCTACAAGCTGATTTGGGAGCGCACCATCGCGGCACAGATGGCAGATGCCCTGCTCGACGCAACGACGATTGACATTCTCGCCGGTGACAAGTTCCAGTTCCGTTCTTCGGGACAGGTGGTTCGCTTTCCTGGTTTTATGAAAGTCTACATCGAGGGCAAAGACACCGAGAGCGAAGAAGTCGAGGGACTCCTTCCAAGCCTGGAAGAAAAAGAAGCCCTCTCCTTTGAAGAGCTACTTGGTGAGGAGCATACGACTCAACCGCCTCCGCGGTACACAGAAGCCTCACTGGTAAAAATTCTCGAAGAAAACGGTATCGGTCGCCCATCAACTTATGCCGCCACCATGAACACCTTGGTGGAACGTAACTATGTTCAGTTGATAAAGCGCGCGTTTCATCCGCAAGATCTCGGTCGCGAAGTCATTCGCTTCCTGATGCAGTGCTTCGACAAATACGTTGACTACCAGTTCACGGCCAACATGGAAGATGACCTCGATGCCATTTCTCTCGGCAAAGGTGAATGGAAGTCCTTCCTGAAAGACTTCTGGGTTCCTTTCAAACAAGAAGTTGAAATCGTCAAAGAAGTCAGATTTGTCGGTGAGCCTCTTGATGAAAAGTGTCCGGAATGCGAGCAGCAGCTGACAAAAAAATACGGCCGTAACGGTTATTTCATCGCCTGCGATGGCTACCCCGAATGTAAATACACGCGCCCGGTTAACGGCGACCGCAATGCAGAAGTCGTCTTTTCTGACGAAAAATGTGAAAAATGCGGTGAGCCAATGCAGTTCAAGGAAGGACGCTACGGTAAATATCTGGCCTGTTCAGGATACCCGGACTGCAAGAACAACCAACCGCTGATCAAGCCAAAATCTCTCGACATCGATTGTCCCTCCTGCAAGGAAGGGGAGATCATGGAAAAGAAGAGTCGCTACGGTAAAATCTTCTATTCCTGTAATCGTTATCCAAAGTGCAAGTACGCGCTCTGGGATCAGCCCTTTGAGGAACCTTGCCCGAAATGTGATTTCCCCTTGACTGTCGAAAAAACCACCAAGCGCGCAGGCACTGTGCGTAAGTGTCCTCAAGAAGAATGTGATTACCTGATCACGCTGATTGAGCCCGAAGTAAAACCGGCAGCGAAGAAAGCACCAGCTAAAAAAACGACTAAGAAGACCACAGACAAAAAAGCGCCGGCTAAGAAAGCTCCGGCTAAAAAGGCGGCACCCAAAAAAGCCGCAACCAAAAAACCAGCAGCAAAGAAAACCACTAAAAAAGACGCCTGAGGTTAAGGTCGACATACAAACTAGAAAAGGCCGAGCGTATTGCTCGGCCTTTTCTGTCCTTAACGTCACGCCGCTCAACTCAAAACGATCAACAATGATATTTTAGAAAAAGAGTCATAGGAAACAGACAAGAACTGACCAAAACGGATACAATGGACAGCAAACGACATTGAGATCTTGAGCTTGCCTTTTATCAGCGCATCAAATTTAGCCACGATCAATTTCGTTTTTTAGCTGATTCGGTTAGCTATACACATATCCACAGCGATCAATAAACCTCAACTATCTTTGGGAAACAGATCATGAACCCTATCTCCATTATCGGCGCCGGCCTCGCAGGTTGTGAAGCCGCCTGGCAAATTGCCGAACAGGGAATCCCTGTCAAATTATTTGAAATGCGTCCACAACGCATGACTCCTGCTCACCAGAGCGGAAACCTGAGTGAGCTTGTTTGCTCAAACAGTTTGCGTGGTACCGGCATGCATAATGCCGTCGGACTCCTGAAAGAGGAATTACGTCGCTGCAACAGCCTCTTTATCTCTACCGCTGACACTCATGAGGTTCCAGCCGGGGGGGCTCTGGCCGTAGACCGGGAAGGTTTTTCCCAACAAATCACAGAGCAGATTGAAAAACACCCCCTGATCACACTGCACCGACAGGAGATCACAGAGATTCCAGAGGATCATCTGGTTATTGTTGCCAGCGGACCACTCACCTCTGATGCTCTGGCAGAAAAGATAGCGACCCTCACCGGTCAGGAGCACCTCTACTTCTACGATGCAATCGCTCCTATTGTTGAAGCCGACTCAATCGACCGGGAACAGGTCTATGCCGCATCACGCTATGATCGCGGTGGCGCTGACTACCTTAATTGTCCTTTTGACAAGGAACAGTACCTTGCCTTTGTCGATGCTCTCTGCAAAGGAGACAAAGTTGCTCCACACGATTTCGAAAAAGTTGTCCACTTTGAAGGGTGCATGCCGATTGAGGTGCTTGCCGAACGTGGTGAGATGACTCTGGCTTTTGGTCCCATGAAACCCGTTGGATTACGCGACCCCAGAACTGGACGTGACCCCTTTGCCGTTATCCAGCTGCGACAAGATGACAAACATGCCAACCTTTTCAATTTAGTTGGTTTTCAGACCAAGCTGACCTACCCGGAACAGGAGCGAATCTTCCGCACAATTCCGGGATTGGAAAATATCAAATTTGCGCGACTGGGAAGCATGCATCGGAATACATTCATCAACTCACCGGCATGCCTGAATGCAGCACTTCAGCTGAAGGAAAATCCAAACATCTTCTTTGCCGGCCAAATCACCGGAGTCGAAGGCTATGTGGAATCTGCCGCAAGTGGTTTTCTGGCGGGGAAATCAGCCATTGCCTTCCATCAAGAACGCAAGTTTCAGCCACCACCTCCAACCACAGCACTTGGTGCATTGCTCAACTATCCGATCACAGCATCGGCTGACAACTTCCAACCAATGAATATCACCTACGGGCTCTTCCCTCCGCTCGAGATGCGCATTCGCAAACGACGCGACCGGCGCCAAGCGCTGGCTGACCGAGCCCTTGCTGATCTTGCGTCATGGCAATCGGAGCATTAAAATTACTGTCTACAGAATTGCCAGAAGGCTAGTTACCTGTTAGAGTTCTGAGTTAATGTTAACAAACTAATTCTAGACTCACCAACAACAACATTTTTTGCAGTAGAGAAGGGGCAGTTCGTGACACTTACCGGCACTTCATCAATCAAACTGGTCGACCCACGAGACCTTCTTGAAATGTTGCGTCAACACCCCCTCAGCGCGCCGTTCAATCTGGACGTTTATTCCGAAGTTCAGGGCCGGGCGGCGCTTATTTCAGCGATCAACACCGTATGCGCCCCCCTCGATGGAGCCCT
The DNA here is from genome assembly GCA_965366475.1 of uncultured bacterium. Classification (GTDB taxonomy): domain Bacteria; phylum Desulfobacterota; class Desulfuromonadia; order Desulfuromonadales; family BM103; genus M0040. The sequence goes on along the minus strand of CBDUFN010000020.1, from coordinate 14,099 downwards.
CAACTGCGCCACCGACTGTGTTCAGGGTTGGGAAGCGAGTATTTCCCAGGCATTGCTGTCAAATCAACCGATTATTCAGTCCTGCCCACAAGGTTTCCTCTGTTTCATTATTCCTCTTCCTGAGAACCGGGACCTGCCAGATTGCCTGATTGGTGGTGGAGTCTTTGAGAAGAGCGATTCCTCCACACACAGTACATGGAAAGGGAATCAGCCAACAAGCAACGCTTCAATTGCCGAATCAGTGAACTCACCGCAGCTGATCAGTTTGTCGGAGGCTGAATCAATTGCTGAAGAAATTTTCCGCTCACTGCCACGCCTACTGGAGCAACAGCTGCATACCCTCGGCCTGACACGCACGACAAAGAGACTCGAAGCCGTTCAAAAGTTAGCTCGTGATCTGGCCGATTGCAAAGAGAGTGAGCAAGCAGTAACTATTGTCAGTGAAGCATTGGTCGTCCTGTTCAACCTGCCAAAGGTTTTGATTATCCTGCAGCAACCAGGTCTTTCAATGTCTGTCCATTCGACTCTTGGACTTGACCCAGACAGCTATCAACTGGACCAGAAGCAACTGGCAGAACATTTATCAAACGCACCGGGTCATCCGGAAGCCCTTTCAGGGCAGGCCCTGAAAGACCTCTTTCCCGGCCTTGAAACGCATTCTGCGCACCTCTTCCCCCTACGAGAGAATAACTGCCAAGTAGGTGCCATCGCGATTCTGGATGTTGACTTGCACGACCGAGATCAGGCCTTAATCGAGCTATTGGTCAATCGTCTCGCCACACGACTGGAGAGTCTGCAGACAGCAGAAGGGCGTCAGCAAGAGCGGCCAGGTTCTACCCGTATGCTCTCAATGATCAGCACGCTCGCCCTGATTGAAAATCGTCAGGAACTCTACAAGCAGATACTGGAATTGTCTGCCAAACTTTTGAACGCGTCCAGCGGGTCTTTGATGTTGTTACACGAGACAGAAGGAACATTAAAGATCGAAGCAGCCAAGGGCATGACATCATCACTGGCAAAGACCATGACCGTTGCTTATGGTGAGGGGATTTCCGGTAAAGTTGCCAAGAGTGGCTTTCCTATGCTGGTCAACGATATTGAAAGAGACAATCGCGTAGCCGTGAAAAATCGGCCACGTTTCAAAACAAAATCCTTTATCAGCATTCCTCTAGAAGCCGATGGTAAACTGGTCGGTGTTCTCAACCTGGCCGATAAAGAGAATGGCGACACCTTTACCGAATCCGACCTTAACATGATCCAGACATTCACCGGCTACGCAGTCTTGATGATTGATCGCGCGGCCACCCTGGAGAAGGCCGGACAGTTCGAGAAGCTTTCAATCACCGACCCACTGACAAATCTCTACAACAGGCGTTTTCTCGAAGACCGTTTACAGGAAGAATTCAGCCGTGGAGAACGCCAGGAACAGAACTTCTGCATTATTCTGGCCGACCTGGACAGCTTCAAAGTTTACAACGATCTCTGTGGCCACCTGGCCGGCGACAATGCTCTTCGCAAAGCCGCCGACCTGATGCGACGATCTGCTCGCGACATGGACATTGTGACACGCTACGGAGGGGAAGAGTTCTGTCTGATCCTCCCGGCCACCAGCAAAAAAGAATCCTTACTCGTCGGTGAGAGGATTCGCAGAGCGATTGAATCCGAAAGTTTTCCAGGAGAAAGCCATCTCCCTCTCGGCCGCTTGACCATCAGCCTCGGTATCGCAGCCTTCCCTGCTGATGGCGTCACAACAAATGAATTGCTCCATGCTGCTGACTTGGCTCTCTATAGTGCCAAGCAAACGGGACGCAACCGATTAGTCCTTTACGATTCAGAGCTTGAAGGAAAAACACTCCTCTCGACCCAAGAATAAACTCTACCCATTTATCGGAAATCTTACATGCCAGACAATCTTCAAGATATTGTACTCGCTTCTGCATCACCTCGCCGCAGTGAACTTCTCAAACAAGTCGGAATAACTTTTCAAACAGTACCAAGCTGTGCTGATGAGACTCTGCTTGCCGATGAATCGCCCGAAGAGCATGTGGTCCGTTTGAGCTGTGACAAAGCCATGGAAGTCTCGAACAGAGTAAAACAGAATGGACGCTGGTTCATCGGTAGCGACACGGTCGTAGTGCGAGACCAGAGCGTGTTGGGCAAACCTGTCGATGCAAAAGACGCTGAAAAGATGCTGACCAGTCTTTCAGGACGGAGCCATAGAGTCATCTCAGGATATGCCGTCTATGATCGTGAAACAGATCGAACTTTCAGCGCAGCAATCACGACCAAAGTCTTCTTCAAGGATTTGACAACGAGAGAAATCGAGGGGTACATTGCCACAGGAGAGCCCTTTGACAAAGCAGGCTCCTATGCCATTCAGGGCATCGGCTCCTTTATGGTTTTAAAAATAGAGGGAAGCTATACCAACGTCGTCGGCTTACCTCTTTGCGAAGTCATTGCTGCGCTAGAAGAAATGGGCGCGGTTGAACTCTTCACAACAGCAAAGTGATCTTTATGACTATTGCCTCTAATATCGCAGAGATTCAGGAACGTATTGCCAGCATTTGCAAAGAGTGCGGCAGAAAAGCTGAAGACGTCAGGCTGGTCGCGGTCTCCAAGAAAAAGCCGGCAGCAGATATTGACGCAGCATTTCGTTCCGGACAAAAGTTGTTCGGTGAAAGTTATGTTCAGGAGTGTGTCGCTAAAATTGACGAGGTTAACGCTGACGCCGAATGGCACTTTATCGGCGCACTACAGAGCAACAAGGTAAAATATCTTCGCGGTAAAGTGGCCATGATTCATTCTGTTGACCGTCTTTCCGTTGCTCAGGAGATTGACCGGCAGTGGGGTAAAGACAATGCCTGTGTCGACATTTTAATTCAGGTGAATCTCGGAGAAGAAGCGAGTAAATCGGGCACCACAGCCAATGCGCTGATCAATCTGGTGAAAGACGTCTCTCAACTGCAACATGTCCGCATCAAAGGGCTGATGGCACTACCTCCATGGGAGGCAGACAAAGAAGGCGTTCGTCCTTATTTCCGACAATTACGAGAGCTGGCAGAACAAATTGACACGCTAAAACTGTCGAATGTCACCATGCAGGAACTCTCTATGGGCATGAGTCATGATTATGACGTGGCCATTGAAGAAGGCTCAACCATGGTACGGGTCGGCACGGCTATTTTCGGGGCTCGATAGCAACGAGATGCAAACAAAAGATTGATCTCGATCTGTTCAGGCTATAGACCTTGCAGCAAGCGATCTGACTTTGACCTTATCAGAAGGGTTTCGCTTTTATCTTTTAATGTCCTTGTAGGCTTTACGTTTATTTTTTCAGACTCATACCCTTGGCGCTAAAATGTCTATTAACACATTCCTCTTTGATCTCGATGGCACCCTGGTCGATTCAATCCCCGACTTGACCAAAGCTATTAATCTATTACGGCAAGAACTCGACCTGCCTGCAATAACCAGCGAACAGGTGCGAGCTTATGTTGGCGATGGCGTTGGCCTGCTTTTACAGCGAGCCCTGCCCGATGCTCTCTTCTCCATGAAGCGCCGGCAGCGTTTCATGGAGATTTACACCGAACACTTAACTGACGAGACTGTGATTTACCCCGGGATCATGGAGTTCCTCGAGATGCACCGTGATAAACCGATGGCAGTGGTCACCAACAAACCACAACATCTTGCCGAGATCATCGTCGAACGTTTCGGTCTGGCTCCTTTCTTTCAGCACGTCATCGGAGCCGAACTCAGTTTGCAGAGAAAACCTCACCCCGACATGGTTCACCATGCCTTGAAAGTTTTCAGCTGTGATCCGGAGCACACCGTCCTGCTCGGTGATCATCACGTTGATCTGCGTGCAGCCCATGCCGCCAAAGTCAAATCGTGCTTTTGCGCGTGGGGATTGGGCCATGACGATGGCCTGCGAGCCGATTTCCAAGTGAATAGAGCCACCGACCTGCCTCTTGTGTTCCCCAGGGAAGAGCTCTCTTGAACGATGCGCGGCTAACCCAGAAGGACATCGCCCTCTTTTTCTTTCCGCTCCTCCTTAACGTTCAATTGATGAGTGTCTCCCACTCGATTATCAACGCCGGGCTTGCACGTCTCGACGATGCAGTGGTGGTTCTGGCAGGGTTCTCGGTGGCCATGGTCCTACACCTGTTTGTTGCTTCGCCATCCTACCAGAATCACACGATCACAATCGCCATGGTGCGCGGCCGTAAATCACTGCTCAGCATGACCCTGTTTGTTTTTCTGATCGCCACCTGGGTCTCTGTCCTCCTTGCGTTGCTCGCTTTCAGTCCAATCGGTAGCTTCATTCTGGATCACCTCTTAGGAGTCTCTCCCGAAGTCGCTCAAGGAGCCCGCGACACACTGGCGCTCTTGGTGTTTCTGCCTTTCATTACCGGTTTGCGCGGTCTTTTTCAAGGGTTGGTTATTCGCGCTAGACGAACCGGTCTGGTCTCTTTTGCCACGGCTATCCGCATCGTTTTACTCTTTGCCTATCTCTGGCTCGGCCAATTGTGGTTCACCGGTACTCAAGTTGCAGCCTTTGCTCTACTCGGCTGTGTCGGCACAGAAACTCTGGTTATCGGATTCTTTGCCTGGCGCGTGACGTTGCCGGCGACAACCGCTGAGGAAAGCAGCTTTTCTGAAATACTACGATATGGCCTCCCCCTGGCCTACTCTTCTGGTTTACAACAAACGGTGCCACTCATAATCAACGCGATTATCAGCCGCTTGCCAGATGGCACCCTGGCACTGGCAGCCTTCGGCATTATCCGTGGTTTTCTCTTTCTCCTTGCAGGGCCAATGCGCAACTTGCAACAAGCGTATCTGACTCTGGTTCGACAAGATGAAGACAACGCGGCCCTGGTTCAATTTTTCGTCAAAGTCAGCTTCGGCATGGCCCTGATTATGTTGTTGATCGCCTGGCCTCTGAACACCCCGATTCTCGGCACCATCATGGGTCTCGACATCAATATGCGCCATTACATTGCGTGGCCCTTAACCGCTTGTGCACTGTTCCCGATCCTGTACGGTGCAGCCAATCTACTTCGCGGTTGGTTTTCCGGAGCGCACATGACGGCTCGCCTGGGTTATTCGACCTTTTACAAAGCTCTTCTGATGATTGCTTTCTGGCCCATTATCTCGGCACAAATTGTGCCTTTGCCAGGAATCGCCATAGCCATTTTTTTACTGTTGCTTGCGGAACTTTGTGAAGCGGGATATCTTTACCGACAGCGAAAAAAACTAATTATGAGTCACGGCCTTGTGCCAATTGAAGCAAACGCCGTAAAATACAGGGATGAACACGCCTGACAAGAAACATCCCTGTCCAGACTGTCGCTGTTGCCAATGGTGCTCAGACGACCGCTGTCGACTTTGTCTTAAATCTTCCGCCGATTGCCGTAAAAAGCTTTCCATGGCCGAGCAAATAGCGCTTTTTGAACAAATCAATAAAACTTGAGGACAGTATGAGTATAAGAGTTGGTATCAACGGGTTTGGCCGCATGGGCCGCTTGGCGTTACGAGAAGCCTGGCAAGCTCCAGATTTTGACATCGTCCACATCAACGAGATTAGTGGTGGGGCACAAACGGCAGCTCATCTTTTAGAGTTTGATTCTGTTCATGGTCGCTGGCGTGAAGAAATTAGTGCTACAGACAAAGCGATTCAAATCAAAGATAAAGTAATCACTTTCAGTGAGTTCGCCTCCCCTGCAGAAATCGACTGGGACTCCCATGAGGTCGACATTGTCATCGACTCCTCGGGGGCCTTTCGAACAACGCAAGAGCTGGCTCCACATTTCGAAAACGGAGCACGCAAAGTCATCGTTGCGGCGCCAGTTAAATCAGGAGCACTGAACGTTGTCATGGGTGTCAACGACAACCTCTACCAACCAGAGCAACATCACCTGCTGACTGCCGCATCCTGCACGACCAACTGCCTGGCGCCAGTGGTGAAGGTTCTTCATGAGCAAATTGGCATTACCCACGGTGTCATCACCACCATTCATGACCAAACCAACACCCAGACTATCGTCGATGCCCCACATAAAGATTTGCGCCGTGCCCGAGCCGCCAGTCTCTCACTGATTCCAACTACAACAGGATCAGCCACAGCGATTACCATGATTTATCCGGAGCTTAAGGGAAAACTGAACGGTCATGCGGTACGGGTACCACTCTTGAACGCTTCGATCACCGATGCCGTTTTCGAGATGAGTCAAAAAGTAACCTCTGACCAGATCAACCAACTCTTTCGGGATGCAGCAGAGGGCGAGTTGCAAGGCATACTTGGGGTTGAAGATCGTCCGTTGGTTTCAATCGACTTTAAAGGCGATCCGCGTTCAGCGATCGTTGATGCCCTTTCAACCATGGTGGTTGATGATACGCAGCTCAAACTGTTGGTCTGGTACGACAACGAAATGGGTTATGTTCATCGTATGATGGAACTCTGCGGTAAAGTTGCTCGATCCCTCAAACAGTAACTCTCTAGCAATGAACGCTTTACGCAACTACTCACTGGTAACAGGAGCCTATTGGGGCTTCACACTCACCGACGGCGCTCTGCGCATGTTGGTTTTGCTGCACTTCCATCAACTGGGCTACACGCCGACTCAGATCGCCCTCCTCTTTCTCCTTTATGAGTTCTTCGGCGTTATCACCAATCTCATCGGCGGTTGGCTCGGTAGCCATTTCGGATTAAAAACAACGCTTTTTGCAGGACTGAGTCTGCAAGCAATGGCCTTGATCATGCTGGCTCTTCTTGACCCATTGTGGTCTGCAACCTATTCGGTTGCCTACGTCATGGGTTCCCAGGCTCTCTCCGGCATCGCTAAAGACCTCACCAAGATGAGCTCGAAAAGTGCCATCAAGCAGTTGGTTCCAAGCGATGCAGAATCAACCCTGTTCAAATGGGTCGCCATTCTGACCGGTTCAAAGAACGCCCTTAAAGGTGTCGGATTCTTTCTCGGTGGAGTGCTTCTGACCTGGCTCGGTTTTCGCGGTTCTCTCTTACTGATGGCTGGCAGTCTGATTCTCATCCTGATTTTTGCCGTTATCAACCTGCCGAAGGAGATGGGCCAGGCAAAACAGAAGATCAAATTTTCACGTATTCTTTCCAAGAACCGTAAGATCAATCTGCTGTCTGCTGCTCGCCTCTTCCTGTTTGGCTCACGTGACATCTGGTTCGTAGTCGGCCTACCTATCTTTCTCGCCACCTCTTTGCATTGGACTCATACTCAAATTGGTGGGTTCCTGGCGCTCTGGGTCATTGGTTACGGTGCAGTCCAGGCCATCGCTCCGAAACTACTCAAGACCTTTCTCGGCAACGCCCCACCTCAGGGGAGCAGCGCTACCAATGCAGCATTCCTGCTGGCAGGGCTCACAGCCATAATTGCCGCCGGGGTACAATTCAACCTCGATCCAAGACTGATCGTCGTCGGAGGACTCGCTCTGTTCGGCTTAATTTTCGCAATCAACTCTGCCATCCATAGTTATCTTATTCTGTCGTATTCAAATGACGATCACGTGGCAATGGACGTCGGCTTTTACTACATGGCTAACGCCACAGGACGCTTGATAGGCACTTTACTCTCGGGAGTCGTTTTCCAACTATCCGGATTGGCTGGCTGTCTTTGGCTCTCCATGATTTTTGTCATCGCAGCCGCTCTTTTTTCAAAGAGATTATCTACGAGCAGCTAAGTGAGGCAAAAGGTGAACAACCATTAAAAGGAGTCACTTACTGTCGGCAACCCTATCAGCCAAGATTTTTACTTGGAAAATAACGTAAAAGCTTTAGAATAGAGGTGTTTTACTTGTTTCGCATTATTTAGGCTGACACTCTTCCCAGGGGGGATTTCTGTGCAATCCGAACTGATCATCAAACTGCTTGACGGCAGTGACAGCTATGGCACCCTGAATAAGGAATTTGAGCCGACCACCGGGCAGATAGACTTTTTCTGTAGCGCTGAGCAAAAGAACAGTCTCTTCAACCTTGAAGACATCTGCTTCATCAAGTTCCTCGGCAAACCTGACTTGGCTGATTCCTTCAGCGAAGATGAATTCTTTGAAGACGTAACCACATACACCGGAGAACGCTTCCACTTGCGACTTAAAAAAAGTGGGAAACGGGTCGCTCAGGGGTTTTTCGGCTATCCCGTTGAGATCGACAGTGATTTTAAATCGATATTTTTTACTTCGGTAGGATTCAAAAGACGGAACAACGACAAACCCTTGGGCGAAGTTCTAAGTCAACAGGGTCTGGTTAAAAAGTCCGACCTCGAGGAGGCCTTGACAGAACAACAAAGTTTAAGGACTCGACGCGTCGGCGAAATCATCGCAGAGAAAGCGGAAGTTCCGCAGGTCGTCGTTGAGCAGGCAATAGACAACGCGATTCAACATGGCAAGAAAGGCCAGATCCGTGTTGGCGACATCCTCGTAGAAGCAGGGCTTGTATCGAACCAACAGGTCGAAGAGGCACTGAAAGAGCAGGTTTCCGGGAAACGCAAACGCATCGGTCTGATCCTCATTGAACGTGGCCTGATCACTGAAGACCAGCTTCTCTCAGCACTGGCACATAAGTTTGGTTTACAGGTTATCGATCTTGATGAAATCTCAATCTGCCCGGAGGCGTTACGACAAGTCCCTCGTGAAATGATTGAGCGAATGCAAGCCTTACCCATCTCAATACAGGACAACATTCTCAGAGTCGCAACATCAACTCCGACCGATCCAACCATCAGTGAAAATCTGCGTTTTGCCACCAACAGCCGGATCGAACTTGTCTGCGCTCGCTCTAATCAGATTAGCGAAAGAATTTCTGACATCTTCGACCACGCGGACGACAGCGTTGAAGACCTGATTGACGAACTGGAAGATCTTGATGTTGTCGTCGATGAAGAACCGGAGCTCGACAAAATCACAGAGTCGGACTCCAAGGTCATCACTTTGGTCAACAAAGTACTTCTCGATGCTAAGAACAAAGGGATTTCTGACATTCACTTTGAGCCGGGCATGGGCCCCCAGCCACTTAAAATCCGTTACCGCAAAGACGGCATCTGCTTTACCGTTCACCAGATTGCGGCAACCTACAAAGCAGCCGTGATTTCTCGATTGAAGATCATTGCCAAGTTGGACATTGCAGAACACCGGCGGCCTCAATCTGGCAAGATCATGCTCAAACAGGCCGGTGAGCGCATTGAGTATCGTGTTGAAATCACTCCAACAGTGGGTGGTCAGGAAGATGCAGTACTACGTGTTTTGGCCTCTTCAAACATCATCCCCCTCGACAGTTTAGGCTTTTCCGCAAGCAACCTGGAACGTTTCAAGGAGTTGTTATATCGGCCGTACGGTATCATTCTCTGCGTCGGTCCAACCGGCTCGGGGAAAACGACCACTCTGCATTCGGCTCTGGCGGAAATCAACTCGCCGGAAACAAAAATCTGGACAGCGGAAGACCCCGTGGAGATCACTCAGGCCGGATTACGCCAGGTCCAGGTGCATCCCAAGATAGGCTTTACTTTTGAGGACGCCTTACGCTCATTCCTAAGAGCTGATCCCGACGTCATCATGGTCGGCGAAATGCGTGATCCGGTGACAGCAAAGACTGCGATCGGTGCGTCGCTGACCGGTCACCGGGTATTCAGCACCCTGCACACCAACAGTGCTCCGGAAACTGTAATCAGACTGATTGACATGGGTATGGATCCATTCAACTTTGCCGATGCCATGCTCGGCATTATTGCGCAACGGTTGGCACGCCGTTTGTGCAATGAATGCAAAGAGGCTTATCATCCCAACCGAGAGGAGTACAATGATCTGGTTGCGGCCTATGGTACGGAACAATTCAAGGAAGACGCGCTGCCAAAGTTCTCCAAAGACCTGACCTTGATGAAAGCGGTTGGCTGCGACGCATGTGATAACAGTGGCTACAGCGGACGTATCGCAGTTCACGAACTGATGACAAACTCAATTGAAATCAAGCGCGCCATCAAACAAAACTTGGGGGTCGAAGAGATTACGACTCTGGCTATGCAACAGGGAATGCGCAATCTGCGCATGGATGGTCTTCAGAAAGTTTTCCTTGGTCTGACTGATCTCCTGCAGGTGAATAAGGTTTCTGCCTGAATCAATTTACGTGAATATGATAAGCTGTCACTGTGTTGTCATTTGACAACCCTGATATCCACGCCACCCAACTTGTAGAAAGGGCGTTTTCATGACATCACGTAATTCAAAAATCATCCTGATCGCGACAATCATTATCTTGATTGTCGCTTTTTTCGTCTTTGATCTACAGCGTTTCCTGACCCTCGAGTATCTCAAAGATCGGCAGCAAGCCTTCAGCGACTTCTATGTAGCCAACAGGCTGTTGACGATTGCTCTCTACTTTATTATCTACGTGCTGGTCACTGCGCTCTCGTTGCCGGGTGCTGCAGTCATGACATTGGCAGGTGGTGGCCTGCTCGGGTTCTGGACCGCCCTGATTACAGTTTCTTTTGCCAGCAGTATCGGTGCAACACTGGCCTTTCTTGCTTCGCGATTTCTGTTGCGCGATTGGGTGCAGGGCAAGTTCGGCGACAAGCTTAAAGCAATCAACGAAGGCGTCGAGCGTGAAGGCGCGTTCTATCTCTTTACCCTACGGCTGGTTCCCCTCTTCCCTTTCTTTGTCATAAATCTGGTAATGGGCCTGACCCCGATGCGAGCCCTGTCCTACTATTGGGTCAGTCAACTCGGCATGCTCCCCGGCACAGCGGTCTACATCAATGCAGGAACCCAGCTTGGCCAGATCGAAAGTGCCGCGGGGATTCTCTCGCCAGGCATCTTGATCTCCTTCGTCTTGCTCGGCATTTTTCCTCTGATTGCCAAACGCATCATTGACGTTGTTAAAAGTCGCAAGGCCTTTGATGGTTGGCAGAAACCGGAAAAGTTTGACTACAACCTCGTTGCAATCGGGGCCGGTTCCGGTGGTCTGGTCTCAGCTTATATCGCTGCGGCAGTCAAAGCCAAAGTGGCCTTGATTGAAAAAGACAAAATGGGTGGCGACTGTTTAAACACCGGCTGTGTCCCGAGCAAGGCTCTCATTCGCTCTGCCAAAATGCTTTCTTATGCCAAGCGCGCCAACGAGTTTGGTTTCACGTCGGGGCAGTTCGAATATAACTTTGCCGATGTCATGGAACGGGTGCAGGAAGTCATCGAAAAAGTTGAACCCCATGATTCCATAGAGCGCTACTCAAAGCTTGGAGTGGAATGTTTTACCGGTGCCGCTAAAATCACCTCGCCCTGGACTGTCGAAGTCAATGGTGAAACGCTTACCACACGCAACATCATCATCGCAACCGGAGCCAAGCCTTTTGTGCCACCAATCACCGGCATTGAAAAGATCGACTATCTGACGTCGGACAATCTCTGGGAATTGCGGCAAAACCCGGGACGCCTGATCGTTCTCGGTGGCGGACCGATCGGATCAGAAATGACTCAGGCCATGGCTCGCCTCGGCGCAGATGTCACCCAGGTGGAGATGGCTCCACGCATCATGGGCCGTGAAGATCCCGAAGTCTCGGCCTATGTTGAGAAACAATTCAAAGAAGACGGAGTCCGTGTCCTGACGGGTCACGCAGCCAAGGAAATCGTTCAAGAAGACAATCAGAATGTTCTGCTCTGCGATGCAAATGGCGAAACCGTCAAGATCCCCTTCGATCACCTTCTTGTCGCCGTTGGCCGAAAGCCCAACGTGACCGGTTTCGGACTGGAAGAACTCGGTATTGAAATTTCTGATCGAGGAACCGTTGCCGTTGATCCACTCCTGCGAACCAATTTCCCCAACATTTTCGCCGTTGGTGATGTTGCCGGCCCCTACCAATTCACTCACACAGCTTCGCACATGGCATGGTATGCCTCAGTGAATGCTTTGTTTGGCACCTTCAAGTCATTCAAAGTCGATTACAGCGTCATCCCATGGGCAACCTTCACTGACCCTGAGGTTGCTCGCGTTGGCCTCTCAGAGGACGAAGCAAAGGCTCAGAACATCGCTTATGAAGTGACACACTACGGCATTGATGATCTTGATCGTGCTATAGCTGATTCAGAAGACCATGGTTGGATTAAAATATTGACCAAACCAGGAAGTGACAAAATGCTCGGCGTCACTATCGTCGGCACTCATGCCGGGGACTTGCTTGCAGAATATGTACTGGCCATGAAACATGGACTCGGGCTCAACAAGATTCTTGGCACTATCCATACTTACCCAACCATGTCGGAGGCCAACAAGGCCGCAGCAGGTGAATGGAAAAAAGCTCATGCTCCTGAGAAGCTATTGGAATGGGTTAAAAAGTTTCACGATTGGAGAAGGGGTTAAGCGGGAAGTCTCTGAGTCAACATAGCTTGAATAACAGTTAAAGAATGCGGCTGTCTTTTTCAAGTGAACCTGATCTTGGTCGCCATAGTTGGCCTTAATCTTACTGATTTTTTCTATACCAAACCAAAAGGGATCTTCAAGCTGGCAGCCTTTTGCCTCTTCTTGCTGATTATTTTCTACTTCATTACACTTTTCGTAGAAAGAGCAGACACAAGTTCAAAGCAAAATAGGCAGATGAGTTTTAAATCGAAAGTCGTGTTAGAGAATAAATAATAACGGTAACATCCTGAAGTGCTCGTAGCGCTGAACATTACGCTAAGCACATAGATCATTTTAAAGAATTCAAATTCCAATCATAATTCAGGAAATCAATAGTCACCCCGCCATCGCGCAAACGTTTGCCACTCTGCGCATCATCGGTAACCCAATCAGCGTGCATGCGGAAAAACTCCTGCAATGAATTATATCCACGCCAGCCTTTGGTAAAATCCTCAGCGTACCAATCAAAAATGCTTGAAACTTTCAACCTTCCAGAGCTGGCATCAAACCGATTTCGCGTGCGGTCCTTGATGAAACTCTTGGTGCTGTCAAGCAATTGCTGATCAATCTCGTCAGCGACGAAAGCGCCATCAAGTAAAGCCGGACATCCAACAGAGGCACAATTAACCGCAAAATGAATCAGGGGTTCGTTATAGCGACCAGACCCTCGTATCAAACCATGCTCTATGCCATCCAAAGTCTGTGACTCTCCAAGGAGGTTGAAAAATGCCTTTTTCCATGGTGAAGAAAAAAGTGATCCAAGGTCCTTGATCGAATCAATCTCCGGGTATTCAGTCAGAATCAACGCAACGGTGAAGGCATTGTAGGCATTGATGAGAAACGCCAGCTGCTCTTCACGGCTGAACCGATCAAACTCCGTCCGGGAAACCGCCGAGAGCTTAAAGAGGTAGCGATCAAGGGTTTTCTTCTGCTTCTGAATCCCGGCATAGTCCACCTGAGAGGCCGTGTGATTCTGATTCCAATGGACATTGGCCTTGAGCAGTTGAGACCACGCAGCATGTTTGTGGTCAAAGGCCTTGGCTTGGCTGACGGCAGGCAAAATCAGGCAGAAGAGGGTTAAGAACAAACAGAATCGAGGAAGCATGTGTTTATGAAGCAGAGTCATAAGTACATCCTATCATGATAACTACGATGACGTTCAGATTGGCGACCTTGCTTCACAGGGAATCTTCACCTGACAGAGACCGCAGGGTGTGGCCCCAGTACCATAATGTTCTTTTACATAGGGAGTCGTAACATTCCGGATATAAGTATAACAAGCGACTTTGTCGTGGCCTTCCTGAGCAATCGCATCAGCCGGACAACGTTTCATGCAAACCCCACAGGTTCCCTTGGCGTACCAGAGACACCAATCATGATGACCGTCATATGTTCGCGGCGTTGCTTCAAGAGCCACATTAACCACCACCGAACCGAATCGAACCGCTTTACCAGCCTTGGTGATTAAGCCATCAGACAAGCCAAACGTTCCTAGCCCGGCAATCCAGGCGGTATGTCGTTCCGACCAATTTGAAGCAAGGCCGAAACGTTCACTCTGTCGATAATCAAAGCCTGGCAAGCGTTCAGGAGCAACAGCAGAAAAACCTTTCTTGGTCAACGATTCAGCCAGATGTAATCGCAAAGCGCAGTTAAATTCTTCCCCATGGAAACGTGAGCGCGCCCAACGTTC
>CBDUFN010000019.1:0-20953 GCA_965366475.1 uncultured bacterium | reverse complement strand
GTTTCGGGACGACCAGTAGAACGAAGGGGAATGCAGAGGCTCTTGCTGCAGAACTTGGTGTGACCTTACGGACCATCAGTATCGATGCCGCTGTCCATCAGCATTTTGCTGATATCGGCCAAGATCCTGAAAAACACGATATTACATACGAGAACTCTCAGGCCCGTGAGCGCACTCAGATTCTCATGGATCTGGCTAACCAGGTTGGAGGTATCGTTGTTGGCACCGGTGACTTGTCGGAGTTGGCCCTCGGCTGGGCAACCTACAACGGCGACCATATGTCGATGTACGGTGTTAACGCCTCTGTGCCAAAAACTCTTGTTCGTTACCTGGTTGAATGGTGTGCCGAAGCCGAATTCAGCGGTAAGGCTGCCGAGGTTCTTCATGATGTGTGTGCCACTCCGGTTTCTCCCGAACTGTTGCCGCCAGATGAAGATGGTGATATTAGCCAGAAAACTGAAGATCATGTTGGTCCTTATGAACTGCATGATTTCTTTCTTTTTCAGGTTGTTCGAAATCAATTTGCACCACGCAAAATTCTTGACTTGGCTTGTCGTGCGTTCAAGGGGGACTATTCGAAAGCAGAAATTCTCAAATGGCTTCAACTCTTTTACCGTCGATTTTTTTCTCAACAGTTCAAACGGTCCTGTTTACCTGATGGCCCGAAAGTTGGCAGCGTTTCCTTGTCTCCCCGTGGTGATTGGCGCATGCCCAGTGACGCAAGCGCTAACCTCTGGTTGGAAGAGTTGGCGAAAATCGCTGAGACTATTGTAGAAAAGGATGTCTAAGGACATGACTGAAGAAGAAGGCAGGAGCTTCGGAACTCTTTATGTCGTTGCGACACCGATTGGCAACCTTGAAGATATAACCTATCGCGCGGTCAGGATTCTGGGTGAGGTTGATCTCATCGCCGCAGAGGATACCAGGCACAGTCGTAAACTTTTGGCTCACTTTGATATTAAAAAGCCTTTGCTCTCTTATCACGATCACAACGAACAGCAACGCCAGGATGTGCTGCTCGATCGATTGAAAACCGGAGAGCATGTAGCCCTGATAAGTGATGCCGGGACTCCCTGTATTGCTGACCCTGGTTATCGTTTGGTTACATCCTGCCACGCTGCCGGTGTTACGGTTGTTCCGATTCCTGGCCCGTCGGCCTCGATAACGGCGTTGAGTGCCGCAGGTGTGAACACCGATCGTTTTTCTTTTGAAGGTTATTTGCCTCAAAAAACCAAGGCTCGGATAGACCTTTTTAAGCAGCTTAATGGTGAGCAACGCACTTTGGTTTTTTATGAGGCCCCGCATCGTTTATCTGCAACGCTTACTGACATGGTTGAGGTCTTTGGATCAGATCGCCGAATCGTTGTCGCACGTGAATTAACCAAGTTGCATGAAGAGTTTTTCCGGGGAACGCTCGCTGAAACTGTGGCTCGCTTCGAACGAGAGCCTGCTCGAGGTGAGCTGGTTCTTGTTTTGCCACCAAGCAAGCAAGGGCCACAGATGAATGTGCGCGACGCTTTGCGCAAATTGCTCAACGAAGGCGACTTGTCACGTCGTGATGCAGTTAAATTGATCGCTAAAGAATATGGCTTGCCGAGCAGTGATGTCTATCGTGAAAGTCTCAGTCTGACAGAGGAAGAATAAATATAATGACTGCAAAGAAAAGAATTTTGTTGGTCGACGATCATCAGACAGTATTCAAGCTCCTTGAGGCGATTGTTCGTATCAAAGGATATGAACTGATCTATGCAGAAAGTGGGCAGCAAGGAATCGTCATGGCTCGCCAGGAGCTACCGGACCTGATATTGCTTGATGTTATGATGCCCGATATCGATGGTTTCAAGGTGTGTCAGTATCTCAAAGAGTATGAAGACACCAAGTCAATTCCAGTCATGTTCCTGACCGCTCGTGGTGCAGAGGGCGATGTGGAGACGGGGCGTAAGGCTGGTGCTGAAGGCTTTATGACCAAACCGTTTCAAACGATGGAGGTCCTCAAGCAAATAGAGAAACTACTGTCTGAGGCTGCTGCTCGATGACTTGTACTGTGTCTTTGCACAGTCTGATTTTGTGAGGTCGCGATTTAAACTTTACGAGACACCACGTTTATTTCTCTTGAGCAATCCTGTATCTTACAAACCATCAAAGGGTTGCCGTGGCAGCGATCCTTAGATAAGCCGAAGATTTTCTGTGGCAGGTAAATCCGAGGCAACCTTCTTCACAACCTCCTGTAAAAAGAATTTTTTGCCCCACAACTCACTACCTCCGAGTTGTGGGGCTCTTTTTATTTGTAACGAGTGAGTCCTTATTTTGATAAGGATGAACTTGACTTAATCTGTTCTCTGTAGTAACCTCTGCTCTACAAAATATATGACACTCTGTTGCAGCCCCTCCAAACTGGCTGTACAGAGATTTAGCCCCGGCCTTCCCCTCCAGGAACCGGGGCATTTTTTTTAGTAGCGGTATTTCACTTTAATCCATGGCCCATATTGTCAGTAATATTTGGCTTGCAAAATGACCATGACTCTTTGTGTTTTTATCGGGGTTGTCAACTCGCTGAAATTGCAGAAGAATGGAGATGCTCTGCTTAAGTCGTTTGGTTGGGAATGCTTCTTGCTCTATGTTTACCACATGAAATAACAAATTGAACGTCTTGCTGTCCAACGGGAATAGCAGGCATGGAGGTAAACATGTTAGGCATCAATAAAAAACTCGCGATTTTATCCTTACTTTGTTTTCTTTCAACCTCGGCATATGCGGATGAGGTCTTTTCCTTCAAGGCTGGATACCTCAAGTTGGTTCCTGATGGTGAGGTTTCTGTCTCTGCAGATGGCCTTGCCGGAGCAACGCTTGATTTAGCTGATGACATGGGATTGGATGATAGTGATGACTACTTTCTTGAAGCCGCACTGCAATTAGGCTCCTTTCGTCTCTTTGCCGCATATTTGCCGATTAGTTTTTCTGGTGACAATGTATTAACTGAAAATGTTGATTTTAAAGGCGAAACGTTCGTTCTTGGTAGTCGCGTTGAGAGTAAAGTCAATATTGATATCTACGAAGCCGGTTTAGCTTGGTTCTTGATTAATGTTGATGACCTTCCTGTGAGGGTACAATTCGGCCCTGAAATGTCTGTGAAATATATTGACGCTCATGTTGAGATGCAGGCAAGCGTTTTAGACCTGGACGAATTTGAAGATTTTGGTGTGCCGATTCCTTCTTTGGGGGCGCGTGGCAAGCTTGCGATTGCTGATTACCTGGGAGTGTTTGGCCGGGTCGGTTATCTAAAGTACAACGGAAGTAGTTTTATGGATATTGACGCACAGGTTGAGTTTTCACCGCTCCCGCTGGTTGGGATTTTTGCAGGATATCGCTATTTGGACATCGATGTTGATGCGAATGATGTCATTATTGATGCTGCTTTTGCAGGACCTTACGTTGGGGCTTTGGTGCGTTTTTGATAGTGCGGTTTGTTGTTGGACAAATTAAAGAAAAGGGCAGCCGTGCGGCTGCCCTTTTTGGTTTTTGTTTATGTTAATAAACTCCGGAATATATTATTTCGATCCAACGGTTGCTCTTGAAGAGTCCATCTCCCCAGGTCTCCTCAAGATCTTTTAGTGGGTCTGCAGCTATGGCCTCCTCTACAGTTTGGCCGTTTTCCTTAAGCGTTCTCAGTCGTTCATAGGCTGTTACCAGCATTTGACGGTATTCTTGTAATTCCGCTTGGTTGCCCACCGGACCATGGCCCGCGATAACCTTCGTGTTGCTATCGACCAAGGATAAAATCGTATCTGTCGCTTTTATTGTGCCTTTGAGAGAACCCCCATGTTGGACATCGATAAAAGGATAAAAGCCATTGAAGAAGATATCTCCGGCGTGAATGACATTGGCGGTTTTAAAATAAATAAAACTGTCGCCGTCTGTGTGGGCGTGGGGTACATGTATGGCTTGAACGGTGTCGCCGTTCAGGTGAAAGCTGATATCTTCAGAAAAGGTAACGACCGGTAATCCAACACGACTAACAGCTTCTCGTTTATTGTTGAATGCCTCAATAAACGATCCTGCCTTCAAGCGTTCACGAACGTTGTCGTGCGAGAATATCAACGTACCGCCTTGTCCGATATTTTCATTCCCACCTGTGTGGTCACCATGATAGTGAGTGTTGATTAAAAATTTAGGGTGTTCTCCGCCAACCGTTTTTATTGTTGCCAGAATCTTCTCAGTTAGAGGGGCGTATTGATCGTCAATCAGGAAGGTTCCGTCCTTGCCGACAAAGACGCCGATGTTGCCGCCTTTACCTTTAAGCATATAGATCTGCTCTGTTACTTGTGTTGGGACAATTTCGACTTCGTCAGCTTGTACTGTTGCTACGATAAATGTGAGTCCTATGGCTATAATGATTAAGGCTGAAATTGTTTTGTCAAACATGTTAAATCTCCTTAGGTGTCTGGTGTCTGGCTTTTGCTCTGTCTAGACATTCTATCGCAAATCGGGATTAAAAGTTTTCGGTGGGCTTGTCGATGGACGATTGAGCAAATAGAAAGAAGAAAGGGCAACCTTGCGGCCGCCCTTGATTGGTCATTATTAAACTTTGTTGTGTTGTGGTCAGCGCAGAACTTTGAAGTCAGAAAATTCATCTTGGAAGTCATGCCATTTAATGGTTATGTCGACAACTTGAGCTGAAGGAGGTCCCTGCCAGCACCATTCAATTGCTGCCTCAACAATTTCCTGATCACCTTCAAAAATAGCTTCAACGGAGCCTTCCCTACAATTTTTCACCCAACCTGTCAGGCCAAGTTGATCGGCAGTGTTTTTCGTTGATTGACGGTAGAAAACACCTTGGACGCGGCCTGCAATTGTGAGCACTGCACGAACCTTGGTCATATCGTGACTCCAACCAACTGCGCGAAAGTCGCCTCATTGACAACTTCAACCCCAAGCTTCTCTGCTTTGGCCAGTTTACTGCCGGCGTTCTCTCCAGCTAACACATAATCTGTCTTTTTGCTCACGGAGCCCGCTGTTCGGCCACCAGCCTTCTCAACCAAGATCTCAGCTTCTTTTCTTGACCATTTCGACAATGTCCCTGTGATGACAAAAACCTTCCCGGTCAAGGGGCCGTCCTGCTGGATCATAACTTCTTCTTGAGGCCTGACTCCGGCTTGATGCAACTTCTTCAACAGCAGAATCTTTTCTGGATTACCAAAATAGTCGATGATCGACTGGGCAACCTTGTCACCGATCTCATGGATGTCGACGAGTTGGCTGACGGTGCATTGGGAGAGCTCGTCGAGAGAGGCAAAACGACGGGCGAGAATTTTTGCGGTGTTTTTACCAACATGACGAATTCCCAGAGCAAAAAGAAGCTTTGAGAGTGGCTGTGTTTTGCTGCCAGCGATTGACGTCGCTAACTTTTCTGCGAGGGCTTCACCCATGCGATCCATGGCGTACATGTCTTCTTTGCTGAGCAGGTAAAGATCAGCGACATCACTGATTTTGCCACTATTGATGAGCTGGGTCAGTTGTTTTTCACCAAGGCTTTCGATGTCCATGGCGTCGCGTGACACAAAATGCTTCATGCGCTCAATCGTCTGTGCGGGGCATTGAGTATTTTTACAACGCGGCACAACTTCTGTTGGGGTCTTGTTTACGGGGGTGTTGCACTCCGGACATTCCACAGGGAAGGGAATGGGCTTCTCCTTGCCTGTTCGTTTGTCTAGAAGAACCTTAACCACGTCCGGAATGACATCACCGGCCCGTTCAACGATGACATGGTCTCCGATATGTAGATCGAGGCGATTGATTTCATCCCAGTTGTGCAGACTGGCTCTGGAGACGGTAACGCCGCTGACAACAACTGGTTTAAGGTGGGCAACGGGAGTGATCGCTCCCGTACGACCAACCTGAAGGCTAATGTCTTCAACAACAGTCTGCTCTTGACGAGGTGGAAACTTGATAGCGATGGCCCACCGTGGCGAGCGACTAACCATGCCGAGCTCTTCTTGCAGTGCTGTTTCGTTAACTTTTACGACCACTCCGTCTATTTCGAAGGGGAGGGTATCGCGTCTGTTTTGAAGTTGTTTAAAGATATTGATGACTGCTTCAGCACCTGAAGCGCAGGTCGCTTCCTCAAGATTGACTCGCAGTCCTAAATTACGGAGTAGTTGCAGCGTTTCGATCTGGGTGGATGCGTTGGCGCCTACGATACGTCCAACACCATAACAAAAAATTCTCAGTGGCCTTTGTGCCGTAACTTTGGCGTCAAGTTGACGAAGGCTACCCGCTGCAGCGTTGCGAGGGTTGGCAAAGGTTTTGTCGCCCTTCTCCTCTTGCGACCGGTTCAGCTTTTGAAAGTCAGCAAGATCGATATATATTTCGCCGCGGACATCAAGAATCTCTGGATAGGGGGAGGTGAGGGCGTGTGGTATGTCACTGATCGTTTTGACGTTTTCAGTGATGTCCTCGCCGACAAAACCATCCCCGCGAGTGCTCGCCTTGATCAATTGACCGTTTTCGTAAGTCAACTCAATTGCAACGCCATCCATCTTCATTTCACACACGTAATCAAGTTCGTCCTCGCGGGCTAAAAAATTCTTCCGAATGCTGGTGTCAAAGTCTTTAAAGTCACTGGCATTCTTAGCATTTTTCAGAGAAAGCATTGGTGTTGCGTGAGGCGATGGGGTGAACTTTTCGGCGATTGGTGCCCCCACTCTTTGGCTTGGCGAATCGGGAGTGACTATCTCTGGAAATTCCGCTTCTATCTCTTGCAGTTCACGCAACAATGCGTCGTATTCAGCATCGGTGATCTCTGGTTGGTCTTGGTTGTAGTAGAGCTGGTTGTGATGGTTTATTTTGCTGCAGAGATCGGTGTGACGTTGTTGGGTGAAAAGGTCGATCATCGATGGTGCTCCAACGGACTGAAAAGGGTTATATTCACGGCTTGAGGAATTATATATCAACTTATTTTATTTTGTGCGAGAAATACTGATTGTAGAAAACTCTTCTCTTTCGATTTAAATGTTAAGGGTGTTAAATCTCGGCCGTGTGCTTCTTGCTTGCAATGCCTTGTGCTTGCATCCTTTAAAGAAACAGAAAAAAGGAAAACGCAATGGCAATAAAGCCTTCCTTGAATTGTGTTTCTCCTCATGGTCAGTTAATATCTTCCATGAAACCTATCCTCTAGAAACGACAGGTGTTTTACCTCAATGACAAACGATCAATGGCTACATGTTTTAGGTCTCTTTATTCTCTTTATCCTCTCAGGCTTTTTCTCAAGTTCTGAAACCGCTCTTTTGTCGATGGACCGCTTACGGGTTAAATACCTGGCTGAGAAAGAACGTCCTGGGGCAAAGCGTCTGGAAGCGCTTCTGTCCAAACCTGATGATTTGCTGAGTGCCATTCTCGTGGGTAATAACCTGGTCAATATCATGATCTCGGTTTTTGCTGCGTCGTTATTGATTGAATTGTTTGGCCCGGGTGGGGAACTGATGACCATTTTGATCCTGACCCCCATTTTGCTGATTTTTTCTGAAGTCTGTCCTAAGACTTACGCGGCTACTTATCCGGAAAAGCTTTCTTTTCGTGTGCTCCACCCGATTCGTTTTTTTATGTGGTTGTTACGCCCTGTAACCAAAGTCGTGAGCGGCGTTTCCAGGTTGTTGACTCTCTTTTTACGAGGGGACGATCAAACACCGTTGATCTCCGAGGATGAAATCAGATCAATTATAGAATTTGGTGAAACTGAAGGCGTCGTTGCCCAAGATAAGCGTAAAATGTTACACGGTGTTTTTGATCTTTCAGAAATTCGCGTGCGAGATGTCATGGTCCCGAGAACAGAGGTTGTAGGTATCTCTGTTGATGCTGACTTTGAGGATGTTGTGCAGTTGACTGCGCAGGCCAGACATTCGCGTTTCCCGGTTTACGACGGCGATCTTGATAAGGTGGTGGGGGTCATCCATTCGAAGGATGTTCTGAGTTATCTTGACAAGCCAGAACAGTTCTCGTTGCGGGACTTGGCTCGCCCGCCGTACTTCGTGCCTGAAGCCAAGCCGATTGAGGCGTTGATGCAGGCTTTTCGCCGCAAGCATCTTCACCTTGCAATGGTTGTCGATGAGTATGGTGGCGTCGATGGAATTTGTACTCTGGAAGATATCGTCGAAGAGATTGTCGGAGAGATACAGGACGAGTACGATGAGGAGGAAATCCTTGTCACTCCAGTGGGTTCAAATCGTTATCTGGTCGATGGTAGCGCTGCGATTCGATACATCAATCGTCGCTTTGGACTGAGCCTTTCTGAAGAGCATGTCAACACTCTTGCAGGTTTCCTTCTGAACTCGATTGGGAGTATCCCTGAAATAGGTGCAACGTGCGAGGTGGAAGGCGTTTTCTTTACTGTTCTCGAAGTTGAAGACAGAAGAATTGAAAAGATTGAAATGCATCTCCCTGAGTCGGAAGACCGAGAGAATGGCTGAGTCTGCCTCGTTATGGAAACCTTCTCTGTGATACTGACAGGACTTCCTCGCACCCCTCTTGTTTAAATTGTCGTGTTTAATGCGATTTATTAAGCTTTATTGCTATCTAACTGAAAAATAAAACATTGTGTATTGAATCCTTTGCTTTGACTTCGTCCTGGCTATTTAAATTCCTCCCATTTAAGTTGTTTTTTCACCTTCGTAAAACGGTCTAACCCCTTAAAAAAATGAAATAATTCCTTGACAGGTCACCGTCTGGCGACTATATTTGCCCAGAAAGTGGTGAATAGTGTAATTCTAGGCCAAAGAGGGCCAAATGAGATTTCAGGGCGTCTATTATAACTCCATCGACCCGAAAGGGCGGGCCAGTATCCCGGCCAAGTTCCGAGAGCAATTAAAGGAACTGTGCGAGGACGAAGAATTGGTTGTTACTCAAGATCTGAGTGGCATAGTCGCCTATCCCGTATCTGAATGGAATACCTTTCTTGAGAACTTCGAAAAGCTCCCGTACGACACTTTTCGGGAAGACCTCTATTTTACAACCGTAACTCCAGCAACTCACTGTGCGTTTGACAAGCAGGGCCGAATTCAATTGCCGCAGTCTTTGCGTGAATACTGTCAGTTGGATACGGATGGTATGCGCGATGTCGTTGTTGTTGGTGGTGGTAAAAAAATTCAAATTTGGAATAAAACGCGATACCTCGAAAAACTCGCCGAAGCCTCGCAGCGTCAGGCTGATGAGCGCCAGAAGCGTATTAACCTGGGACTTTAATTTTGGTTACGGCTGCGTTCAACCATGTATCGGTCATGGCCGAAGAGGTCTTGAAATACCTCGAGCCGCGTTGTGGAGGTGTTTATCTTGACGGCACTCTTGGGCGTGGAGGTCATTCTCGCTTGATTCTTGAAGCCAGTTCCCCTGATGGGGTTTTGGTCGGTCTCGACCGTGATTCTGCTGCTCTTGCTGCTGCGGCAAAAAATCTGGCTGATTTTGGTGACAGAGTGATGTTGCGACAGGGGAACTTCTCTGATATGGGCACACATCTTGACCAATTGGGAATAAAGACTGTTGATGGAATCCTTCTGGACCTGGGTGTTTCGTCACACCAGATCGACAGCCCTGAGCGTGGTTTCTCGTTCCGCGAAGATGGGCCCCTTGATATGCGGATGAACCCTGCAGAAGGTGTCTCCGCTGCTGAAGTGGTCGCCGAAGCTGAAGGGGATGAGCTGAAACGCATTTTTCGAGAATATGGCGAAGAACGCTGGGCGGCTAAGATCGCTCGAGCGATTGTGACAGATAGAGTACAAACACCTTTTACGACGACTTTACAGCTAGCTGATCTTATTAGCCGGGTTGTGCCTGCAGGTAAGGGGCCACAGAGAATCCATCCAGCAACTCGCGTATTTCAGGCGCTGCGTATCCATGTCAATGGTGAACTTGACAGTTTACGGTCGGGCCTTGATGTTGCATGGCAAAGGCTGAAAGTCGGGGGACGTTTGATCGTAATTAGCTTTCATTCTTTGGAAGACCGCATGGTCAAGCAAACTTTTCGCGCCTTGGCGACAGGTTGTGTTTGTCCCCCGAGACTTGCTGTTTGCGCCTGTGGGAAACAACCTTCTGTTCGCGTGCTGACACGTAAGGCTGTTCGTGCCACAGAGGAAGAAACCAATAGCAACCCGCGCGCACGTAGTGCTGTTTTGCGGGCAATGGAAAAACTCTCAGTAGAGGGGAATTGATATGCCTGATGCAATTGCAAGAGCTTTACCTAAAATTAACGGCTTCGCTCTGCGTCGTCCGAATTTGGTTCCTGTCCTTGTCTTTATCGCCATGCTTCTTGTTGTTTCGTTGTTTTTTGTCTGGTCTCGCGTTCAGGTCACCAGTCTGGAATATGAAATGTCTCAACTGGAAAGTGCGTTACGTAGTTTGAGACAAGAAGCTTCCAGCTTATCTCTGGAGGCCGCCAGTCTAAGCAGTCCAGATCGGATAGAACGTGTGGCAAGACAAGAATTGAACTTACGCCTGCCTTCTGCCGAGCAGGTGATAACGGTGGATTGATGAAAGAATTGGAGAAAGGTGTACGTCTTCGTATCCGGCTTATCGGAGTGATTTTTACTCTTGGTTTTGCTCTGGTGTCGATGCGTGCATTTGATCTTCAGGTCTTGCAGGAAAAGCAATGGGGTGAACGTGCAGAGAAACAGCACCAAAAAGTTATACCCTTAACACCTCAGCGTGGCACGATCTTCGACAGTAACGGAGAAAAGCTGGCTGTCAGCATCGATGTTAACTCGATTTATGTAGAACCGCGTAAATTAGAAGATCGTTCTGATGCCACTAAAAAGCTGGCTAAAGTGTTGGGCCTTTCTAAAAAAACAGTAACAGCCAAGTTGAAAGGGAACAATAACTTCGTCTGGCTTAAACGGCAGATACCTCCTAGTCAGAGTGACGAGGTCAAGGCGTTGAAACTCAAGGGCGTCGGGATGATCAAGGAGCCTCGTCGTTTTTACCCCAATTCAAATGTGGCCGCTCATTTGCTCGGCTTTACAGGTCTGGACCCTAAGGGCTTGGAAGGTTTGGAGCTTAAGTACGATAAGACCGTCCTCGGTCGTGGCGGCTATCTGGTTATGGAGCGTGACGCTTTAGGTCGGGGGTTAGGATCAGGCACTCCTCAGGTCCAGGGTGCGACCCGTGGAAAAGATCTTTATCTGACGCTGGACAAAAACCTCCAGTATATTGCCGAGCGTGAATTGGCCGCCGGTATGAAGATGACAGAGGCCAAGGCAGGCACGGTTGTTATGATGGAGCCTGCCACAGGAAAGGTTCTGGCTATGGCCAGTTTCCCGGAGTATAACCCGAACGCTTTCTTCCGGCATAAACCGTCCCAGTGGCGGAACCGTGCTATTTGCGACAGTTATGAGCCCGGCTCTACTTTCAAGGTGATCTTGATGGCTGCAGCGCTCAATGAAGCTGTGGTCAGCACAAGTCAGAAAATTGATTGTGAGAATGGTAAATTCCGCGTCGGCGGCAAAGATATTCACGATCATAAAAAATACCAAAAACTGACGCCGGCCGAAATTATCAAGTACAGCTCAAATATTGGTTCGGCGAAAATTGGTAAGATGCTGGAACGAGAATCATTTTATCGGTACATCAAGAATTTTGGGTTCGGTGAGCAGACAGGAATTGACCTTCCCGGCGAGGCCGTTGGTTTGTTACGGCCATCAAACAAATGGTTTGAAGTTGATCTGGCTGCTATCTCGTTTGGCCAGGGCCTCAGCGTGACCCCTATTCAATTGACGTCAGCTGTTGCGTCGATAGCTAACGGTGGTTATTTGATGGAGCCATATGTTGTGGATCGAGTGGTCGACAGTCAAGGCCAGGTGAGCCACCAGAGTCAGCCACGAGTGATCCGCAAGGTTATTGCCAGTGACGTTGCGCAGACCGTATCCAGAATGATGGAAATGACAACGGAGGACGGTGGTACTGCAACCAATGCCAGAGTGCCGGGCTTTCGGGTTGCAGGTAAAACCGGCACGGCTCAAAAGGTTGACGCAGTGACCGGGACCTACTCTGTGGATAAAAGAGTGGCGTCCTTCGTTGGCTTTTTGCCTGCTGAAGATCCACGTATTGTCATGCTGGTTTCTATCGATGAACCGCAAAAAATTGTGTATGGGGGGTTAACGGCAGCTCCGCTTTTCTCTCGAATCGCTTCTCAGGCAATGCAGTATCTTAAAGTGTCTCCGAGTGAAGCTGTTGAGCCTGGTGACACCCTGCCGTCTTTAGATCAGTTTTTTGCCGAAACTGTGGTTCCAGAGACCTCGATCAGTCAACAGGTCGTTTCCTCTGAAGATTACGGCGGACCACAGATGCCAGATTTTCAAGGTTTGAGCTATCGTCAGGTTCTCGAGCTTATGGAAGAAAATCAGTTGAATGTAAGTTTTCGTGGCAGGGGGCGCGTGGTTGAACAGTCCCCTGGCCCCGGAATTGCGATTCCCTATGGTGCGCCGGTGTGGGTGCGCATGACGCCGCCATCCTGACAACGTTATATCGCCGAAGGTTTTTATGAAGTTAGAGCAGATACTGAAACACTGTCAGATACAAGAGTTGCATGGAGACATGGATCTAGACGTGACAGGTCTGCACTACGACTCACGTCAGATCAGGCCGGGTGATGCTTTCTTTGCGTTGCGGGGAGTTGTCAGCGACGGCCACTCGTTTATTGCCAGCGCAATTGCCAACGGTGCAAGAGTTATTGTCTGCGAAGAGCTTTTCGAGAACTCTGAGTCGGTGACAGTCGTGCTCGTCAGTAACGCACGGCAGGCAATGGCAATGGTCGCCTCTGAATTTTATGGTAACCCGACTCAAGACATGTCGGTCGTAGGTATCACTGGAACCAACGGTAAAACAACGATTACTTACCTGCTTGAAGAAATTCTTTCTCAGGCAGGTTTATCTCCAGCCGTGGTCGGAACTATTAATTACCGCTACGGAACGGATCTGCGTCAAGCTCCACATACTACCCCCGAAGCCCTCGATTTGATGAAACAGGTCAGTGATTTCAGGGCGAATGGTGCGCGTTCTCTCGTGATGGAAACGTCTTCACATGCTTTAGAACAGTGCAGAGCAGATGGTGTGCACTTTGATGTTGGCGTTTTCACCAACCTCACTCCAGAACATCTTGATTATCATCTGGATATGGAAAGCTACTTTACAAGCAAATACCACCTCTTTAAAGAGCTTCTTCCTCGTAACAATGGTCGGTCGGTTATCAATGTTGATGACGCCTACGGCAAACGTTTGGCAGCAATGATTCCAGAGTGTCTCACCTGTGGACGAGACCCGCAGGCTTCTATTCATCCTGAGACCATGGACATATCATTGCAGGGGATCCGTAGTCGTGTGATCACTCCGCTCGGTGTTGTTGACGTTGACAGTCCGCTTCTTGGTGATTTCAATGCAGAAAATTTACTCTGTGCCATTGGCGCTGCTGTTGCTCTGAATTTGTCACCGGAGGTCATTGCTTGCGGGTTGGCAAAAGCGACGGGAGTTCCGGGGAGGCTCGAGCAGATAGAAAATGATCGTGGTGCTGTCATCCTCGTTGACTATGCTCATACCGGAGATGCGTTACGTCGCGCAATAGAAGCTATGCAAGCTTTACGGCCGAAAAGGATTTTGACCGTATTCGGGTGTGGTGGTGATCGTGATCGCAGCAAACGTTCTGTTATGGCTGAAGTTGCTGCTCGTGGATCAGATATTGCTATTGCTACATCTGACAATCCGAGAACAGAGGATCCTTCACAAATCCTTGACGATGTTCGTGCCGGTCTGGTTTACGTGCATGCCTCAGAATGGAGCAAGGCTGATGCGCTCCGGGGTGATGGACGAGGATATGTTGTCATTGAAGACCGTCTTGAAGCCATTCAGTTTGCTGTGAGTTTGTTGTTGCCCGGCGATCTTCTGTTAGTTGCCGGCAAGGGTCATGAAGACTACCAGATTCTCAAGAGTGGACGAATCCATTTTGATGACCGGGAAGAACTTCGTAAAGCACTACAGTCAGGAGCTTGCATATGATTCGCATGGACGTGCGTACTGTTGCCGAGATCACCGGTGGGCACCTGATGCAGAACGGGGCGTCAGTAGAGCTTGATGGCTTCTCTACTGATAGTCGTATGTTGCAGCCCGGAGAACTTTTTATCCCGTTACGTGGCGAGAACTTTGACGGGCACGATTACATGAACCAGGCGATCCAAAACGGTGCGGCTGCTTGTCTTAGTGAAGAGATGATCGGTGGTTTGCTGGTGCCGGTTATCAAGGTCAATAACACCCTTAAAGCCTTGGGCGATTTAGCTGCGGCAGTGAGAGGGCGGTTTGCAGCTCCGGTCATCGGTATTACTGGAACATCGGGTAAGACCACCTGTAAAGAAATGTTGGCTGCTGTCCTTGAAAAACTTGGGCCTGGACTTAAGTCCGCTGGAAATTTCAACAATCTGATTGGCGTGCCCCTGACTTTATTTAATTTAAAGCAGGAACATTGTTGGGCGGTTGTTGAGATGGGGATGAGCGAGCGAGGCGAAATTGCCCGCCTGGCTGAAATTGCAAAACCAAGTATTGGTATGATTACCAACATTGGTGCCGGTCACCTGGAGAATTTTGACGGCATATCCGGTGTGGCGCGAGCCAAAGGCGAACTCTTCATCAATCTGCCTGCCGATGGCATTGCTCTAATCAATGCAGACGATTCTGAGGTGAGTCAGTTGCCGGTTGCCAATGGCGTGCGCAAGGTTTTTTTCGGCACAGGGCCCAATGTAGATATTCGTGCAGAAAATATTGCAGGGCATAACGGTTCCGTCAGTTTCGATCTGGTTATTGAAGGTCGTGTGCAAAAGGTCGTGTTACCTCTACCCGGTCGTCACAACGTTGGTAATGCTTTGGCTGCTGCTGCTGTTGCTACAGTCCTTGGCGTAGCTCTCGAAGATATTGTTGATGGACTGGAATCATTCAAGCCATGCCCAGGGCGTATGGAACTGATTGAACTTCCGGGAGATCTTGTTGTTCTTGACGACAGTTACAATGCCAACCCGTTGTCAGTTCATGCCGCACTTGATGCTTTGTATGACCTTGGCTCAACCGGGTCTCGTATTGCAGTCCTTGCGGATATGCTTGAGTTGGGGCCGACCTCCCCGGAATTGCATTACCAGATAGGTCTCCTTGTCGCAGAACGAGCTAACTGGCTTTTTACCTGCGGGGCCCTGGCTGAAGAAATTGCCAGAGGGGCGGTCGATGGAGGGTTGTCGAGTGATCGGGTTTTTGCATTACAAAATCATGATGAAATTTCAGACCATCTGTTAGAAATTTTGAAGAGTGGCGATCGGGTGTTGGTCAAAGGGTCTCGTGGCATGCGTATGGAAAAGGTGACGGATGCCCTGCGAATAGCAAGTCAGGCAACGATCGTAAACGGCAACGGACAAGGATAAAACGTGCTTTATCATCTGCTTTACCCATTACATACCGAGTTTTCGGTCTTTTATGTCTTCCGATTTATTACCTTTCGGACGATTTATGCGGCCATTACGGCTCTGGTTATAAGTTTTCTTTTGGGGCCGTGGTTGATCGAAAAACTTTCGACCTTGCAGTTGGAACAAAGTATCCGAAAAAATGGCCCGGAATCCCATTTTAAGAAAGAGGGGACACCGACCATGGGTGGCGCTTTGATCCTGCTTGCCATCGTTTTACCGACGCTGCTATGGGCGGATTTAACCAACATTTATGTTTGGTTGACTCTGTTGGTCACCGTTGGCTACGGGATCATAGGTTTTGTTGACGATCTACTCAAAGTTCGTCTTAAAAACAGTGATGGCTTGTCACCTCGCAAGAAGATGTTCTGGCAGATGTTGATTGCTCTTGGTGTCGGGATCGTTTTAATGACTTACCCAGGCTTCCAGACAACTTTGGCTTTTCCCTTCTTTAAAGGTGTCAATCCTGATCTTGGTTGGGCATATGTCCCCTTTGCAATGCTGGTGATCATTGGAGCCAGTAATGCTGTAAATCTTACTGATGGTCTAGATGGCCTGGCGATTGGTCCAGTTATTATCGCAGCGGGTACGTACCTGCTTTTCGCTTATGTGGCTGGACATGCAACATTGTCGAACTACTTGCAGATCACGGGTGTAACGGGAGCAGGAGAGCTGTCAGTCTTGTGTGGTTCCATGATCGGAGCCGGGCTTGGTTTCCTCTGGTTTAATACCTACCCGGCCCAAGTCTTTATGGGCGATGTTGGCAGTTTGTCACTAGGGGGTGCTATTGGGACAATTGCCGTGATCACAAAACAGGAAATTGTGTTGGTGATTGTCGGTGGTATTTTCGTTATGGAAGCTCTTTCGGTGATCGTGCAGGTGGCCTCTTTCCGCCTTTACGGAAAACGAGTGTTCCGCATGGCTCCCATTCATCATCACTTTGAACTAAAAGGGTGGGCGGAACCGAAAATTATCGTGAGATTCTGGATTATCAGCATCATTTTGGCCCTGATCGGTCTCTCAACATTGAAGTTGAGATAGGACTTTTGGTGTGATGAGTAAAGATTATCAGAGTAAGCAAATTATTATCATCGGCGCAGGCTCCACTGGGAGAAGTCTGGCGCGGTTTTTCTGTGCGCGAGACGCCAGAGTGGTTTTAACCGATAATCGTTCTGCTGAACTTCTTGATAATCTCGAAGAACTATCCGAGCTCGGAGTCACGCTAGACCTTGGTGGACATACACCTGAGTTGTTTGTTTCTGCTGATATTGTGGTTGTTAGCCCGGGTGTGCCTCTGAATATCCCCGTCCTTGATATGTGTCGTAAAAATGGCACTCCTATCCTCGGAGAGGTCGAAGTTGCCTGGCATGAACTGACTGGAAAAATGATTGCCATTACAGGTACCAATGGAAAATCTACAGTTACGACCCTTGTCGGAGAGATGCTCAAATCCTGGGGTGAGGACGTTTTTGTTGGCGGTAACCTGGGGACTCCGTTAATCGATGCTGTTGGGCATGGTTACCATTGGCAGGTTGTTGAGCTGTCGTCCTTCCAGCTTGAGACAGTGGAAGCCTTTTGCCCTGGTTATGCCATGTTGCTGAATATCTCTGAAGATCACTTGGATCGCTATGATGATATGTCGAGCTACGTGGCCGCTAAGGCAAGAATTTTCGAAAATATGTGCTCCGATGATGTCGCGGTATTGAACGCTGATGACAAACAGGTGGTTAAAGTTGCAGAAGGAATTCATGCAAAAAAGGTCTTCTTCAGCAGCAAGACAGTGCTTGAAACAGGAATGAGCCTTTCTTCAGATAAGATTATCTGGCGCTGGGACGACAAAGAAATCATTTTTGCGGCAAATGAGTTGCAAATTCGTGGTGAGCATAACCGGGAAAATGTCATGGCGGCTATGATCCCGCTCTTGTTGGAAAATTGTCCGGCCGAGATTGTCTGGAATGCTGCAAAGAACTTTTCCGGTTTGTCACATCGCATGGAATTTCTTGGTGAGTTAAACGGTGCCAGTTGGTTTAACGATTCGAAAGGCACCAATATTGGTAGTGTCGTGAAAAGCCTGTCAGGTTTGAACAAGCCCGTTGTTCTGATAGCTGGTGGAAAAGATAAACAGGGCGACCTTACACCCCTGAAAAAGTCGATTGAAGAAAAGGTTGATCATCTCATTCTGATCGGTGCGGCTGCAGAGCGGATGGCAGAAGCTTTTGATGGCCTTGCAGTCGTTTATCGAGCTGGTGATATGCAGAAAGCAGTCAAGTTAGCGGCTCAGTTAAGTCGCCCCGGTGGTGCCGTACTACTATCACCAGGTTGTTCCAGCTTTGACATGTTTAAAAGTTTTGAAGAACGCGGACGGATCTTTGTTCGCGAGTTCCGCGCCTTGAGTCCTTATGGAGAATGCAGTAATGGAAATTAGGCAGGGTACCGATCATTCGATTCTGGTTCTGGCGGTCTGTTTGACCTGTCTCGGAGTCGTTATGGTGTTTTCTTCATCGTCTATTATGGCGGTAAGGGATTACGGTGACAGCCTGCATTTTCTTAAGCGTCAAGGTGCCTACGCGATCGTTGGTTTTGGTGCGATGGCATTGTTAATGCGGATCGACCTGAATGTTTTGCGTAAGGCCGCTTGGCCTGTTCTGGGGCTTTGCGCTTTATTGCTGATTGCAGTTTTGATTCCTGGTGTTGGTAAAAAAGTAGGTGGTGCCGCTCGCTGGATCAAGCTCGCCGGATTCACCTTCCAGCCCGCGGAATTTGTCAAACTCGGACTGGTGCTCTTCCTGGCGCATTCTTTGGCCCGCAAGCAGGAGAAGGTTAAATCGTTCCGACTGGGGTTTTTGCCCTATATGCTGATTTTGGCTGTGCTGATTGGTCTATTGCTGGCACAGCCGGACCTCGGTAGTGCTTTAACGCTAGCGGTTGTGGCTGTTGCCATGTTGCTGGTTGCAGGCACCCGATTCAGCTACTTGTTTGGGATCGTGCTGATCGCTCTCCCATTTCTCTATTTCATGGTGATGAACGTTGATTATCGGAGACGGAGAATTCTTGCGTTTCTTAACCCGTGGGAAGATCCAAGTAATACGGGGTTCCAGATTATTCAGAGCTGGATCGCTTTCGGCTCCGGGGGCGCTTTTGGGCAAGGCCTTGGTGAGAGTAAACAGAAGCTTTTCTATCTGCCTGAGGCGCACACTGATTTCATCTTCTCTGTAATTGGCGAAGAACTTGGTTTCATCGGAGTCATCGTTATCGCCGCGATGTTTATGTTGCTGGTAATTCGTGGACTGCGGACGTCAATTAATGCGCCCAATGAATTTAGTTGTTTCTTGGCTTTTGGCGTCACACTTCTGATTGGTATGCAGGCATTCGTTAATATGGCAGTTGTTATGGGGATGGTCCCAACCAAGGGGTTGGCGCTGCCCTTCCTTTCTTATGGCGGGACGAGTCTTGTGACAACGCTGTCGGCCATTGGCATTCTGTTGAATGTCTCCAGACATCTACCGGGAGAGTTGCGATGAAATTGCTCTTGGCCGGTGGTGGAACCGGCGGACATCTTTTTCCGGCGATTGCTTTAGCCGAACAACTTAAGCAGGAAGAACCTCAGAGCGAGGTGCTTTTTGTCGGTACAGAAAAAGGTTTGGAAGCCCGTATGCTGCCAGAGCTCGGCTGGCCATTAAAGACGATCGAGATGAGCGGTTGGGCGGGGTTAGGCATGCTTTCTCGCGTGAAAGTCCTTGGTAAATTAATGAAAAGCTTTGCACAGTCCCGAACAATTATAAGGCAGTTCAATCCAGATGTTGTCGTTGGCGTCGGTGGTTATGCTTCGGTCCCTGCACTATTGGCCGCTAAGACTCTTGGAATTCCATACTTGGTTCATGAACAAAATGCCTGGCCTGGACTTGCCAATCGACTCCTTGGTCAATGGGCAAAGCGTGTTTGTCTCTCTTTTGATGAAGCTGATCGTGCCTTCCACAGAAGTGCTACGGTTCTAACCGGTAACCCGGTGCGCTCGGCAATGGAAGAATGCCCGAAGATAGCTGATGGAAAGCCTTGCCTCCTCGTCTTCGGCGGAAGTCAGGGTGCTCGTGCAATCAATCGCGCTGTCGTGTCGTCTTTGCCTTTTTGGGGTGAATGGCAAGATAAACTGGACATTGTTCATCAGTCGGGTGAATTGGATTACGAGGAAACCGTTAAAGGCTATAAAGAGCAGGGTTGGTCTAATGTCGATGTTCAGCCATTTATTAAAAATATGGCCCAAGCTTATGAGAAAGCAACATTGATTATTTGTCGGGCCGGAGCAACGACTTTGGCAGAACTGACAGCGTGTGGTCGCCCGGCGATATTGGTCCCGTATCCGCATGCGGCAGCCGGACATCAATCAGGTAATGCTCAGGCTTTGGCTGCAAAAGGTGCTGCACTAATGATGGAAGAAGCTGATCTGACCCCCGAGCGATTAGCTCAACTGGTTAATGGCTTGCTTCATGATCGTGCCAGCATTATGTCAATGGCTGCAACGGCAAAAGGTCTGGCACGACGTGGTGCGGCAGCAAGGCTGCTGCAGGAATGCCGAACCGTTCTCACAGAAACGATGTGAAGGGATACTTTATGTACGGCAAGATACAAAAAATTCATTTCGTTGGTATCGGTGGCATCGGCATGAGTGGAATCGCCGAAGTGTTGATCAACCTTGGTTACCAGGTGTCCGGATCAGACCTTAAGGAAAGTGACATTACCCGAAGACTTGCAAACTTGGGTGGGAAAATTGCTTCTGGTCACCGTGCTGAGAATGTCGAAGATGTTGACGTTGTTGTGACTTCAACAGCTGTCAATCTGAAGAATCCAGAAGTACAGGAAGCTAACCGACTTAAAATTCCTGTTATCCCGCGAGCAGAAATGCTGGCTGAATTGATGAGAATGAAGTATGGCATCGCAATTGCCGGAACCCACGGAAAGACAACCACGACAAGCATGGTGGCAACGGTTCTGTCTCACGGTGGTATTGACCCGACAGTCGTGATTGGTGGCCGTCTTGATTCAATTGGGTCAAACGCCAAGTTAGGGCAAGGGAAGTTTCTCGTTGCTGAGGCCGATGAGTCTGATGGTTCTTTCTTGAAACTTTCACCAACGATTGCCGTGGTAACAAACGTTGATGAAGACCATCTTGATTACTACAGTGGCCTCGATGAAATTCGGTCCACCTTTATTGATTTTATCAACAAGGTTCCTTTTTATGGTGTTGTTGTGCTCTGCCTTGACGATGAAAACTTGCAGGGAATGATTCCTGGAGTAAAAAAACGGCTGGTGACTTACGGATTGACAAGCCAGGCTGATTTTATGGCCTCAGATATAGAGCATAAAGCGGACCGAACCAGTTTTCTGGTGCAATATCGTGGCGAAGAACTCGGTCGTTTGAATATCCGTATGCCGGGACGTCACAATGTTCTGAACGCCTTGGCTGCAGTGGCTGTCGGTATGGAACT
>CBDUFN010000018.1:0-21587 GCA_965366475.1 uncultured bacterium | reverse complement strand
ACTCTGTGTTGGTTTGCCTCTGCTGGCATGGATTTTCGCCGGTTCCCCAACCGCTATGGACATTCCTGAACTGAGGGGATTCAATTTTACAGGTGGAGTCACAGTGAGCCCTGAATTCAGTGCCCTGTTGCTAGGCCTGGTCTTTTACACTGCGGCGTTCGTCGCCGAGATCGTTCGGGCCGGGATCCAGTCAGTTGGCCATGGCCAGGTTGAAGCAGCCAAAGCCGTTGGATTGCGCTCCGGCCAAGTGCTGCACCTGGTAGTATTACCCCAGGCTTTGCGCGTGATCATTCCGCCCCTGACCAGCCAGATGCTCAACCTGACCAAAAACAGCTCTCTGGCCATCGCCATCGGCTATGCAGATTTCGTGGCCGTAACCAACACGACAATCAATCAGACGGGACAGGCGATCGAGGGCGTGGCGCTGATCATGCTTATCTACCTGTTTTTCAGTCTGTCGACATCTTTATTTATGAACTGGTACAACAAAAAAATGGCCCTGGTGGAGAGGTGATCCTATGAGTACAGCGAACACAGCTCCCACCCGCGAATATCTCAAGCCCCCTGTCACAGAAGTCGGTGTACTCGGTTGGCTGCATGGTAACCTGTTCAACACCTGGTACAACTCGGTGCTGACAATCCTTTTCGGAATGCTCCTCTGGCAGATTGTGCCACCGTTTATCAGCTGGGCCTTTATCGACAGCGTCTGGAATACTCCCTCAGAAGCTTGTCGCGACATTGAAGGTGCCTGCTGGTCGATTATTCCTCAGAACATCAGCTTCATCCTTTTTGGCTTTTTCCCGGATGGAGA
The DNA here is from genome assembly GCA_965366475.1 of uncultured bacterium. Classification (GTDB taxonomy): domain Bacteria; phylum Desulfobacterota; class Desulfuromonadia; order Desulfuromonadales; family BM103; genus M0040. Next base: position 20,776 of record CBDUFN010000018.1, on the reverse strand, counting down.
GCAGTGGCGGCCCGGAAGTGCCATGCTACTTCTCCTTGGCCTGGTTTTCTTTTCAAAGAACAGTAATCACTGGAAAAAATCACTCGGTGTTTACTGGTTAATTGGTCTGATTGTTATGGGCACCCTGATGTATGGCGGTGTCTTTGGCATGCAGGTCGTTGAAACGGCCCAGTGGAGCGGACTACCACTGACCTTTATGCTCTCTTTCTTTGGCATGGTCGCAGCCTATCCTCTTGGGGTCCTGCTGGCGCTTGGGCGTCAATCAAAAATGCCGGCAATTAAAACACTCTGCGTGGTGTACATCGAAATGATTCGTGGTGTGCCCCTGATCAGCCTGCTCTTCATGTCCTCAATCATGTTTCCGCTCTTCCTGCCCGAGGGCGTAACAATCGACAAGGTGTTGCGCGCCCAGGTTGCTATCATCCTGTTCACAGCAGCTTATATAGCCGAGGTCGTTCGTGGCGGCTTGCAGGCGATGCCGCGCGGCCAGTTCGAAGCCGCTGACTCACTGGGCCTCAACTACAATCAAACCATGCGGCTGATCATTTTACCCCAGGCGCTGAAGATCGTCATTCCTCCATCCCTGGGTATCTTGCTATCAGCTTTTAAAGATACATCGCTGGTTGTCATCATCGCACTTTACGATGTCTTGAAGACGACCAAGGTCACCCTGTCGAATCCGAAGTGGACCGGCTATTCGACCGAAGCCTACATTTTCCTGGCGGTCCTTTACTTCATCTGTTGCTACGCCATGTCGAGCTACAGTCGTAAACTGGAAAAGTCACTGCATACCGGGCGATGATTCAATGGGCCGCTGATTTTTCAGCAGGCCGAAACTTGCGAGAGATTTATGAACGAGACTGAAAAACAAACTGCCGCTAAAACAGACCAGACCCCTATCATTGAAGTCAACAGCATGCACAAGTGGTATGGGGACTTCCATGTTTTAAGCGACATCAACCTGAAAGTGAAGTTGGGCGAACGGATAGTTATCTGCGGACCTTCCGGTTCCGGAAAATCAACTCTGATTCGTTGTATCAATCGGCTGGAGGAACATCAACGCGGCCAGATCATCGTCAATGGTACAGAACTGACCAATGACATCAAGAACATTGAGAAAGTTCGCGCAGAAGTCGGCATGGTCTTCCAGCATTTCAACCTCTTCCCACATCTAACGATTCTCGAGAATCTGACCCTGGGACCGATCTGGGTGCGCAAGACACCGAAGAAGGAAGCTGACGAGATGGCGATGATGTACCTTGAGAAGGTCCATATTGCAGAACAGGCACTGAAATTTCCCGGGCAGCTTTCCGGTGGGCAGCAACAACGTGTCGCTATCGCCCGAAGCCTTTGCATGAAGCCGGAAGTTATGCTTTTTGATGAACCAACTTCAGCGCTTGACCCAGAAATGATTAAAGAAGTCCTTGATGTCATGATTGATCTCGCAGAAGAAGGTATGACCATGCTTGTGGTCACTCACGAGATGGGCTTTGCCAAGAGTGTTGCCGACCGGGTCATGTTCATGGACGAGGGTCAGGTTGTAGAAGAAAATAATCCTCACGATTTCTTCGACAACCCGCAACATGAGCGAACCCAACTGTTCTTAAGCCAGATTCTCTAGCTCGGCCACTTAACTGTACAACAAAGGCGCAAAGAGATTAACTCTTTGCGCCTTTGTTGTTTTCAAAAAGAAGATGAATTCGCCCTCAAATTATCACTCAATCTCCTCAAACCTGTTCATTTCTACATTTTTGCGCGTCTTACTCGGATCAAAAACCTTTCCATTCATTGCAATATAAACACCTTCGGAAAGCGTTTGTGCTGCCATCATTGCGCTGGCAATATTAAACACGGCATCAGTGAAACGAAACCGCGCCGGCTGCATAGCGCCAGTCAGAACAATTGTTTTACCCTCTATTCCGACAAGAGCCCTTGCAGTATCTGTCATCGTATCGGTACCGTGGGTTATGACGATTTGCGCTGCTGATGAGTTTTGAACAGCTTCCCGCAAACATTTACGATCCTCTGCGGTTAACTCCAAACTATCTTTACGCATCAGTGGTGAGACCTGATATTCAACGTTCAGATTGGCCTCGCGCAAAACCTCCAATATTTGTGGGTCACCTACTTCAAAGGTACTCTTAGCGTCAAAATAAACTTTATCGATCGTTCCACCGGTTGTGAATATTTCAATTTGCATAAAGAATCCTTTTTTGATCATTGGCTGATAGTTCGTGTATATAAATTTTGGGTACTTTTAGAATCTACTGAGAGGCCATCAATGTCAACTTCTAGAAGGCTTCAACAGGAGACCGACGTTACCACATGTTGGAAAATCTTCCTTATAGACGATTAAGATTGTTGTTTTCTGATTGAACCTCGTTGTAGACTATTTAAAATTTACGCTCAAGTGTTTCATAAATCAGGAGAAAGTTCATGATTAAAAAGGTCGGTTTTGTCGGACTCGGTACGGTTGGTAGGCATATGGCGATCAACCTGTTGAAGGGAAACTATGATCTGACAGTTTTTGACAGCAATGCAGAAACAGTCGGTGAACTAGTCAAGTTAGGGGCCAACGGTGCAGATACTGCGATTGAAGCAACCAAGGGTAAAGATTTGGTGATCGTAATTCTTGCAGAAAGAGAAGAGCTGGAATCAGCGCTTTCGACTGAAACCGGCTTTCTTGCAGGTCTTGATCCAGGAACGATCCTTGTTGACATGGGAACGCATTCCCTCGAAACAACTCTTGAACTTGCAGAGAAAGCTGCCAAGCAACGGATCATGTTCCTTGAAGCACCTGTTTGGGGAAGTAAAGAACATGCGGGCAATGGGCTGCTGACGATTCTGGCTGGAGGTGACCTCACTGTCCTTAGCCGATGCCGTGAGCTATTTTCCTACATTTCTCTCAATGTTATCCACATGGGTGAGGTTGGCTCGGCGACGCGCATGAAGTTTGTGGTCACTTTGTTCCAGGCGCACTTAATGGAGGGGTTATCTGAAGCTTTAGTTTTTGGCGAAAAACTTGGTTTCAGTGCCGACAGGGTTCTCGAAGTCTTTGATTCTGGCGGACTGGCCTCTCCTTTAGCACACAAAAAAGGTCGTACCATCTCACGCGGTGATTTCTCTCGGAACCTCGCACTCAAGTATGTCTACGAAGGGTTACAAATCGTCAAAGATGTCGCAGACAAAGAAAACCTTCAACTCCTGGGGAATGACGCGGTTCTGAAAGTTTATGAGCAAGCTATCAAAGATGGCCGTGGTGAGGAAGATTTCTCGGCAGTCATTAAAACACTACGGAGCTAAAATTTTCTACCACTTTTTGATAGTGGTCTTATCCAAAACAGAAAAAGGGCACCCATTATGGGTGCCCTTTTCTTTTCTCTTATTTCGACCGCAGGATCAGACCTTAGGTCCAGCCTGAGTGTAATCAAAGTCGTCATTCTCAGACGTGTATTTTTTAAAGTTCTCAATGAACATTCCAGCCAACTTGTTTGCCGTGTTATCGAACGCCATCTTGTCTTCCCAGGAGTTGCGCGGGTTGAGCAGCGAACTTTCGACACCTGGCAGAGTCTTGGGAATCTGGAAACGGAACCAGGGTGTCTCGTCATACTCAACATTGTTAATGCTGCCATCAAGGATGGCATTGATACAAGCGCGGGTCGCCTTGATGCTCATCCGGCTACCAACGCCGTAACCACCACCGGCCCAGCCAGTGTTAACCAGGTAGGCGTTAACATTGTGAGCATCCATCTTCTCACCTAGCAACTTGGCATAGGCTGTGGGGTGGAGAGGCAAAAATGCTTCGCCAAAGCAGGCGGAGAAGGTTGCTTGAGGCTCGGTTACGCCACGCTCGGTACCGGCAACTTTTGCAGTATAACCAGAGAGGAAGTAGTACATCGCCTGCTCTTTGGATAACTTGGAAACCGGGGGAAGAACACCAAAAGCGTCGCAGGTTAGGAAAATGATGTTCTTTGGATGACCGGCCTTCAGGGAAGGCTCGTGGTTTTCGATGTGCTCAATTGGATAGGAGACACGTGTGTTTTCAGTCTTGGCATCGCTGTCAAAATCGATCTTGCCGTTTTCATCGGCAACGACGTTCTCGAGCAAAGCATTGCGCCTGATTGCATTGTAAATCTCAGGCTCGCTCTCCTCGGCGAGGTTGATGCACTTGGCGTAGCAACCACCCTCGAAGTTGAAGATACCATCTTCGTCCCAGCCGTGCTCATCATCACCGATCAGCTTACGGGCTGCATCGGTTGAGAGGGTCGTCTTGCCTGTGCCGGAAAGACCAAAGAAGAGAGCAACATCGCCGTCCTTACCGACATTGGCAGAACAATGCATCGAGAGAATTTTCTCGATTGGCAGCCAGTAGTTCATCATCGTGAAGATACCCTTCTTCATTTCACCGCCATACCAGGTACCACCAATGATGGCAATATTCTTCTCGATGTTGAAAATAACGAAAACCTCAGAGTTGAGGCCATGTTTTTCCCAATTTTTATTGGTAAGCCCGGCAGCATTGTAAACCGTGAAGTTCGGTGTGAACTCCTGCAGTTCACTGTCGCTAGGACGGATAAACATATTTTTTACGAAGTGAGACTGCCAGGCGTACTCGGTGACAAAACGGGCCTGACGGCGGGTCTTCTCGTTTGCACCACAGTAACCATCGAGGACATAGAGATCTTTTCCTGAGAGGTAATCGATCACTTCATCGTAAAGCTCATTGAAAATTTCTATCGAAACAGGCTTGTTGATATTGCCCCAGGCAAGGTTACCTCCCGAGGGACCCTGCCGGACAAAGTACTTGTCTTTAGGTGAGCGACCTGTGAATTTGCCCGTATCGATCATCATTGTGCCATTCTCAGAAACTGCACCTTCTGCATTGCTGCTTTCCAATGCGAACAACTCATCATAGCCTAAATTGTGACGAACTGTGCCGACGCTTTTCAGTCCGAGATCCTGGGCGGTAAGGTTTGACATGGTGTGGCTCCCCTTAATGTTTGTGAAAGAGTGACTCTTTCACCGATTTATTCCTGATTCTTACGTTTAAAAAAGAAGAGGCTTGTCACTGAAACATTTCAGTGCAAGCCAGACATTAGTGTTCTTTTCAGTCGCTGCGGTCACGACCACTGCAATTAAATTCTAGACGGCTTTGTCTGAAAATCAACGGGTTCATTATTGGCTGAATACCGACTGCAGAGGCTAGGGTTATGGCCTTAATCAAAAGGCCGCGACTGCGGCACTTTATCAAATTTAGTGAGAATAAAAAAGAGTTTTTTTGGCTAAAAAGAGAAGGTGTTCTATCTATGCTGTTTTACTTGGATTAATTCAATGATTCAGTGAGCCCTGACTTGCAGATACGCGACAATTTGCCAGAGCTGCTGTTCAGTTAAATGCATCCCCCAGGCGGGCATAACAGAACCTTGCGAACGAAACGGCTCGATCGATTTTCCGACTTCGATGCGCCAGTAAAGATAGGCAGGATCCATGCGCTGGTAATGTGCGTCGGTGAAATCAGGCGCGGGCGGCTCAAAGAAGGCCGCTCGATCGGAGCGCCCCTCTCCGGGCTTGCCATGACAAGAAGTGCATTTATTCATAAAGAGGACTTCGCCACGTCTCAACTGTATCTCATCCTTGAGGATGCCATCGGGCATGGTTCGAGCGGGGTAATCAACGCTCTCTTCAGCACAGCCGCAGAGTGCAAAAACTAGCAGCAAAATAAAGAACAATATGACTCGTTGTTTTATTGTTCGCTCTCGCAACGCTTACTCCTGAATCTTCTCTTCGTACTGAATCCCCCAGCCGCGAAGCTCTTCGAGTACTTTTTCTACCACGGGCTCAACGGTTTGCTCCACAGTTGCCGTCAACTCGGTACCCATTTCAATGCATTCGGGCTGGACGCCCCAGACAACCAGGTTTCGCGGAGCGTGGCCCTGGAATTCGGCGACAGCGAGCAGGTCCTGTAGCCCCATCTGATGGACTGAGAGCTTACTGGCAAACGCGCGTGGAACCTCTTCGCCTTCGAGGCGGAAGATACCACCGGCCTCTGCACGCATATCGAGGGCGTCAATAATCAGAAGAGAATCAAGCTCTTCAAGTTCGGGCAGCAGATCAAGGCCCAGGGTGCCGCCATCAATCAGCTTCACCTGGCCCTGAAAATGGTAACGGGATGAAAGTGCGTTGACCACTTTCACCCCGAAACCGTCATCAGTCATGATCGTATTACCCAGTCCAAGGACCAGAATTGACATTAAAGATCCTCCGGTTCGATATAACGGTAACCGCTGAAGATGCCACTCATAGTGCCGTTGCGCATCTTGACGTCCATCAGCCAACCGCTGTAGACGTGATTGATGATGAATCCGGCCAGCAGCCACATGACTCCATGGTGCAGCATTCGGAGCCACTGGTTGCCCACCAACACATTAATTCCGCCGAGAAGACCATTCCAGAAGCCGCCTGGTTCAAACTGACCGTACATAGCAAAGCCTGAGACAATCTGGAAAATGAAGAGCGCGAAAATACCGAGATAGGCCGTTGCCGCAACAGGGTTGTGTCCGACTTCGTAGGTGATCTTCTTGCCAGTGAAGGTGTAGTAACGAAACATCTTTATAAAGTTTCGTCGACCCTCGGCTGTTATCCAGGGGATAAATGCCTTCCAGGACGCATGATGGTTGCCGAGGAACATCCACATGATGCGCGTGGCCACCGACACAGTGAAGAGGTAGGCGAAAGCGAAGTGCAAAAACCGCATCCAGCCCATGACGTACATCGAGGTCTCCGGGGCCGTTATGAACGGACTACCGATATAGAAGCCGGTGATCGACAACATGATCATGGAGAGCACGTTGACCCAGTGGCAAATGCGAACCGGCAATTCCCATACGTAATAAATTTTCAGCATGGTGTGCGCCTCCTTCCTTTAGAGGGCTCGAACCTTGACGATCTCTGTTCCTTTGCCATCCATAACGTGTACGGCACAGGCCAAGCAGGGATCGAACGAGTGGATGGTTCGCAAGATTTCCAACGGCTTCTCCGGATCAGCAATCGGAGTGCCGACCAGAGCCGACTCGTAGGGCCCCATCTGACCTGCGGCATCACGCGGACCCGCGTTCCATGTTGAAGGAACGACAGCCTGATAGTTGGCAATTTTCTGATTTTCGATGCGTATAAAGTGGCCAAGTGCACCGCGAGGTGCTTCATGATATCCGAAGCCTTGTGCCTCTTTCGGCCAAGTGGCGGGATCCCACTTCTCCTTATTGAAGGTATCGTAAATTCCACGCCCCATATTATCAGCCAGTTGGTCAAGCCAGAGCTCATTCTTTTGCGCCAACAATAAAGCATCAACCCCACGAGCAGCCGTTCTGCCGAGAGTAGAGAAGAGTGCTGTCGCAGGAGCACCAAGCGTATTGAGAACAAAATCGACAGTGTCTTTAACTTCCTTCACTCCAGATGCATATGCGACCAGGATACGTGCCAACGGGCCGACTTCCATCGGTTGATCCATATAGCGAGGGGATTTAACCCAAGAATACTTATTATCGGTATCGAGAAATTCATAAGGAGGTTTTGGGCCCGTGTAATTATGACTCGTTTCACCCTTGTATGGATGCAGGCCTTTATCATCACCGGTGCTGTAGTTGTACCAGGAATGAGTGACATACTCGGTGATCTGCTTTTCATCCATCTCCATAACATTTGCCAGATCTTTACCCATGATGACACCACGGGGGAAGAAGAGGCTGCCGGTGCCGGGGCTGTTGTCCATCGGGAAATCTCCGAAGGACATGTAGTTGCCAACGCCACCACCAATGCCAGCCCAATCGAGATAAGCTGGCGCAACGGCCAGCAGATCTGGGATGTAGACCTGTTCGACAAAAGCACGCGCTTTACGCAACAATTTTCGAATGTAAGCAAGTTTGTCTGCGTTAATGGCATTCTGGCTGTCCGGATCGACAGGAATCGACATACCGCCGACCAAAAAGGTCTGTGGATGCGGATTTTTTGAACCGAGGATGGCGTGAATCTTGATGACATCCTTTTGCCATTCGAGCGCTTCAAGGTAGTGAGCTACAGCCATCAGATTGGCTTCTGGCGGCAACTTGTAGGCGCTATGCCCCCAGTAAGCATTCTGGAAAGGACCAAGGCGACCAGTACCGGCAAAGGCCGCTAATTTTTCCTTGATACCTTTAAAGTAGGTAGCACTGGATTTCGGCCAGTTTGAGATCGACTGGGCGAATTTGGCAGTGGCCACCGGATCAGCCTCCAGAGCGCTGGTAATATCCACCCAATCAAGAGCATGCAAATGATAGAAGTGAATCACATGATCCTGCACGTTCTGAATGCCCATGATCAAGTTACGGATCAGGCGGGCATTGTCGGGAATCTGAATATTCAGGGCATCTTCCACGGCACGAATGCTGGCCATTGAGTGCACCGTGGTGCAGACACCGCAGAAACGCTGGGTAAAATGGTGGGCATCTCGGGGATCGCGCCCTTTGAGAATCGTCTCAATACCACGAAAGGCCGTGGAAGAGCTCCAGGCATCAACTATCTTGCCACCATCGATCTGAGCTTCGATACGCAGGTGGCCCTCTATACGGGTAATCGGATCAACGGCTATTCTTTTGGCCATCGTTTAGTCCTCCTTTACGACCTTGTCTTCTTCCATGGCATCGCCCTTGCGGAAACAGCTTGCGACTCCATGAACGCCAAAGGCCACTGCGGTGGCCGCTGCCAGACCGATACCAATTTTGTCGGCCGTATCTTCAATACCAAAACCGGGGACCTTAGGAAGTCGCCGATAGAAAGGACTCATGGTGTCCCAGAAACCAGGTTCTGAACAACCGATGCAGCCATGCCCGGCCATAACTGGCCAGGAGACACCTTCGTTGTAGCGAACGGTTGGACAATTGTGGAAACTTTCCGGACCCTTGCAACCCACCTTGTAGAGACAGTGTCCCTGACGGTGGGCCTCATCACCGAAAGATTCAGCATATTGTCCTGCATCAAAATGACCGCGGCGCTCGCAATTATCATGAATGCGCTTGCCATAGGCAAACTTTGGTCGGCCAAGCCGATCAACGGCAGGCAACTTACCAAACGTCATAAAGTGTACAATTGTCGCGGTCAAATTGGTGGCATTGACCGGGCAACCGGGCAGATTGATAAGAGCCGCACCGGGAACAAGGCTACTGACTGAAACGGCGTCTGTTGGATTTGGCGCAGCTGCTGGAATACCGCCGAAGGACGAACAGGAACCAACACAAATTGTTGCGGCTGCATTCTGAACCAGCTTTTTGCAATCTTCCACAGCACTGTGTCCACCAATCGTGCAGTAGGCACCATCAGCACCCATCGGAATAGAGCCTTCAACAACCAGAATGTATTGGCCCTTGTATTTCTCCATCGCTTGATGCTTGGCCTCTTCTGCTTGATGACCGGCAGCCGCCATCACCACATCCGAGTACTCGAGAGAAATCAAGTCGAGGATAAGCTCCCCAGCTGTCGGTTGATTTCCGCGCAGGAAGGCTTCCGAATCTCCTGAGCAACTCTGATATTCTACCCAAATGACTGGTGGCCGTTTATCCTCAACCGCCTGAGCAACCGTTGGAACAAAACTCATAGGTAAAGCCAGAGCGGCAGTGGTCGCCGTGCAGAACTTAATAAAGTCGCGACGGTTTATCCCTCGGGCTTCTACACGCAGAAGAAGTTCCTCGGGAATAGGAAGGGAATTGACATCCAGGTCAGCTTTCATGGTGCGACCTCCTTATCAGTGTTTTTAATCCGACCGGCAAACGTAGTAAATTCAATATATTGCAATTGACCATTAAGGTTCTTGTTACAAATAACGTAACCACTTTGTTAAGATATAAAACAGTGTTATGTCAAGTAAAACCTGTATACGCTTTAAATTCTTTACTCCTTCTTTCGGCTTTCTTGAGAAAGAACCTATTTAAAGCCCCACAATTAACGTTCGTTTATAAAATATATCTCACTTTTAGCATTTTTCGAGTTGCATTATTTTTTTCTTAAACTCAACCTTTGGTATACTGAACGCAATCAAACAACGAGGATAACTTTATGAGAGTATTTTTGACTGGCGCAACAGGATTTGTGGGCACAGGCGTTCTAAAGCAATTAGTGGCAGGCGGGCATACCGTGCGAGCTTTGGTACGGAAGAACTCTGAGGAAAAGTTGAGCACAAATACAGCCATCGAAATTCACGTTGGAGACGTGACCGACGCATCAAGCCTCGTCGGAGCAATGGAGGGTTGCGACGCAGTCATACATCTGGTCGGCATTATTCGAGAAGTTCCCAAGCGTGGCATTACGTTCGACAAAATGCACGTCATGAGCACTAAAAACATATTGGAGGCAGCAACAGATCAGGGTGTTTCGCGCTACCTTCACATGAGCTCCAACGGCACGTCTGAGCGTAGCAGAATCGGTTACCACCGCACCAAGTGGCAAGCGGAACAACTGGTTCGTAAGTCCTCCCTCGACTGGACCATCTTTAGACCTTCGATCATTTTTGGCCCAGACAGCGAATTCATTAATATGCTGACGGAGTTGATTCGTAGAATTCCTGTTGTTCCGGTCATCGGCAACGGTCAATACCGCATGCAACCTGTATCATTAGCGCAGCTTGCAGAAAGCCTCGTCAAAGCACTTGATCGGCCAGAAACGGCGGGAAAAACCTACTTCCTTGGGGGAGGGGAAAGTTACAGCTACGATGAGATTCTTGACTTGACGGCCCAAGCCATGGGCAAAGAGAAAGCCACCAAAATCCATCAACCACTCTTCATGATCAAACCAATGATCAAGTTGATGCAAAGCAGCGAACATTTTCCAATTACAAGTGATCAACTGACCATGCTCGTTGAAGGGAACGTCTGTGACCCGAGGGAATGGGAGAAAGCGTTTGATCTGAAAGCGATGAATTATGCCGAGGGGGTTAAGGACTGCGTTTAGAATACACTCGTCTAGAGTTGTGGACGACGAGACACCTCTTGTTTCTTAATTTTAGTCAAAAAGGGTGCTAACTTTCAGAGGCAACACGTACCCCCAAGCCAACCATAACAGTTCCGGTCACTCCATCAAAGATCTGACTGACTCGTGGTTTCTGTAACCAAAGTTTCAGTTGTTTAACCATCAGTGCAAGCAAACACTGCCAGGCCATCGCAATAACAAAATGCAACCCTGCGAGAAAGAGTGATTGAAAGAGCGCAGATTGTGCCGGGTTGATAAACTGTGGCAAAAATGCCATATAGAAAATTGCAGTTTTAGGATTAAGGATATTCGAAAGAAAGCCTTCTCGTAGTGATCGACTGACAAAAAACTCTCCACTTCCTGAGCCATTGCCGTTTGCAATCGCAAACGTTTCCTTCTTGATAACCTTACGCCAACTGCTGAGTCCCAACCAAATCAGGTAGGCGGCACCCGCAAACTTCAGAGCGCTGAAAGCCCATGCTGCTTGCAACAAGATCACCGAAATACCAACAGCTGAAATTGTGGCGTGCAAAAAGAGCGCAGAGCAAATTCCGAGACTGCTCACAGCACCATCACGCCAGCCACCACGAGCGGTATTGCGAATAACAAGCATGGTATCCACACCCGGCGTGATCGTCAGTAGAGTAATCGCAACTAGATACGTGGTGAGTGATGCAAGGTCCATAAATTCTTCTCAACAAGCTAAAGATTTTCATCTTCAGGGACAGAGGAGCTAAAGCTGTATGACTTGACCACGTTTTGATCGTCAAAACGAATCACCAAATCGCGCGATATATTGACACCATATTCTCCATAAGTCCATGTCTTCTGGCCATTTTCCAGTCCTGTTCGCCATGGGTCACCAAACATTTGCCTAATGTCTGCCTTAGTGGTCTTTTCGATTTCAATCTGACGAACCTTATATACGGGAAAATAGTGGCCTACCGTGGGCGAACATCCAGTAACGGGGAAACTCAAGACGGTGAGCAGTAGTAGAGTCGTTACGAACTTGATGTAGCACATGATCATCTCTCCTAATTTAGTGGCCAACAAGCAGCCTTAAAGGTTAGTCCATGCCTCTTTCTCGGTACGCCTGGGCAATGCCACCACCGGACGTTTCACGATAGATCGACGGCAAGGCTTGCCCGGTGGCCATCATCACCTTGGTGATTTCGTCAAAAGTGATCTTGTGCTCACCGCCCGCCAACAAGGCAAAGTGACAACAACTCAAAGCTCTGCTTGCAGCATGAGCATTACGTTCTATACAAGGAATCTGCACCAAGCCATTTACAGGGTCGCACGTTAACCCAAGGTGATGCTCCAGACCCATTTCCGCGGCATATTCAATCTGACGAACCGTTCCACCATGCAATTGAGTTGCCGCAGCCGCAGCCATCGAACACGCTGTTCCAACCTCACCCTGACACCCCACCTCTGCTCCCGAAATTGAGGCGTTATGTTTGACCAGGTTGCCTATCAAACCAGCTGTCGCCAAAGCGCGCAGAATATCCTGCCTACTGCAATCGAGACTTTCTCTCAGGTAGCGCAGAACTGCGGGAAGAACCCCGCTGCCTCCACAGGTTGGTGCAGTCACAATCACACCACCAGAAGCATTCTCTTCAGAAACAGCCAGAGCATAGGCCCAAAGCAATCCGTTACGCTTGAAATCAGGCCCATAAAGTGACGCCTTACGATGAAAAGATTGAGCTTTACGTGCCACCCCTAAACCACCGGGGAGCACACCAACATGGTTCAAACCGCGCGTTACAGCATCAGACATGGTGTCCCAGATTGTATCGAGGAAAGGGTAGATCTCTTCCCCTTCGCAGGCAACCACATATTCCCAGCAGGACTCACCTGTTTCAGCAGAGCGTGCCAGGATCGCTTCCATGCTCTTCAGGTCATAAGTGTCTTTGCTGAGGCTTTCCTGACCGGCCTCTTGCAGAGCGCCTCCACCGACACTGTAAACATCCCACTGTTCAAGCAGGTGTTCATCCTCTGCCAACGCCTCAAAACGCATGCCGTTGGGATGCACAGGAAGCTCTGTTTCAGCTTTCCAGATTATCTTACAAGCACGGGGAGAAAAAACATCCTCCAGCACCTTATCGGTGAGATGACCCTTACCCGTTGCCGCAAGACTGCCAAAGAGTGTGACCTGAAACTTAACTGCCAGTGGCCACCGTTCAAGAAACTGCTCGGCAGCTTTGCGCGGTGCCATGGTGTGACTGCTGGATGGTCCTGTACCAATGCGGTAAAGCTCTTTAAGTGACTTCACGGTGACCTCCCCAATCAGGGTTGATGCAACCAATCATCATTCGGAGTAGCGATAAAGCTCATTTCTTCACGCGTTGTTGGATGACGGACAACCATTTCTCGAGCATGCAGAGCGATGGCGCCATCACCAAAGGCCTGCTTGGACCCGTAGCGCCGATCACCCAAAATCGGAAAGCCGCGATGACCGAACTGAACACGGATCTGGTGATGGCGCCCCGTCTCCAGAGAAATCTCAACCAGACTAACACCTGCAGTACACTTTAACCTCCTGTAGCCCAAACGCGCCTCTTTACCTGCCGGCGCAGCAACCACTCGTGAGGTAAATTCCTCCCGTTCAAGTTGATCAACGAAGAACCCTTCTGGAGGCACTTCACCAGAAACTTGTGCCCAGTAAGTCTTACGCGGACGGCGGCTACGAATCTCTTCAGATAGCCGTGACGCCGCCTTGGTTGTACGAGCCAGAACCACCACACCCGAGGCCGGTCGGTCAAGGCGGTGCACCAAACCCAAAAAGACATTACCGGGCTTATGGTATTTCTCTTTCAACCAGACCTTGGCTTCTTCAAGTAACGTAGTACGACCCGTCTGATCACCTTGCACCAATTGACCCGCAGGTTTGTTAACCACAAGCAAGTGGTTGTCTTCATAAAGAATGTTCATTGAGATTCCATCTACACCTTAAATTTATACAAATCCACACAGTGCTCACTGTGACAAAGAATTGTTAGCAGAATCAACAGTTATCGTGGCCCGGTAGTTGGTATAAGGTTTTCCACCGACATGGGGCAAAGGAACCCACCATAAACGCCACCCAGAGCTATAGGCCAAAACAGTGACTGGACCTTTTTAAAAACTATACCTTCAAAGGCGACACCTACACTTCGAACATCTTCAACCCATGACGGAAGCCAAGTCGAGAATTTGACAAAACATTGCTGCCAAAGACAGTAAAAACCAGAGAGCTGAGGATAAAAATGAGTCGAAAAGTCTTTTGTCCCCTTGTCCGTTCAGCTGTCATCGACGATTACATCCTGAGTTGGAAAAGGAAGTAAAGATCGAAAACAAGAGCCTCTGCCAAAAGAACAACGGCTATTCCGACAAAGAAAAAGTGCCTGCCACGCGCGCCCTGCCTGGCCTTATAAAACTTAATAATTTCTGTGACCAACAAAGCCAGCACAGCAACCGGACTCAGCAAGAAAAGGATCACCACTGTGCCCATTGCATCGTCAGTCTGATTCCAGCCTCCGAGCATATCGTTGGCACCACCTAACAATAACAAGATAAAAATATGTGGCAAAGCGATGGCAAAACAGCGAAAAAAGATCATATGCTTCCATGATGTTCATGTTTGATCATCGACCAGACCAAGTAAGTAGCAAAACCAATTCGGCCCTTCAGCTTTTGCCCACACTTTGAAGCGACCGGCCTTATGGACCTAGACCATCTAAACCCTCTGTTTGGACTATGACCCTCTTTAACAGGGGAGATAATCCTCGCGCACCGGTGAAAACACTTCTATAGCAACGGAGTCCTCTATCACCTTCGCATGATGTTCAACACCACCGGGAATACACCAACTATCTCCCGACTTAACCTGATGGGTGACACTATCAATGGTTATATCCATCTGCCCGCTGACCAAATAGCCCGTTTGCTCGTGAGGATGGCTATGTTGGGGAAGGTTCGCCCCTTTTTCCAGCTTAAACTCTGCCATCAAGGTTTTGTCACCATAAACCAGAGTCTTTTGCTTGATTTTGTCGAGAACGTTTTTATAGCCATTCTTACTGCGTTGTTTAAACATGCAGGTGTCCTGTTATTATGTCGTGATCTTGTAAAGAAGATTCATAGGGAAACACGAGAGGGTTCATATTGTACTCTCATCATTACGTCATAATTCGAAGGGCAAGATAAGGAACAATAAAAAAGGTGAAGATAAAGATTTTATAGAAGGTCATTCCAGCATAGTGGATAACATCAAATTGATCTCTCTGGATCGTATAAAACTTGCTGTGCATCTTGTAGACCCAGTCATGCGCAAGAGCAATGAAGAGAAACCACCAGAGCAGTATGCCCATATTCAGTACCGCACTCCAGGCCAGCACCCCTTTAAGCAACTCTACAGTCATGTCAGCCTCCCGGTATTACTTTAGTTCCACCCGTTCGATGAATTTTTCTGCATTGATAATGATGTCATCTTCGCCAATCTGGTCGGAGGTGCTCTTCAAGTGATCCTGAATATTATCCAGACTCACCAAAATCGTTGTGAAAAAAGCCTAACTTACGCCAGCCCAGCCGAACAGTCTTTTGCAGCGGCAAAAGAAAGGCCATAGACGATAGGCAGAACAGTCATTAAAGTTAAAAGTGCCGGTGCAACCAGTAGCAGCTGCGTCATTTTTTTAATCACATGAACCTTTGAAAACGACGATCAGACCAGACTTACCATATGGTCGTGCTCACCCTGCTTAATCTTGAATTTCTGTGGGTACTTTTTCAGTAGCTCGGCAAAGGTTTTACACTCGTAATTTGATTCATCAAAGGTTGGATCAAGACGTTTTACGACCGGCCGAATCGCTGCTTTCACAACCCACTCGTCGCCGGTTTTCTTGGCAATTTGCTTAATCGCCTTGGACAGGAGTTCAACAGGATCCTTGACCTTGATCACATCTGATTCATCATCTTCAACACTCTCCTCAGTCTGACTCTCATCAACAAAGCTTTCGTAGTACTTGAAATCGGAGCAACTATTGGCCCAATGTTGATTCGTTGACGCCTTGCAACCGACACCAATCAGTTCTTTCCCTGCCGCCTTTATCTTTTGCGCCAGAGGGATAAAGTCACTGTCACCACCGATCACAATAATTGCATCGATATGCGGGAAACGCAGAACATCTTCTATCGCATCCAGAGACAACTTGATATCAGCGCCGTTCTTTGCAGAAGCTCCGGGAGGGAAAATCTGAATCAATTCAACAGCACACTTAAGAAGCGAATGGCGATATTTTGCGAACCATTGCCAGTTGCAATAGGCCTTATTGATGGCTACATTGCCGTAGGTTGTTGCAAAATCATAGAGGGCCTGAACATCAAGCAGCAATTCCTGCTGCTTACTCCGATTTTGTGTCCGACCATAACTTCCACTCCCGTTTGCAGAATCATACAGACTGGCATGGATGTTTTCGAAATCCCAGTAAACCGCGACCGTTTCCTTCGCCATCTTTTCCTCCTCATATCATAAAGCGAGCTAGTTTAATCTCAGGTTGCGTGCCTATTAAGCCCTGTTTTCAATATCTTAGTCACATTTATCGCCATTAGCAACACGAACAACCTTTTTGTTCATTTGCCAAAGGAAAAGGTCTAAACTGAAAGGAACTATTACCGCTACCCCACAAGGATTTTCAATGCACCGTTTCGCCAACCTTTATATTGTTCTTTTTCTGATTGACGCCGTTCTCTCGCTAACCGATGAATTGCTGAAAATATCATCAACAGCACTGTCCTTACTGACCGAGGGACGCTTTTTCATCGCATATCTGGTCATCGCACTCTCAATCATTATTTATGTCTTGCTTGGTATCGATCGTCGTCTGCCGAAACGTATTTTTCTACCACTAACCCTATTTTCTACTTGGGCTGCTCTGGCCATGTGGCCACTCTCCAGCCTAGTTGAACGAAACTCTTTCGGACTGACTGCTGCGATCCTGCAAGTTGTCCTTAGCATAATCGTCATCATCTTGTTGCGTGGCCTAGGCGGACGCCCCCTTTTACCCAAAAAGCACTTTCAGACACCGAGTTTCAGCCTGGGCAACACCCTTGGCTTTACGGCCATCAACTTGCTTCTCACCCCTTTCCTGTTGATTTATTCTGGTCTGGCCGTAACAAGCTACTACCTTGAAGATCAAACCGCCGGCTTCCTGCGCCTCAGCCCGGTCGGTATTCACATGACTGAGCGCAGCTATCATCTTGATGACAAGGAAGTTCGTCTGGCAGGAATGATGCACATCGGCCAGGAGGACTACTACAAAGACCTGGCCAAATCGATACCAACTGAAAAAACGATTATTCTTGCCGAGGGTGTGAGCGATGAGGATCATCTCCTGGAGAACCAATTCAACTATGGCAAGATTGCCGGCATCATTGGCTTGACCTCTCAAGACAAAATGCGCCTCGACGGCAACCTTGTTGACCTTGAAAACCTTGACAGCTCTGAACAAATCTTCAACACATCTGGAAAGCCCGACATTACTCGAGCAGATATCGACCTCAATCGTTTCGAACCTAAAACCATTGCATTCCTCAACGCACTCGGCCGAACCCTCTTCGGTGACAAACCCATTGCTGAAGGACTTGCCGAGTACAATCTATGGATCAATGACAATATGTCCGAGGAAAGCATTGCCGCAGTTATGGTGGATATCATCGACAAACGTAATGAGGTGGTCATCGCCGGTATGGTGAAAACGTTGAAACGCTACGACACCATCATTATTCCATGGGGCGCAATGCATATGCCCGCCATCGAAGCAGCGGTCCTTGAACAGGGTTTTACCCCTGGAATAGCACACGAACGGTTAAGCCTCGATTTTCGTAACATTCCGTACGCAGTGCTATGGCAGAAATGGTCTGAACAGATTAGTGCTGTGCCCCAAGGATAAAGCCACACCCTTTGACCTTTTAGTTGGTCACAAAGAAAATCGAATACAGGTGATGAATACTTTCATCTGTGACACTTTGTAGCGGCATCAAGTTCAGGCTTAATATGAAGCGCACTGTAAGCTTTGCTTCTGTTCAAAAAAGATTTTAAATGACTGAGTACTTTGACCTGACTTTGATATTGCGCTAAATTAGTTCCGCCTTATTTTATTTGTTCCAAGGGGGATAGAAATGATCGACAGGCTTTCTGGATAATATTTTTTTACCGCCGTTTCAGCATAATGCTGGCCGGCGGTCTTTTATTGCTCTCGAGGAGAATTCTAGTCCTCTGGAACAAATTAGCAATTGAGGAGGCGGCAAGATGACCAACAATGATAAAACCGTAATAATCGCTGATGACCACGAAACCCTAGTCATGTATCTCTCTATTCTGATGCGTCGCATGGGCTTTACTGTTATCCCGGCTCGAAATGGCGAAGAGGTGTTGCGCATTCTGGAGACAATCCGTCCCGATTTAGTTATCACTGACCGTAAAATGCCAATCGTAGATGGTCCCACCACTCTAAGAGTGATGAAAAACGACCCACGCTTTGCCGACATCCCAGTCATCATGGTTTCTGCCCATTTTGAGCAACAGGCTGCTGACGAATGCATGGCGTTGGGTGGTGTTGGCTTCCTGGTTAAACCTATCAATATAAGTGACTTACACTTGCTGTTGAGAGAGTGCATCACTTATTCTAATAATTCGAAGAGAGAAAACATGCGGGTCCCCTATGGCCGTAAAGTTATGGTCGAGTATGAGGATCAGCAAAAGGAATACTATGCTGTAACCCTCTCGGAACAGGGCCTCTATCTCCGGACCCAGAACCCACTGCCCGTCGGTGCAAAGCTACAAATACATCTCAAGATACAAGAAGGGCAGTTCTTTACGGCTCAAGGGACCATTATCTATCAAAAGAAGATTAGTAAAGACATTAACAAGGTGGACCCGGGCATGGCAGTTAGATTCAATGATTTTTCAACTCAGCACGCAGACGCCCTCAAAACGTATATCATGGACCTTTTAGCTGGTGATCTTGTGGAGGAGCAACAAGACCCGGTGATTGCAGCCAAGGGAATTCCGGCCCCTCCTCTGCAAACAAAGTTGGCAGAAGTAAAGCAGGACTGGCGTCTCAGTTAAAAATTCATTTGTCAGTACCCGCAGCGAAGAGCTTGTCCTTTCAGTTTTTGTAATTTTTTAAACAGTCCCGCTCTCGAAGAAGAGAAATATATTCACTTTGAGTGAACTATTTAAAGCAACAAAGGGTGGCCACCTAAATAAATTTTGGGTGGCCATTGTTTTACGTATTTTACCGCTTGACATACATAACCAAAACGGTAATATATACCCAAGACAAACACTTGGTGATTTCTTAACCCTAAGAAAAACCCTTAACATGGCCCCACAGTCTATCCCCCCATAGCTGTGGGGCTTTCTTATAAACTACGCCTTGAGTGAGAAAAATGACCTCTTGCAGACAGAGGATATGAACGTCCCGGCAGCATACTATTGTGAATACGACTTTATGCTTTAAGACGCTAAAAACTCTTTATCTAGCACTCTCATCGAGTTATCCTTGGTTCATATCGTGGGCTCGTAATTTGGGCCGCATTATCCACATAACATAAGGTCGGTTCATGAGAATCTTTATCTTAATCTTTGCAGTGATGTTAATGCTCTTACAGACAGGCTGTTTAGTGACCAAGGTTGTGACGATACCAATGCGTGTTGCTGGCGAAGTGGTTGGCTTTGTGCCTGTGATTGGCGGTGTTGTTGAAGGAGCGGTTGATACTACCGCGGGAGCAGTTGATCTTGCCCCCCTTTAAAGAGAACGCTCTTTAAAACTTAGATAATTATGGCTATCAGGAGACTCTCCTCGGTGGCCATTTTTGTATGTCAGGGGTTATCGACACACCCTATTTCAAGCAAACGGAACCTATCTAAACAAGGTAAAAGTATAAACAAGTCACCTCCTAGACAGATAGAGCTGATACGTTAGAATATTACAATCAAACTTTTGCTTATTGTTTTTGATATCCGACGGATTGAAGCGTTTGGGAGGAAAGCCATGTTGTTGATGAATTGCCCAAAATGCAACGTGGACATTAAATCTCCCTTTCTTGCGGAGATAGAATGTATTGAATGTTGGCAATGTAAAGAAGAAGTCAAAGTTAAGGACGTTTTTGTTTCAACCAATGGCTTCACGATACCTCGGAAAGTCCTGGTAAACCGAATTTCACACTACAAGAAACTTTTAGAAGAGACTGAAAAGGACTTAGAGGCCGTTGCCAAGGGAGAAGAAGCAACAACAAAGCCGCAAAAAGGTGACAAGAACTTCCATAAGATCCTCAAGGACTTGATGCTAGGCGCACGAGACAATTTCAGGCTGGACATGCCTTATGATTTATATGTTCAGCTGGAGAATGATAACGATAAGAGGTTGGGTAAAGTCATAAATATATGCGCACAGGGTGCGGCCATTGAATTGGTTGAACGAGACAAACTGCCTCATGCTGAGTCTGATGTTAAACTTTCCCTCCTTTTACCTAAAGCAGAGGAACCTTTATTCCTCCCAGCTAAAATTGTCTGGGCCAGAAAATCGAGAAAGGATGTACGCTCTCAATATATAAAGATAGGTATACATTACGAAAACCTGGACCAAGACACACATTCTTCTTTGTGGAACTTTATTATTGAAACATCATCATCCCCTCACCAAAACCTTAGCTATGCTGACACCGTGGTTTCTTGCCCCGCTTAAAGGCTTTTACGAATTCCATCTCTGTCAAACCAAGACTCAATTACGGCACGGTAACCTGC
>CBDUFN010000017.1:0-22182 GCA_965366475.1 uncultured bacterium | reverse complement strand
ACCTGAACCTAAGATCGTTGCACCTGAACCTAAGATCGTTGCACCTGAACCTAAGGTTGAAATGCTCGCCACTGAAGCTGTTGCAAAGGAAGCTCAAAAGGTGACAACCCTTTCAGCTCCTGTTGTCGTTGAGGAAAAAGTCACTCCTGCCATTGATGCTCCACCCGCTCTGCCTGCAGGTGTTGCTTTGACTGTCAGTGAGATTTTTTATCAAGAACAGAGCGCCAATAGCATGGCCGTGGTGAATGACCTGCCCGTTATGGTTGGCACCCAGGTTGATTCTGCCGTTGTCTTTGAGATACACCCTTCCACCGTTGTCTTTAAGATTGGCAACGACACGTTCGATGTTTCAGTGACCCCTGTAAAATAACCTTTTGCAGGGCACTCTTAACTTGCCTTTTTTACCCTGAATTTATCTAAATCATTCAATCCGCCACACCTCATTCCACTAGAATGACCGTCGAATAATCCCCACTCAACTGATGAATATTCCACTATTCGTCAGACTGCCTTTGCTTGAATATAAAAAAGATCAAATATATCAGTAGTATAGGTATGTGGCACGTTATGTGAAAAGTTATCTATAACAATTAAGTGTCCAAGGATGATTTATGATACCTAGAATCTTGTTTATGAAAAAATATTTGGTGGCCGGAGTCTTTTCCTTCGGTCTCCTTTTGATGTCTACCTCTTCCTTTGCAGCTAATCTTGACCAGTTGGTTCTTGAAGCTTTAGCGAAAAACCCGGATTTAGCTGCAGCCAAGGCTCGTTGGGAACAGTCTTCCTATAAGGGCTCGCAGGTTGGTAGCCTGAAAGACCCTGTTCTCTCTTTCGCTTTCTCAAGTTATCCAAACGACACCCTTAAAAGCGACGCAACGCCAATGACCGGTAATGAAGTCAAGTTGGCGCAGGCGTTTCCCTTTCCAGGTAAATTAGATAATCGTGCTTCTGCCGCCAATGAGCAGGCACGCTGGTTTGAGTCTGTTTACCTCGATAATCATTATCAGATAGCCCGTAAAGTTAAAGACACATGGTATCGACTCTATTTCAAAGAGCGTGCTCTTGCCGTTACTGAGAGGAACCTGTTGTTGGTGGATGACATTATTCGCCTTACAGAGGTTCGCTATGAAACAGGTGATGGGTTGCAGCAGGATGTGCTCAAAGCGCAGGTGCAGAGATCTCGTATTATGGAAAAACTGCTTTCTTTGCAGCAACAGCGCACCATGGTTGTCTCTGACCTTAATAGTCTTCTAAACAGACCTGTAGACGCTGATTTTGATCTTCCCGCTGAGCTGGCTCTGGTTCCGGTTGACGTGAATATCGAAGAATTTCAGCGTGCAGGTAAAAAGAACAGACCGATGTCTGCAGCTTATCGTGCTCTTAACGGCCGTTATCGCCATCAACAGGAACTGGCAAGATTAAGTGATTATCCGGACGTAACCCTTTGGACCAGCTGGCGCTTTCGTGATGACAACCTGGCTGATGGTGGAACCGATTTTGTGAGTGCCGGTGTCAGCTTTAATCTGCCTGTTTACCGTGACAAAAGGCGCGCAGAAAAAGCCGAGGCCAATGCTGGTCTTCGTATGGCTGAGCGTCAAGAGGAGTCTTTTCATAGTGGCCTCTCCTCCTCAATTCAAAAGGCCTATGCGCGTATGCAAGAGACACGTCAGCAGGCTGAGCTTTACAAGGAAGGGATCATTCCTCAAACCAGCCAGAGTTTCCAGGCGGCCATAGGCGCCTATCAGGTTGGGAAGATAGCGTTTATTAGCTTGCTTGATGCCTTGATGACAACCTATCAAGCGGAACTGGAATATTACCGCGTTAGCTCTGAATACATGCGCAGCCTGGCTCAGCTTGAAGCAGAATCGACTTTGCCGCTGATTGGCGCTCCTTTGACACTTACGAAGCAACCTGCAAACGAGTTCGTTGAGTAAAACTTACAACTTTGACTTGAGGACAACATGAGCACAAAAAAACGTTCCATCATAATCATCGCGCTGGTCGCTATTGTTGCGGGATTGACTTTGAGTATGACCATGACAGGCGGTCATAACCACAAGCTTGATACGGTCGCCCAGTTGGTGACGCCGACAGAAGCTGAAGCGGCTCAGCAATACACGTGCGGTATGCACCCGATGATTATTACGGATGAGCCTGGGCTCTGCCCCATTTGTAATATGGATTTGACGCCACTGAAATCGGCAGGGGACGAGGCCTCTTCAGTGCCTGAAGGTGAACGTGTCGTTAAATACTGGGTCGCTCCAATGGACGCAACGTATATTCGTGATGAGCCAGGGAAATCACCTATGGGCATGGATTTGGTTCCTGTGTATGAAGATCAATCCGCTACAGGCTCCATCATCTCCATAGATCCGGTGACCTCTCAGAACATGGGGGTCCGGACGACTCCTGTCTCACGTAAAGATTTAAGCCGTACTGTTCGAACCGTAGGTTTGGTTGATTATGAAGAGCCCAGACAGTTCTCTGTAAATAGCAAAATAGATGGTTGGGTTGAACGTCTCTACATCAACGAAACAGGTCAGTTTGTCAAAAAGGGTTCGGCTTTGCTGGAAATTTACAGCCCAACTCTGGTCAGCGCTCAAGAGGAGTTTCTGTTAGCACGCAACAACAGCAAAACTCTTGCTGAATCACCTTTCCCTTCTATTGCTGATGGGGCGAAACGCTTACTAGAGTCGTCTCGCAGGCGGTTGAAGCTTTGGGACATCAGCGACCGTCAAATCAACCGTCTGGAAAAGAGTGGTGAAGTTGCCAAAACACTCACTCTCTATGCCCCTTATGACGGCATCGTTTCTATGAAAATGGTTCGTGAAGGGCAGTTTATCAAAAGTGGTATGGAGCTGTTGATGCTCTCAGATATCTCAAAAGTATGGGTTTATGCAGATATTTACGAGTATGAGATGGCTTGGGTAAAAGTGGGACAAAAAGCGAAAATTCATCTGCCATATGTGGGACGCGATCCGATAGAGAGTGAAATAAGCTACATCTATCCATTTGTGGAACCACAAACGCGTACGATTAAGGCTCGTTTCGATATCGACAATCCGGACTTTGCCCTCAAGCCTGATATGTATGTCAACGTTCGCCTTCAGACTGACCCAGTTGTCGACGCCTTGACAGTGCCCGTTGAAGCGGTCTTGCATTCTGGCGAACGGACTACCGTCTTTGTCTCTCTGGGTGAAGGTAAGTTTGAGCCTCGATTGGTTAAAACCGGACTGCAAAGTGAAACCGGTGACATCGAGATCGTGCAGGGCCTTCTGGAAGGGGAGCACGTTGTTGTGAGCGCGCAATTTATGCTCGATTCAGAAAGCAAGTTGCGCGAAGCGATTCAGAAGATGCTCAACCCAGAACCACCAGCGAGTGCGGAGCACGATCATGCGAACCATGCCTCGGTAAAAGAGGATGCTGTACTGGACGACTTGTTCACAGATAAAGAAGACGAAGAGTCACTTGAAAGCTTGTTTTCTGACGATGAAGAATAATCCGGTGTTCAGAAACTTACATTTAACAGTTAACGGTATCTATCATGCTTGAGCATATTATTGACTGGTCTATAAAGAACAAATTTATCGTTGTTCTTGTTACCTTTCTCATTATCGTCGGTGGTGTCTATGTTTTGGCAAAAACCCCGATTGATGCTATCCCCGACTTGTCTGACGTTCAGGTTATCGTCTTCACTGAATATAAAGGCCAGGCGCCTCAGGTCGTTGAAGACCAGGTGACCTATCCGTTAACCACACAAATGCTTGCTGTGCCGGGCGCCAAGGTTGTTCGTGGTTACTCCTTTTTCGGGCTTTCTTTCGTTTACATCATCTTTGAGGACGGTACAGATATCTACTGGGCACGCTCGCGTGTACTTGAATATCTGAATTATGCTGCGGGTAAACTTCCGCAAGGAATAACGCCAAGCCTGGGGCCCGATGCAACGGGTGTCGGTTGGATTTACGAGTATGTTTTAGAGAGTGATCAGCACGATCTTCAAGAGCTTCGTTCTATTCAGGATTGGTTTTTACGTTATGAGCTGACTGCCGTAGAGGGGGTCTCGGAAGTTGCTTCAATTGGCGGTTATGTCAAACAGTACCAGGTTGAACTTGATCCCGATCGTTTGCTTGCATATCACATCACGATTCCGCAGATAAAAAAGGCGATACAAAGTTCAAATAACGATGTTGGTGGCCGATTGGTCGAAATGGCTGAGACGGAATTTATGGTTCGTGGCCTTGGCTATATCCAGTCAAAAGCTGACATTGAAAATGTTGTCATCGGTACGGATAAACAGGGGACTCCGATCCTTGTTCGGGATCTCGCAAGGGTCACCATAGGTCCTGAGCTCCGTCGTGGTGCTGCAGAGCTCGATGGTAAAGGCGAAGCGGTTGGTGGCATTGTCGTTATGCGCTACGGCGAGAATGCGCTTAAAACGATCGACAACGTTAAGGCCAAGCTCGAGCAGTTGAAGGCCGGTTTGCCGGAAGGCGTAACGATTAAACCTGTCTATGATCGTAGTGGTCTGATCGAAAGAGCCGTTGACACACTCACAGAAAAATTGATTGAAGAAAGTATCGTTGTTGCGATTATTACGGCACTTTTTCTCTTCCATTTCTCCAGTGCCTTGGTTGCTATCTTCACCTTGCCTGTGGCTATTCTGGTTGCTTTCATCATCATGCATTTCCAGGGTATTAATGCCAACATCATGAGCCTGGGGGGCATCGCGATCGCTATTGGTGCGATGATCGATGCGGCCATCATCATGATTGAAAACACGCATAAACATCTGGAACGAGACCGTGGCAAGTTACCGCATTGGCAAATTGTCGCCAACGCCTCTAAAGAGGTTGGGCCGGCGCTGTTCTACTCACTTCTTGTTATTACGGTGTCCTTTTTCCCTGTCTTTACTTTGGGCGAACAGTCAGGCCGCATGTTCAAGCCTCTGGCCTATACGAAAACCTACGCCATGGGTGCGGCTGCACTGCTCTCCATCACCGTTGTACCGGTTCTGATGGGCTGGTTCATTCGCGGCAAGATTCCAGATGAGTCGAAAAACCCATTGAATCGTTTTTTGATTCGTATTTATCACCCGGTTGTTGACTTTGTTCTGAAATGGCGTTGGCAGGTTTTGGTCGTTGCCTTAATTTTAACGGCGTCCAGTTATATTCCTTACAAGAAGATGGGCTCTGAATTCATGCCCCCTCTCTATGAGGGAGACCTTCTTTATATGCCGACAACCTTGCCTGGTATCTCAATTACAAAGGCGAAAGAGTTGTTGCAGCAAACCGACCGAATCATCAGCTCGTTTCCTGAAGTTGAACGCGTTTTCGGAAAAGTTGGCCGCGCGGAAACAGCAACGGATCCGGCACCGCTCTCCATGCTGGAAACGACGATCACACTCAAACCAGAAGAAGAGTGGCGTATTGTTCATCACGATCGATTCTATACCGATTGGTCTGATACGTGGGATTGGGTGAAAGCTCCTTTGCGCGTGGTATGGCCCGAAAAAGGCCCCATTGATGTCGAACAGTTAAAAACCGAGTTAAATGAGGCGATCCAGTTTCCCGGCTTAACAAACGCCTGGACCATGCCAATAAAAACGCGGATTGACATGCTCTCAACAGGGATCAAAACACCCGTTGGCATCAAGATTATGGGTGATGATCTGGAGATACTTTCTGATCTTGGCGAGCAAATAGAGGCTATTGTTCGCGACATCCCCGGAACGTTAAGTGCCTTTTCCGAGCGTGTTGTCGGTGGCAACTACCTGGATTACGAAATTGATCGCCTGGCTGCCGCACGTTATGGACTGACGGTTGGTTCTGTTCAGGACATTATCAAGGCTGCTGTCGGTGGCATGACTGTGACTGAAACGGTTGAAGGGCTCGAACGATACTCGGTGAATATTCGCTATCAGCGAGACTATCGTAACGATCTGCAGTCACTCGGACGCGTGCTTGTTCCTCTGCCTAATGGAAAGCATATTCCTTTATCTCAAATTGCAGAGATCAAAATCAAAAAAGGCCCACCTGGGATCAAGACGGAGAATGCACGTCGGACAGCATGGGTTTACGTTGATCTCCGTGGCACGGATGTTGGTAGTTATGTCGAAAATGCCAAAAAGGTAATCGACGAGCAGATAGACCTTCCTGCTGGTTACAACATCATCTGGAGTGGTCAGTATGAATACATGCAGAAGGCGAGGGCGACGCTGATCGTCGTCATCCCTCTGACTCTGTTAATCATCTTTGTCATCATTTTCATGAACACCAAGAGTCTGGTTAAAACCGGCATTATCTTTGTTGCCTTGCCGCTCTCTCTGGTCGGTTGCTTCTGGTATATCTACCTGCTTGGCTACAACATGTCTGTCGCTGTATGGATCGGTATTATTGCCCTGGCAGGGATCTCAGCTGAGACAGGCGTAGTTATGCTGCTTTATCTTGACCTGGCTTTTGAACTTTGGAAAAAGAATGGCCGTATGCTCAACCTTGGTGACCTGAAGCAGGCGATCCATTACGGCGCTGTGAAGAGAATCAGACCAAAAGTTATGACGATTTGCGTCATTATTGCCGGCTTGATTCCCATCATGTGGTCGCATGGCGCAGGAGCAGACGTTATGAAACGAATAGCTGCACCGATGGTTGGTGGAGTTGTCACCTCTGGACTGATGGAATTACTGGTTTTCCCCGTTATCTATTTCATGTGGCGCGGTTTGACCCTTGATAAGTCATATGTTCCAACCGCCGAACAAGATCCGAAAGAATAGTTTTTACAGGATCTTTAACAAACTTATTTTTTTTAAAATCAGCGTCTTGCTGAACAAACCAAAAAAGGAGATTCAAATTATGAAACGTTTAACTTTTACACTGATGGTAATGATATTCGCTATGAGTATGCCAATGGCCGCCTTCGCCATGGATCACGGTACCAAAGGCAAGGAAATGGCCGACGAAATGATGCAACACGGTGACATGGATCATGGTGATCAAGGTGAGCATAAAGGCCATGACATGAAAATGGATCATGCTGATATGAAGATGGAGCATGCCGAAGGTAAAGCACATGACATGAAGATGGAGCACACCGACAAGATGGATCATGACATGCATAAAGGGCATGACATGGCTGCCCAAAAAGGCGATTTCACAGAAATTGGAAAAGACACAAAGAAAGGTGTCGTTGCTACAGTTAAAGTGAAGGCTTACGACGAAGCGACGATTGCGACTATGACGAAAATGGGTATGAGCGCAACTCACCACGTGATGGTTTTCTTTGCTGACGAAAAAACCGGTGATGCTGTTGCTTCAGGCAAGGTCGCTTTGAAGATCAAGGGCGACGACGCCAAGCCTGCCATGCTGATGCTTATGGGTGGTGGCTTCGGTAGTGATATCTCGGTTGGTGAGGGTATGTCGACTTTTGAAATTGGCACAAAGCTTGAGGATGGTAAGAAGCGTCAATTCTCAGTCATGTTCCACAATATGTAAATCTTGAAGGGGTCGCTTTGCGGCCCCTTTTTACTAAGCGATTTTCCTATCAATAGATTGGAGCCTCTGATGAAAAACATAAAAATTATAGCCGTCTTTTTGGTCGCTTTCATGGCGATGCCATTTGTTTCCCTGGCAGCAAGTCACCAGGATAGTGGGTCACATGGACATGGTGACACTGCAGAAGTGAAACATCATGGAGATCACGGCGAAGCAAGCAGTACCGCGGGTGATGGTTCGATGATGATTGTAGGCAGCATGGTCAGTAAGGGTGTAAAAGGAATGGCTCATCTTAAAGATGTGTCTGCTGTCATGGCAAGTGTGGGTGGCGATGCAACTCATCACTTTATGATCGCTTTTATTGATGAGGCCACTGGAGAACAGATTGAAACAGGTTCTGTGGCACTGAAAGTAACCAACCCTGATGCCAAGGTCGCAGAAGCGGTAGAGTTGATGGGAATGGATGGTCACTTTGGCGTGGATCTGACTCTGAATATGACTGGCGAGTACCATTTTAGATTGGGAACCATGCTTGCGGATGGCACAAAACGCAAATACCATTTCCACCATGTTATTAAATAGATAGGACCTATATCCATTTGAATTGTATTGCTTTTGCCATGCCTCGGCAAGAGCCACACTGCAGGTTGTGACTGATTTAGAGAAAAATCAGTCGACAGGCTTTTTTTATCGAGAGGGATAGGGTAGTCTGCCTGCACTATGCCTCTTATCAATAAGCCTATTGCTGTTCTTCGTCTAGCACTCCCAGCCCTCTGGGCTGTGATCATCCTCTGGTTATCGCTTACATCTTCACCGCCCCAACTTCCTGGTGTGTTTGGCTGGGACAAGCTTTTGCACGCTGGCGCTTACGGGCTCCTGTCTGTGCTGATCGCTCAGACTCTGTTCTTCCTGTCAAACTCAATAAAACATCTATGGTGGCAGGCCTCTTTTTCTTCTGTTGCTTACGGTGGCTTGCTCGAGATTCTGCAATTTTTTAGTCAAACCGGACGCGTTGCGGAGTGGTGGGATCTCTTTGCTGATGCCGTTGGTGCTCTTCTTTGTAGTGTCATATTCTGTCTTTGTGTGAAGCTATTCTTTTCTCCAGAAAGAGACACGGATAAAACTCATGGATAAAATATTATATAATGCCGCTTTGGAAGGTCATCTGGTTCTGACGGTCAACGACCGTCTGGCACGTGATCTTTTAAAACAATATGACCTTTCTCAGCAACGCCTTGGTTTAAAAGCCTGGTTGCGTCCTGATATCTTAAGCCTGTCTGCATGGTTGTCTCGCTGTCAAACTCAATTATCTGGCTTGCCCTTATTCCTGAGTAAAACTCAACTGCAGTACCTTTGGGAGAAGGTCGTATCTGCAGATGTTGAAAGAACGGGAAATCAGCTTCTACAGATTCCGCAAACGGCGAAGAAGGCTATGCAAGCGCATCAACTGCTCTCACGGTATTCGGCGACTTTTACGAGTAGTGAGTCTGCAGAGGATCATAGAGCCTTTTTACGATGGCGTAAGTTGTGGCAGAAACAGTCTAGCGAACAAGGCTGGGCCGATCCTGTCGAACTGCCTTGGCTGCTAGCCAATTCAATTAAAGACGGTCTCTTTTCTCCACCGAAACACATTTTACTCGCAGGTTTTGATGATATTACTCCCGATCTAAAGCACCTCTTTTCGTCGATGGAAAACTCAGGGGCTTTGGTGAACTATTGGCATCCTGAACCTTGTGTCGATGTGAATCGTCAGAAAGTGACCGCAAGTGATTCCGCTGATGAAGTTAAACAGTGCGCTCTATGGATCAGAGCTTTACTGACAAAGGATCCCTCTGCAAGAATTGCCGTTGTTGCTCCTCAGCTTGAAGCATATCAATCTTTGGTCGAACAAACCTTTATTGCCGAGTTTGACCCTGAATCAGTCCTCGAAGGTATTGAGACAACCCAAGTCTTCAACCTCTCACTAGGGCATAGCCTTGAGAGGGAAGGTGTGGTCCATGCGGCATTAAGCTTGCTGCGCCTCGGTTTGCAAATTGAGCATGAAGAACTCAGCTGGCTTTTGCGCACACCGTATATTGGCAATGCGACTGAAGAGGGAGATAGTCGGGCTCGAATTGATCGCGAAATGCGTCGTTTGAGGCGTTTTGACTGGCCCATGGGGCGATTATCTAGAACCATTAATGGTTTGACAGATAAATTCTCAACACCGCTTCCCGGCTTTATAAAGATCATTGATGCACTTTCAGAAGAATTGCAGAAATCGAAGAAACAGATGCCAGGAGTGTGGTCTGAGTCTTTTGCAAACTTTCTTCATAAGCTTGGTTGGCCGGGCGATCGTGGACTCTCCAGCCGTGAGTATCAGGCTGTGCAACATTTTCGGTCTGCGCTTGGCGAACTGGCAAGTCTGGACAGTCTTTCCTCTCCTCTGAGTCGGGCCGATGCCGTTAAAATGCTGCAACGCATATCCAACTCTCTTGAGTTTCAACCGGAGGGGAGTGCAGCACCGGTGCAGGTTCTTGGTGTTTTGGAGTCAAGTGGCTTAAAGTTCGACCATCTCTGGGTGCTTGGGTTGCACGATTCATCGTTACCAATGCCTCCGAGCCCAAATCCATTCATTCCGCTTCCGGTTCAACGTCGCTATCAAATGAAACGCTCAGATTCTGAAAGAGAGCTCTTGTTTGCCGAGCAAGTTGTCTCGCGCTTATTCTCTGCGGCTCCAGAGGTTGTGCTCAGTTGCCCTTTACGTGACAAGGGCGCAGAACAGAGACCCAGCTTTTTCATCCATGACATATCGGAAGCCACCCTTGAGCTTGCTGAGACAAGCGCGCCGGCGGCAACCATATGGAGCAACCGTCCGGAGCTTGAAACGTTAACAGACGTTCAGGGCCCTTCGATTTCCAGCCGCAAGCCCTTTACAGGCGGAACAGGGATCATTAAAGACCAGGCTCTATGCCCGTTTCGTGCGTTTGCTCACCACCGACTTCGCGCGGTGCAACTGGATGAGCCTGATATTGGGATCGATAACATGTCACGCGGAACCCTTGTTCATACGGTTCTTGAATTGTTCTGGGAGAAAGCCAACGATCAAAAGACACTTCTTTCCCTGGATGAAAAGACCTTTGCTGATTATCTTGAACAATCTGTCGACGGCGCCCTAAACCGACTTGAAAAAGAGCATCGTTACGATCTTCCTGTACGTCAAAGAAGAATTGAACGGCGCCGCTTGATTTCTCTGGCAAGAACCTGGCTTGACGTTGAAAGTCGACGAAGTCCTTTCCGGGTTGTCTCTTCTGAAAAGAGTCATCAAGTAAAAGTAGGCAACCTCATGATTCGAACCAGGATTGATCGTGTTGATGAATTGGAGGATGGGACTTCAGCGATTATCGATTATAAAACGGGTCGACCTGATCCTTTGCAATGGCTTGACGAACGAGTCACTGAGCCTCAATTGCCCGCATATTGTCTTGATCTGCCAAAGGATAAAATCGGCGCCGTTATGTTTGCGATGGTTCGCAGTAAAGAGAAAGAGGGTGGATTCAGGGGGTTGTCACGTGATGTCGAAGGTTGGCCCGGGGCAAAGTCTCGAACCCTTAGCGCCCGTCTCGAAGAGAAGGGGTGGAGTTCGTTTGACGATGTTCTTGATCATTGGCAGACAATTTTACCTGACTTGGGAGATGCGTTCGCGAACGGCATTGCAACGGTCGACCCAGTTGACCCGGATCTTTCCTGTAAATACTGCGATTTAACGGGGTTGTGTCGGATCCTTGAAAGGGAGGCTGACAATGACTGAAACTCACCAGAGACAGCCTGACGACTGGCAAGAGCGTCAAAAGGCGATTGATATTTCTCGATCCTGCATTGTGCAGGCTCCTGCAGGCTCTGGCAAGACGGAGCTTCTTGTGCAACGCATACTTGCATTACTGGCTGTCGCAGAACACCCTGGGGAAGTCCTCTCAATTACCTTTACGCGCAAAGCAGCAGGAGAGATGAGTTTTCGTTTATTGCAGGCATTGGAAAGAGCCTGCGACGATCAACCGCCTTCTGAGCCCCATGCTGTAGAAACCTGGAGCAGGGCTCGTGCCGTTTTGGAGCAAGACCGCAACAAGAAGTGGAACTTACTGCAGAACCCGGCGCAATTGCAATTAACAACCATAGACAGCTTGTGTGCATTTCTCACACGCCGAATGCCATGGCTCTCTCGCTTTGGCGATCAGCCCAAAGTAACGGACGATCCAGCGCAGCTCTATTTACTAGCGGCTGAATCCTTGCTTTCCAGATTAGAAAGAGGAGGGCAAGGTCAAGTCGCTGTTGAGCGTCTTCTCGTTCATCTCGACAATCGACTTGTTTTATTGCGCGAGCTTCTGGTTGTGATGCTTGGCAGACGCGATCAATGGCTACGTCATCTCATGTCGCATCGCAACGAAGATCCCCGTGAGCTCCTTGAGTCTAGTCTTGACCTTTATGTCTCAGCCTTCTTAAATCAACTTCAGGTCACCTTGGGTGTTGATACCTGTTCGGAGTTGATGGCCTTGCTTCGTTTTGCCGCAAGCAACCTCGATAATGACCATCCTTTTGCAATTGCCCTGCAGGAAGATGACAAGCGAGTTACGTTAAAGCAATGGCAGGCAATTTCACAGCTAGTGCTGACCTCTGCTGGTGACGTACGAAAGAGCGTCACCAAAACGATTGGATTCCCTGCCGACAAGACACCCCTTGCTCAAGAGATGAAATCCCGTGCTCTTTCACAGTTGGAACAACTCAGAGGAACACCTGAATCAACTTTGTTAATGGCTTTAGATAAGCTGCCCTCGACCCGTTATGAAGCGGGCCAATGGCAGATTCTGGAGTCCTTAATCGAGCTTCTGCCTTTAGCGGTCGTTGAGTTAAAAAATGTTTTTCGTTCACAAGGGCAGGTTGATTTTGTTGAAATTGCCGGTTCTGCTCATGAGGCCCTCGGTTCTGTTACCGCACCTGAAGAGCTTCTTCTGCAGTTGGACAGTCGTCTTCGACATATTCTGGTCGACGAGTTTCAGGACACGTCTTACGCTCAATATGAGCTTCTGACTCGATTAACCGCAGGCTGGGAGCCAGGGGATGGTCGCACACTTTTTGTTGTCGGTGATCCCATGCAATCCATTTACCGCTTTCGGGAGGCTGAAGTCGGTCTTTACTTACGTGTCTGTCAAAAAGGTCTTAATGACCTCCCGATGGAACCTGTTGTTCTCAATACAAATTTTCGTTCAAAGGCCAACCTTGTCCGTTGGGTGAATGCAGATTTCAGCTCCTTGTTCCCAGAGGTAGAGGATGAGATGCGGGGGGCTGTACGTTTTTCTCCAGCAGTAGCCTTTGATCAATCAACTGCCGGAACCGATGTCACGGCTCATGGTTTTATTGGAAGGCAGGATTCTGCAGAGGCTGAGCAGGTTGTCTCATTAATAAAAGAGTCGCAAAAAGGGAACCCCAAAGGAAGCGTTGCTGTCCTTGTTCGGTCAAGGAGTCATCTGATCGAGATTGTCAATGCCTTGAAGACAAACGGCTTACGTTATCAGGCACAAGATATTGACCCATTGGTCGATCGTCCGGCCGTTCAGGATATCCTCTCTTTAACCCGTGCGATACAACATAGGGCAGATCGTGTTGCATGGCTTTCTGTTCTTAGAGCACCCTGGTGCGGTTTATCTCTTGAAGATCTCGTAAAACTCTGTGGCCAAGACGCTCGGTCAACTGTGTGGCAGCTCTTAACGCGACCGGCAAAGCAATCTGAGATGTTTGATTGTCTTAGCGAAGATGGCTTGCGAAGGATAGGGCGTATCATTCCAGTTCTGGAGCGTGCCCTTAAAAACAGGGGTCGATTAAGTCTGCGTCGCTTGGTTGAATCTACCTGGTTAGGATTGAGTGGTCCTGCATGTGTTGAAGAATCTGACTTGATTGACATCAATCAAGTGTTCTCTCTGCTTGAAGACTTTGATGTTGAAGGTCCCCTGGAAACTTTGGAGACACAGTTGGCAAAGCTTTATGCTGCTCCTGACCCACAGGCCGGTCCGGAACTTCAGTTGATGACTATCCATAAAGCTAAAGGTCTTGAATTTGATACCGTTATTCTGCCTGGGTTGGGTCGTGGCGTGAGATCTCGGGATCGTGATCTTTTGCGTTGGTTGGAACATCCTGATTATGGCCTTCTTCTGGCTCCTCTGCCCCCAATTTTAAGTGAGCAACAAGAGCCAACCTACAAGGCTATAGGACACATTCATCAGGAAAAGGATGATTACGAAACGTTACGATTGCTTTATGTTGCGGTGACTCGTGCTAAGTCAAAGCTACATCTCTTAGGCCATGTGAAAATTAATGCTAAGGAAGAGCTTGTTCCTCTTAAAGGTTCTCTCCTGTCTGTCCTGTGGCCAAGCTGCGAAGAGGCTTTTTCGAAAGACGCGGCTCTTGATGATACGTCTGCCACTAAGATCACTCCATTACTAAAGATGAATCGGCTGCCACATTCCTGGTTGCCACATTCTCTCAAGAAAAGCCTGCCCATTACTGAAAATGTTGTTCAAATTGCTTCAAGTGGTGGGCATTATGTTGACGAGTCTTTTCAGTCGCGTCGTGTGGAGGAAGGGCGAATTGTTGGAGTTATCGTTCATGGCTGGTTAGAGCGTTTTGCTGTTGATGGGTTGAAGACTTGGACGGTGTCTTCGATCCGTGAACAATCCGTCAGCATAAAGTCTCAATTAAACGTCCAAGGAATCCCCCAGATGAGGCAGGAGGCTTGTTTGGCTGCGGTTCTGAATTGTTTGGAGAACACCCTGGAAAGCAAGAGAGGTCGATGGCTTCTCGGGGCCTATCCTGTGTCGGCATGTGAACTTGCGTTGAATGGTGTTGTTGAGGACCAGTTGGTTCGTGCCTCAATAGACCGAACCTTTGTTGATGATGACGGTCAACGATGGGTCATTGACTATAAAACCAGTCAGCCTGTCAAAGATATCGACCCAACACTCTTTATGCAAAACGAGGCGCAGCGATATCATAGTCAGTTGTTACTTTACGCAACGCTTCTGAAACAACTCGAGCCAGAGCAGTCGCCTCGGGCCGCTTTATATTTCCCCGCATTTGATGGATGGATAGAAGCCTGTGTTGAAGCTTAAACTGTTTAATCTGTGGACGCTTGTTTAGGTGGGAGTAAAGAAAAAGCCGGTTACGCAAAGCTTCTAAGAAGTTTGTGTCGCCGGCCTTAAAGCGGACACACGATCACCGCAAATTTGTTTCAAGGGTATTGCTCTGGGTTTATTTGAAATGTTCGTTTGTCGTTACGCTAAGCGTCTCTCTGTACCTCTGTGACTCGTTCTGCTAGAAGTGCGGAGAGGATCTCTGCCAACAACAGCCCAGCCTGTATTTCGCTTGAAGCTGGTAACGACCTGGCGATTGAGAAGGTTGTCAAGCATTGGCGGCTTAACCATATCAAACCTTCCATCACTGTACATAACTCTGATCAACATGGCTCACCTCGTTTAATAGAGATATGGATATATTATACCATATCTATTTAAATGTTCTGCAAGTCACTTACAAATAAAGCTTTTTTTAGTTTAGCGTAGGTCGGTCAATAGAAACAAGTTCGATCTGTAGAATGAGCGAGAGGCCGGCCAAAGGATGGTTGGCGTCCAGCGTTACAGTTTGTTCGTCAAATTTAACGACAACGAGTTGGAACGCTGTGCCGTCTGCAGCGGTCACTTCAAGTTGCCCACCGACATCTAATTGCAAATCTTTAGGCAGGGCGTCGAGATAGACTTCTTCCACCAGTTTCGGTTGGCGGACTCCATACCCCTGTTCGGGAGGGACTGTGACCGTTTTACGGTCACCGACTTCCATACCAATGACGGCCAGTTCCAGCCCTGGTAGAACTTCGTTCTCTCCTAAAATAAAGATCAGAGGTTCGCTATCGTCGGATTCGTCAAAAACGCTTCCATCGTCTAGAACGCCCTGAAATGTGATGGCGACAGTGTCGCCTTCTTGTGCTTTGTTCATCTGGCTCACCTTTACGTTTTCTTTTTTGATATCTTGTCTAACTTTGGTTGTCAAGTTGATTGCCATCAGGTGTGTAACTGGGTTACATTGTCATGATATGGAAAAACCTATATTAGAAATTCAATATGGCTGTTATTTATAAAAGGTGAGTTGAAAATGCTTAATCAAAAACGCTGGACTCGAGCTCTTTTACTAAGTGTAACATTGCTGTTAGCTTTCCTGTTTGTGCTTCCTGCACCAATGAATGCTACGACCCCTGTATCGACGCCCGAAGAGCTTGACCAGAATCGTGCACGTCTTCTCACTTATGTATTGAAGCGTCAGGTTGAAAACCATTTTAGTGGCAAGGCTATTGATGATGAATTGTCACAGGCCGCTTTTGATCTTTACATAAAGCAGCTGGATTATCAGAAGCGCTTACTTCTTGACGCAGAAGTTGATCAATTAACAATTTTTGCGGATCGCATTGACGATGAAGTCCAAAGTGGTCGTGTCATCCTTGCGCCTCTCGCTTTTCGTTTGCTTGAAAACAGCATTAAGCGTGCTGAAAAAATTGTTACAGAAGCCCTGTCAAAGCCTTTCTCTTTTACTGTTTCTGAAGATTATGAAACCGACCCTGAAAAGCTTGAATTCTGTGCAACAGAAGCAGAACTTGTGGAGCGTTGGCGTCGAGACCTTAAGTATCGGACCTTGAGTCGCTACCTTAATTTACTTGAGGATGCTGGAATAGAAGACCCATTGAAGGTCAATGAAAAGGACCTGGTGGAAAGGAAGCCGAAGCTCGCGAGAAAGTCAGGAAGCAGTATGCTGATTATTTCGATCGTCTGCAAAAAGAGACGCTTAAAGATCATTACGAGCGTTACCTGAACGCTTTCTCCAGAGCGTTTGACCCGCATACTACATACATGGCCCCTCAATCCAAAGAAGATTTTGATATCAGTATGCGTGGCTCTTTGGAAGGCATTGGTGCAACGCTTAGAGAAGAAGATGGCTACATTAAGGTTATTAAAGTCATCCCCGGCAGCGCTGCTGACAGACAAGGACAGTTGCATGCAGATGATGTCATTCTAGCAGTTGCGCAGGGAAAAGAAGAGCCTGTCGATGTTACTGACATGCGCTTGAGGGATGCCGTTGCTCTGATCAGGGGGGATAAAGGCTCGGAAGTGCGTTTGACGTTGCGCCGCCAAGGGTTAAAGCCTTTTGTCGTGCCGATTGTGCGTGATGTTGTCATTATTGAAGAATCCTTTGTGAAGTCAGCACTGATTGAAGACCCCATCTCCGGAAAGACTTACGGTTACGTTAAGATCCCAAGCTTTTACAGGGATTTTGAAACAACTCGAAACGGAGGCAAGGGACGGAACTCAACGGAAGATGTCAAGGCTGCACTGAAGGCTTTTGACAAGAATAAAATGTCCGGTTTAGTCCTTGACCTGCGTAACAATGGTGGCGGAGCTT
Organism: uncultured bacterium; assembly: GCA_965366475.1. Classification (GTDB taxonomy): domain Bacteria; phylum Desulfobacterota; class Desulfuromonadia; order Desulfuromonadales; family BM103; genus M0040. The sequence goes on along the minus strand of CBDUFN010000017.1, from coordinate 5,221 downwards.
TAACCGACGCTGTCGGCGTTGCCGGGCTTTTTCTTGGCGAGGGCCCTGTCGTTCAAGTTCGAAGTAATGAAGGCCAGGCAAAGGTTCTTTATAGCTATAATAAAAAAATTGATTACACCGGCCCTATGGTCGTTTTAGTTAACAGGTTTAGTGCCTCCGCCTCTGAAATCGTTGCTGGAGCACTGCAGGACTATGGTCGCGCAGTTATTGTTGGCAGTGAGCACACCCATGGGAAGGGAACTGTTCAGGTTATTATGGACCTGGACAAAAGCTTGACGCTAAGGAATATGCGCCAGTATATGCCTCTTGGCGCACTTAAAATGACGACCCAGAAATTTTATCGCGTTACGGGCGATTCAACTCAATATAGAGGCGTGGTGCCTGACGTTATTTTGCCAGACCGAAGCCGTTACAATGAATATGGCGAGCGTTACCTTGATAACAGCTTGCCCTGGGATCGTATCAACGAAGTTAGCCATAAAGTTTGGCCCCTCATTGATCGAGCTGCTCTTAATTCCTTAAGTATGAAAAGGGTTTCTATTGATCCTGATTTTGATGAGATTCAAAGAGTTGCTGAAGCGATGGGAGCACGTATCAAAAATACGCGTCAATCTCTTTTATTGGCAAATGTTGTAAAAGAAAGGGAAGACTTGCAAGGTATGGAAACGGCTCCTCACGGTATGAAAGATGAAGCTTTGATCGATGATGAAGAGCCCGTTGAAGATGCTGACGATAAAAAAGATCCTCAGGAAAAGTTGATCGCTGGAGTTCTTGACGACACTTACGCCAAAGAGGCCATGGCTATTCTTCTTGACCTTTCTGAGCAACAGAAAGCGATAGCTGCAAAAGGGCGTGAATAAGAGCTTTTTATAACAAACAGATAAAGAAAAGCGGGAGCTCCCATGAAGGGGGCTCCCGCTTTTGTGTTTATTGCTTGCGCCTATCTTCAACTTGGTAAACTTAGGTTCAAAGTGAAAGCCCTAAGCCATTGACTAACCACTGATATGCCGGCAGTTTTTCAATCTCTTCTGCCAGGGCAGTGACCTTCTCTTGTTCCGTTCCTTTTACCAAGGAAAGGACACCAAGTAAGTCTGCAGAGGCGAGTGAAGCCAGCAGGTGAGGAGCTTGTTTCTCGGCATCATCAGGTTTCTCTGGCATCTGGTTAATTATGTACCCACTGATCTCGAGATCCATAGCGCGAGCTGCAAAGGTTGTCAGTAGTGTGTGATTGAGGGTGCCGAGGCGCGGATGAGTGACGATCAATAAGGGCAAATTAAGCTGCCTGGCGAGATCGGACATGATGAATCCACCACGAATGGGAACCATCAATCCGCCGGCTCCCTCAACAATCACCAGGTCTTTATTGACGCGCATGGCCTTGAAGGCCTCTTCGATTTCATCTACATCAATCGGTTTGTTTGATAATGTCGCCGCCTGACAAGGAGCCAGCGGTTGTTTGTAGCGGTAGGGCGATATCTGTTCTTCAGGATCGGTTGATTGCGCTGCCCAACGTAGCAACGTCGCGTCAGGACCTAGCCCCTCAGGGTTCTCTATGCCCGTCTCAATTGGCTTCATAACACCAACCTTTAGACCTTTTGAAGAAAAGTGCCGGGCGAGTGCCGAGGAAATCAACGTTTTGCCAACACCTGTATCTGTGCCTGTAACGAATATTGCGGGACAAACTCTATCAGCAACCATCTGTTTCCACCTCTATGTCTGTAAACATTTGTAGGTCAGTTTCTCTGCCTCTTCCTGTTGTTGTTAAGTAGTTTCCGATCATGGTCCCACTGGCACCAGCCATAAACATCCATGATTGCAACTCTCGTAAGTTGGCTTCACGGCCACCACAGATGCTGATCGGTTTCTTTGGTAAGAAGTAGCGAAACATTGTGGTTGCACGGATGCAGTCCATGGCCGATATCGATTGATGGTTTTCCAGTGGTGTCCCTTCGATAGGATTCAAGAAGTTCAATGGAATTGAATCTACGTCTAATTCACGCAGAGTTTCAGCGAGTTCAATCCGCTGCTCAAAAGACTCTCCTAGCCCTAAAATCCCACCACAGCATACTTTCATACCAGATTGTTTTGCGAGCTTGACAGTGTTGACGTCCTCTTCATATTCATGGGTGGTGCAAATTTTGGGGAAGAACGATCTGGCCGTCTCGAGGTTGTGGTGGTAAGTGGCACATCCGGCTTTTGCAAGCGCTTCGGCAAGGTCTTTTGTTAAAAGTCCCAAAGAAGCAGATGGGTCGACATCAAAGCGGTCATTGATTTCACTAATCGCTGACAGTACGGTGTTGAATTCGTCACCTTGTTCAGGTTTGGTTCCGCTTGTTACGATGCCATAGCAATGCGAACCCTCTTGCTCAGCAATACGGGCACCTTCGATAATTTCCTCATGAGACTTTAATGGATACACCGGTGGGGCTGAATCATGGTGCGAAGATTGTGCACAAAAAGCACAGTTTTCCATGCATCGGCCTGATTTTGCATTAATGATCGAGCAAAGCTGAGCATTTTTGCCAAAAGAGAGTTCCCTCAGGTAATGAGCCCCGGCCATGTAGGCTGAAAATTCAGAGCCACTGGAGGTGAGTATTTTCAGGGCTTCGCCTTTTGAAGGGCTTTCCCCGTTCGTGACACGTTCAACAAGTTTTTGGGCATTGTAAAAAAAATCCATGAATAACTCCTGTGATCCTATTTTGAAGGGCGAATTATCAGGGATGCAAAAGTAATTGTCAACCCGTAGACTTTTGTGGTTAACGACCTGTCTTGTACTATTTATGTTATTCTTGATACATATTTCGTTGACAGCGCCCGTTGTGAATGGTAGAACGACATTTTGTTTCTGGATATAATGAGGTTAAATTTCTATGGTAAAAAAACTGATAGGGAAAAAATTAAAGTCTACAAGACTCCGGAATGACATGACTATTCAGGAACTTGCAGACAGTTCAAGCGTTTCATCAAACATGATCTCAAGAATAGAACGAGGACTTACGACTCCCTCTGTTGAGATTATTGTTAAGCTCGCTAATTCCTTTGGTATGAGCATTAATTATTTTGTAGAAGAGGCGGAAAAAGGCTCGACTATTGTCCATACTAAAAAAGGGCAGGGCGAGCCAATCTTTTTCTTCGAAGACAAACATCAAATAATCAGCCTAACCCAAGGTTTACGTGACCCTAATTTCACAGTCTTTTTTGATACTATCGAGCCCGATTGCAGCAGTGGTGACGGCGGCATGGTTCATACGGGTGAAGAGTTTGCCCTTGTTATGGAGGGCTCTATCGAATTTGTGATCGACGATGATCACTATGTTTTAGAGGAGGGCGATTCAATTGTTTTCAAGGCCTCTTTGCCCCATCGGTGGCGCAATTTGCATAGTGGTAAAACACACGTCCTCTGGGTCGTGTCCCCTGCACCAAACCTGAACTAAGTGTCAAGATCTACCAACATTCTTTCTTCAAGAGAAATGCAAATATGAAACTCAAAAAAATCGTAGGCAAAAAGCTTAAGGCAATACGCCTGAAGAGTGATATGACGATCCAGGTGTTGGCAACTCAATCTGGTGTTTCGTCGAATATGATATCCAGAGTTGAGAGGGGGTTGACCATACCCTCTGTCGAAATATTAATGAAACTTGCAGCGGTTTTTGACAAAAGTATCAACTTCTTCGTCGAAGAAGTGTCTACGACTCATGAGATTGTTTACTCCGAACCCGGCCATCGCGATACCACCGTGTACGATGATGACGACAATATGCATACTGAATCTTACACGTCCGGTCTTCGTGATCCACAGTTTATGTCCTTTCTCTGTACTGTCCCTAAAGGTGGGAGTAGTGGGCAGAAACACATGCATCATCCCGGGGATGAACTCATCGTCTTGATCAACGGTCATCTCAAGGTAACCATTGCCGATGAAGAATACTCTCTTTCGTCTGGTGATAGTCTTTCCTTTAAGTCTCACCTGCCTCATCGTTGGGATAACGTTGGTGAGGATGATGCTCGTATCATCTGGACGTTATCTCCATTTACAATGATCTGACCTCCAAAACTAAATAAAACATACCCCAACTCGCTGAAAATACTGGTTGATGTGCTTGACAGCGCGCAATGTCACAGTAAGATGAATATAATTTAGCGAGTCAGTAAAGCTATAATTCTGTTTGCGGAACTCTGCTAACAAGTCTTTAAGTTTTAGTCTTTGGAGGTATACATGAATAAGTCCGAATTGGTTGAGGCTCTGGCTTCTCGTAACGGCCTGACTTATAAAAAGTCAGAAGAAATAGTAAATATAGTTTTTGATTCTATGGCTGGAACCTTAACTTCTGGCGGACGGATTGAAATTCGTGGTTTTGGTAGTTTTGTTGTAAAGGATTATCAGTCCTACATGGGTCGCAACCCAAAGACAGGGGAAGTGATCGAGGTTAAGCCAAAAAAACTTCCTTTTTTCAAGGTAGGTAAAGAGTTGCGCGACAAGGTCAATAGCAAAACCTGACACAAACTCAGCGGAATAACAGCATAAAGGCCGGGATACATTCAGTGTTTTCCCGGCCTTTTTACGCCTGCTGAAACTCAATTGAAAAACACCTGCCTTGATTTCACTCCAAGTAACTAATATACATACCCTTTTTTCAATTTATTCGTTTATTCCCTTTTGTTGCGCTTATGGCACGATAATTGATAGTTATTGTTCTGATTAACTTACTGAAGATTAAGGATTTTTTTGCTCCGATGATACTCGAATACAAAGGTGTTTCTCCAAAGATTGCATCGACGGTGTTCTTAGCGCCTAGCGCTTGTGTCATTGGAGACGTTCATGTCGGTTCCCAATCAAGCCTTTGGTTTAATGTTGTCGTTCGTGGAGATGTTAACTACATTCGGATCGGTGAACGTACAAATATTCAGGATGGTACGGTTGTGCATGTTACTCGAGATACCCACCCGACGATTATTGGCAACGATGTATCGATTGGGCACAGTGTCACCTTGCACGGTTGCACCCTGCACGATAATTGCCTCGTTGGCATTGGGGCCATTGTTCTGGATGGCGCGGTTATTGGAGCCTCTTCTTTGGTTGCCGCTGGTTCACTTGTTTCGCCGGGTACGGAAATACCCCCTCGGTCGCTTGTTATGGGAAGCCCCGCTCGTGTAAAACGACAACTTAACGACGAAGAGTGCAACAACCTGCATTCTATTGCAGAACGCTATCTTGAATACC
>CBDUFN010000016.1:0-22610 GCA_965366475.1 uncultured bacterium | reverse complement strand
CTCTTGGACGCTCTATTCTATTATTGGCAAAACAGCGATGCGTGGACTTTCTCCTCTTGCTGCTGTTTGCTGGTCGTCAATTGCTGGAACCTTTTTTTTACTAATACCGGCTTTGAAATATGGAAGTATCCCCGAAGCGATCGGCTTCTCTTGGTCTGTTTGGCTGAGTATCGGCTATCTCGGCTTGTTTGGCACCGTTGTTGGCTTCCTTTGGTATTTCGAAGGGATTAAAGCCATTGGGCCATCACGTGCGGCTGTTTTTATTAATTTTGTCCCTGTTAATGGCGTTGTCCTGGCGATGCTTTTGTTGGGAGAACCTCTCAACTTGTCCTTGCTTGTCGGTGGCCTGCTGGTCGTCTGTGGCGCTTATCTTGCTAATTCGCCAAAACCTATTTTCTGGCGGAGCCAGTGAGTGAATGGCTACCAAACAAGTAAAGGCCTCATTGTCGACCAAAAGGTAGTTAATTGATGGATTTTGACACTTTAAAAAACTATCTAACTGGCAAACCTGGCGCTATCGTGGACTTTCCCTTTGACACCACAACTCTGGTTGTTAAGGTTTGCGGAAAAATGTTTGCACTGGTCGGCATTAACAATACGCCGTTAAGACTCAACCTTAAGTGTGACCCTGTAAAGGCCGAATTCCTTAGAAGTCATTATCATGCGGTTATTCCTGGATATCATATGAATAAACGTCATTGGAATACCGTCATTCTTGATGGCTCTATTCCTGGCTCTGAGATATTGTCGATGATCGACGACTCCTATGCCCTTGTCGTTCAGGCTTTGCCCAAAGCAAAAAGGCCGGGACCTTCATAAGAAGAGTCCCGGCCTACAGCCTCTGTTTCAATACGACTGATTTATTATTTAAATAACGCTAAATACTCTCCGTAGCCTTCTTTTTCCAAGTTCCCTTTTGGAATAAACCGGAGAGAAGCAGAGTTCATACAGTAGCGCTGCCCCGTTGGTGCTGGTCCATCATCAAAGAGATGGCCCAAATGAGAATCCGCGTATTTGCTACGAATTTCAGTTCTGGTTGAAAATAAGCTGCGGTCAACCTTTTCAACGATGTTGTCCGACTCCAGGGGACGGGTAAAACTTGGCCATCCTGTTCCTGATTTGTACTTGTCGATAGAGCTGAACAGGGGCTCTCCTGAAATTACGTCGACATAGATGCCATCTTCTTTGTTGTCCCAATAGGTGTTTGCAAAGGGTCGTTCGGTACCATCCATCCGTGTGACTTCATATTGTAAAGTTGTCAGTTGCTTACGTAACTCAGCATCGTCTGGAATTATATAGTTACGCTCCTTCTTCATGGTGTCCTCCGTTGCCATACTGGTCTTCGCCCCCATATCCTCGTGATCCATCATTTCGTTGTCAGACATCCCGCTTCCGCCCATCGGCTTTAATTCTGGAAATGAGGCTTCTATTGCAGCAAACTTCAGTCCATCTTTACCCCATTGTTTCTCGATGAACTGGTTCCGACCGGACCCGGAACGGTAATAGCCATAACGGATAGGATTGACGCTGTAATAGTTTTGGTGATAGTCCTCAGCGTTATAGAAGTCGCCAAGAGGCAGGATCTCTGTAACGATCGGCTTATCAAAGTGCATGGACTTCGCAAGGTTTTGTTTTGAGGCTTCAGCAACGTCGCGTTGTTTTTCGTCGGCGTAAAAAATGACGCTGCGATATTGCGCACCACGATCGACAAACTGCCCCCCTGGATCTGTTGGGTCAACGTGCCGCCAGAACCATTCTACCAGTTGAGCATAGGTTACCTTGGCTGGATCATAATGCACTTTAACTGCTTCAACATGGCTCGTAGCATGTGAAGAGACCTGTTTGTAGGTCGGATTAACCTCTTCACCGCCGGTATACCCTGAAATGACATCTGACACTCCCGGAACCTTCTCAAAGTCAGCCTCAGTACACCAGAAGCAACCACCGGCAAATACTGCAGTTGCAGTCCCCATCTTTGGCTCGTTCTCGTTGGTTATTTTTTGGTCTTCAGAATTATCCATGCTCAAGCTCAGGCCGATCATGGCTACAGTAAGTGTCAAAATTGTTAGTATAAGTGTTCTCATATTGTCCTCCATCCTTGTCAGAACCCGCATTTTAAACATCGGGTTACGTTTAGTGATGGTTGCATCTTATTGATGTTGTATAAAGCCACGATAAACGCTTTATAAAGATTCGGTAAAGATTTCACCAGAGCAATCAGTCTTGTAAGATAGATTGACCCTACATTTTTTTATCGTTGTAATTTACACTTTAAATGTAATATATCGAACTTAACTATAACTATTAAGGTAATCTATTGCAATCAACAGTTGCTTGCATTTAAAGTTAAGCTGACCTGATCGTATTGAGATTTATAAAGAATATGGTGTGCGTGTGATAGACCTGACTAAACATATAAGTTATTCTGATAACGAATACTTTCCGAAGATGGAGAGTAAACAATCGAACAACGGAGTACAAAACTGTGCAATTTGAGAAAAATGTAGCATTGGACTGCCCATACTGTCGTGAGTCAATCTTTGAGACAATTTCCTGGTTTAAAAAAACCTATTCAACTTGTCCTCATTGTGAAAAAGGCTTGTCATCAGGCCAATTCGAGGCCGCCATTGTCGAACTCGAAATGGCTATGGATGCTAGCATTGAAGAAATGCTTTATGGTGAGACAAAGGGTGGCTGTTGTGGCGACAAGTCTTCTTGTGGTGGTGGTTGTCATTAAAGGCTTGAGTATTCATGATCATTCCTTGCAGTTTAATTGCAAGGGTTGTCTTGACAGCCTTTTTGTCTCAACTAAAGTTTGATGACATCAATTAATAGCAACTGTTTCGGGGAGGTTCTATGAATGTATTTGATTTTGCAATCGAGATGGAAGACAGCGGTTGTGAGTACTATACCGGCTTGGCAAAAACCGCCACATTACCAGGCCTGAAGACAGTTTTTACCAGCATGGCAGAAGATGAGCGCAAGCATTCAGAGTTTTTTCGAAGCTTGAAAATGGGCAACCAAGATTTGAACCTCCCTGAAGCCAGCAGTCTTATTACCGCTCAAAATGTCTTTTCATTTCTTCCCAGGGATGAAGAGGCGTTAAAGGGCATGACGGACGTTCTTCAAGCCTACACGCACGGAATGAAACTTGAGGCTGATAGCTTCAAGTTTTACCAGGATGCGGCAAGTAAAGAAGACAACCCTGAAGTGAAAGCCTTGATTCTGAAAATTGCCAGTGAGGAGCAAGAGCACTTTAATATTCTTGAGAACCTCTTTAACTTTGTAAATGCACCTAACCAAAGTTTGGAGTGGGCTGAATTCAGCAATCTCGGTGAATTTAGTCAATTTGGACGAGACTAGATTTTGAAGAATTTGAAGGTTTATTATCAGGTCTATGGGGACACATATGCGTATGTGTCCTCATAACTTTTCATGTTGTCGGTTATTGTAAGCCCCCTTCAAAAATTTTATCGTCTTTATTCCTGAAGCAATCTTTTCATCTTAATACTTTTCATTCAAATGGGTGGTGGAAGAACCACAGTATGCGCTTCTCTGTAATCACCTTGTGCGTATCTTCATATTTTATTCATCTCTTGTTGAAATTTTCTTGGCGTGTCGCTTCAGTCAGGGTACTCTCCGCACCCAAGAATCGACCAAAGCAACCACAAAGTCTGGCCCCAGCATTGGACAGGATGGCGGCAAAATCCACAGGAACTTTCACCGGAAGTTGTCTGGCTTCGGCTTTGTTAACCGTGATGGCAATGATTGGGGCATGGTTTCTGCCGATGTCACTAAAAGCAGACTGACTTCTATTTCCGCCGGGAACTTCTCACCAATCTCTAAACCTGATAAAATTCAAGAAACAACATCATAAAGGCTTTATTGCATGTATAAAATTATTGCCCATCCGGGTAGTGCTCATAAAGATGACTTTCTCTCTGTAAGTGTTTTGCTTGCAACACTGGATAGCGCAGAAGTCTTTCGACGTGAACCAACTCAAGAAGATCTGGACGATCCCAACACCTATGTCGTGGATGTCGGACTAGAACTCTCTCCTGACCGCCACAACTTTGATCATCATCAGGATCGATCCCTTCCTTGCGCGTTCCACTTGGTCATGCAGCACCTTGGTCATCATGAAGCAGCTATGTTGATGTTTGACTGGTATCCATATATGAGCATGATGGACGTGCGAGGACCCTACCGCACAGCTGAACATCTTGGCGTTGATTCAAGTGTTTTGTTTGCTTCTTCATCACCGATCGATGGTTATATTCTTTCTACGTTTGCTGAGCTCACGGCTTTAAATAATCAAAGCCCTCTCTATGACCTCATGAAAGCGCTGGGCAAAAATATGCTTGCGTTGATAGTTCGTAAAACAGAACGGCTGGAAAGGTTGAAAAATGAAGCGAAGGTGGTCTCTGTAAAGCACCTCAAAGCTGTCACAAGCAACATTGAAAATTCTCCTAAGCTTGCAATGGAGCTGTACCTTAAGCATCTTGACGATGAACAGATCGTGATGAGTGTCACACCCTCTAATCGAGGTGACGGCTGGGAAATGCTTCGTCTTGGAGATAACACCCTTGTTGACTTCAGAGCGATAACAGAGCACCCTGACATCCGCTTTGTTCATGGTAATGGCTTCATGGCGAAAACGCATAAACGACTGCCGATAAAAGACGTCATAGCGCTTGCGTGTCAGGCGATTTCAACTTCGGAATAGGACAATCATCTGCTTTAAATAGAGGGAACATATGGACATCGATCTGGACCGACTACGTAATTTAATTGAGAACAGAATTGACAGAATTGAAATGATTGTTGCTGGAACCGGCTATCTACCCCGAACTGTTATTGGGGTCGGTACTGTTTTGCTCGACAATCGCGGCGACATAGATTTGTTAACAGCCAAACAACAAGTCACTTTTGATAAATTCATAAAGCCTCTTCTTGAATCTTCTTAAGTCAATCAAGGCAGGGATGCTTGCATAAGCGCTCTATGCTGATTGTTGTCTCATTGACTTTGATGTGATTATGAAAACTGAACTCAATGACATGCTTTATGCAACGCACCCTAAATGGGCCAGCGCTGTTGACTGGCCTGTGAATGAAGTGTCTCAACTGTAAAAATCCCCGAAATATCTTTTCGATAATCGGCTAGAGGGGTTTCCTACGAGCCAAGATGAAACGATTTAACCTCTGTCTGTGCAATTAGGAGTTAACGTAGAACGATGAGTAGTTCCTCCCCCATATATATGACACCCGCTTGTCACGTACGGTTCCGCGCTGAGTTAAAGCAAATGCTGTATAAGGATAGGCCAATCCTTGCGAAAGCGGCACAGGTTGCTGCGGCCGAAGGTGATCGTTCAGAAAACTTTGAATACCAAGCGACCAAGAGGGCGATGCGAAAAATGGATGGGAGGATTCACTTTCTGACCAAGCGCATTGAAAATGCCGAAATTGTTGATCCTGTTTCGCAGGGTAAGATAGCCAAGGGCAGGGTGCTCTTCGGTGCAACCGTGACGGTCGAAGATGAAGACGGTGAAGAGAGGGTCTATAGTATCGTTGGTGTTGATGAGTACGACGCGTCTCGTGGGCTGGTTAGCTGGGTGTCTCCGATAGGCAAGGCACTTCTTCAAAAGCAAGAAGGTGACTCTGTAACCTTTAACGCACCCAATGGTAAGCGAGAATTGGAAATCATCAAGGTTGATTACAAAAAACTTCCTTGAGGCCAACAAGACAGTTGAGCCTTTCTAAAAAGGTCATATTTCGTTATACTCGCAACGTTTTTTTTACACCTTCTCACTATAACCATGTCAATTCACCTATAAATTAAAGGCTAAGCTAATGACAGAAATCGACCAAGCTCTTGAAACGTTACGATCCACTCCAGATGACCCAAAGGCACAGTCAGGGTTTTATGATCTCCTCCTTAACTCTAGTTTCTTTATTCCTACCGTCGATGAAATGATCGAGACTGGGGAAAAAGGGAAGAAGGAAAAAATTGAAGTGCCGTTAATCATCGTCGCTGACGAAGTTGATTATCTGGTCTTCTTTGATCAGGAGCAGCGCCTGTATGATTGGGCAGAGAAAGAGGTTCCTTTTCTCAAACTTCCCGGTCATGTGTTGGCAGAGATGACTACAGAAAATCTGAATTGGGCAATGAACATTGGTACTGACTATAATAAGCAATTTGCACCAGATGAAATCGCATGGCTCAAAAGTGTCGTTGAACGTTGTAAAGCTGAAGAGGATCAAACAAAACAGTAGGGCGGGTGATTCTCCTTCAAGTAATCATAACCATGATTTGAATAAAAAGGATGACTATATGTCATCCTTTTTTCGTTTGCCTCGTTGAGTAATCTTACGTTTCTGATTAAATATTAATAGTTCAATTTTAAAACGACTCAAACTCATTAATAACGAGATATAGGAGAGAAAAATGAAGTTAATAATGGTTTTTTTAGTGGCACTTTCTCTGACTTTTACCCCAATCGCAAGTTTTGCAAAGCCTGGTGGAAAGGGCAAAGCTAAAGACCCTCAGCCTAACGAGTCGGCTTATGAGCATTCTTCAGAAAAAGCAAGATTCAAGCGTGGCGATGATAACCAAGAGGATCAAGGTGTTTTCTTGCGTGGTAAGGATGATGACTCAGATGTACTCAAGGATGGGAATAAGAAGAAGAACAAACAAAGGAAGAATTCGGACATAGATGATGTGGCTACTGATGAAGTACAGACAAAAGGCAAAAAGGCAAAGAAAACAAAAGACGAAGTGAAAACAAAAAGTAAAAAGGTAGAGAAAACGACGGATGACAGTGAAGGAGTCGTTGAAGAAAGAACAAAAGAACAAAAAAAGGAACGAATTGATCGTTCTGAAAGGGATCAGGAAAGAAAAGCTCGGAAGTTAGAGAGAAAAGCGAAGAAGAATAAGCGGAAAGACATTGAAGATTAACTTTTGGTTGCAGTGAAGATCGCTCTTGTCGGAGCGGGATATCCTTCTATCGTTTTCGTGTGATCTTTGTCGTCAAGAAAGTCCGAAAGTGACTCAAACTCCATCCACTCTGTGCTTCTTTGTTCTTCGAGGCTTGTGCGATTGGTGTTGACGCAAGCTATGTTTTTAAAGCCGCAACGACGTAACCATAAGGTCATTGTCTCAATAGAAGGTAAAAACCAGACGTTTCGCATCTTGGCGTAACGACCTTCAGGCATAAAAACGGAATTCTCTTCACCTTCAATGATCAGAGTCTCTAAAACAAGTTCACCACCTGAGCGCAGAGTTCCTTTCAATTCGAGGAGATGATCTAGTGGAGAACGACGGTGATAAAGAACACCCATTGAGAAAACCGTATCAAAACAGCTCAGTTCTGCAGGGATATCCTCGACACCTAGGGGGACAACATAATGGTTTTTGTTGTTCAGGTATCGATTCATAACCTGAAATTGCATGACAGAAATCAAGGTCGGATCTATACCGAGAACAAACTCTGCGCCTTCTCCGATCATTCTCCAGCCGTGATACCCGTTACCGCAGCCGATATCGAGGACTTTTCGGCCTCGAAGAGATTGGATGTGAGGGAGAACGCGATCCCATTTCCAGTCTGAGCGCCACTCAGTGTCAATGTCTACTCCGAACAGATTGTAAGGTCCCTTTCTCCATGGGTGGAACTCTTTTAGTGCGCTGATGAATTGATCGCGATCGACTCCTTTAATGTCTTCTGCAAGCCCTATATCTACAGATTTTTTTAGCTCCACGTGTGTCGGCGGCTTGTCTGGCAAAGCATTTAAAGCGACCACCCAATCAGGCATTTTGCCATGTTTAACTAAGGCCATTCTGTCATCAATCAAGTGACTTAACTCTATTGACCATTCTTCGAGCCCCATAGCGGCGAGTTGCGTGTATAGCGAGTTGTAAAGTGTCATTTGATTGCAATCAGGGAAACGAAGTTGAAACATTGAAACCAGATCTCTGTGAAATCAAAGCCTGCCTCATGCAGTCTTTCCTGGTGGCACGAAAAGGTTTCTGGAATCATGACACGTTCTAAAGCCGTACGTTTTTGGCTGATTTCCAAGTCACTATAGCCATTGGTCCGTTTGAAGTCGTGATGTGCCTCTGTATGAAAATCTTGTTTTTGCGGATCAAAGGCCATCTTTTCCGATAATATCAATGCTCCGCCTGGTTTTAAACCAGCATAGATGCGCTTGGTAAGCGTCATCCGTTCTGCAGGGGGAATGAACTGTAGGGTGAAATTGAGAACGACGACAGAGGCGTTTTCGATAAAAACGTCCTGAATATCGGCACAAACCATGTTGACCGGTATATTTGAAGATTTGTCTGTCGCTAAAAGATCTTGCCCCCGCTCAATCATTGCCTTGGAATTATCTACGGCAATAATGTCACAGTTCGGCTGGTTGATTCTCTGTCGCATAGACAGACTAACGGCACCTAATGAACAGCCAAGGTCATAACAGTGACTATCAGCTTGCGCATATTTCGCGGCAAGGATGCCTATCGTTGAGATCATCGTTCCGTAGCCGGGAACAGACCGCTGAATCATGTCTGGAAAAACATCGACTACGCGCTCATCGAAATCAAAATCAATGATTTCATTTAACGGAGAGGCATAGATAGTATCTTGTTTTTTAATCACGACTCTTTTTCTCCTGCAAGATATTAAAGACAATATCTAAAGCGCGATTGTCTGTTTAGACGCTAAAGTTGTCAATGAGTTGTTTGTTGCAAGTGTGTTAATACCTGCAAGAATCTTTCGCGGCCAGTATAAAATCACAAGAGCTGTGATAATATCAACCTATGGCTTCCAAATCGTTCTCTCTTCGTATCTTTTATCAAGACGGTAGCGTGAATGGCGTTAAAATCGTCGCCAAGTCGAAATGGCCCGGACGCGCTATGTCGATTCCCAGGACCTCTTTGCCCACTGAACTATCGCGAGAGGAATTGAAAACGTCTGGTGTTTACATTTTGATTGGCCAAAAGGAATCAGATAGTCGACCAACGATCTATGTCGACGCCGGAGAACTCGTTTGCAACGACCTTGAATTGCTCGATAAAAAGAAAGCCTTTTGGTCATGGGCCATTGTTTTTACTGGCAAGAACAGCACGCTTTCTCCTCTTCATATTCAGTGTCTTAAATCGATGTTTGTAAAGTCAATTCTAGCTATCGACCAGGTGTATATTGAAAACAACACAGACCAGACTGAGGTCATTATTGATAAAAACGATCACTTAGATCTTGAAGATTTTCTGACACAAATGCTAACTATCTGTCCAGTGCTTGGATTGAAAGCGCTTGAATCCTCAGCATAAACTTTTGGTCTATCTCTCCCTTTATCCATTGTAACGAAAGCGATGTTGTCCTTCATGGAGACAGAGATTATATGAATCTGGAAAAAACCGAAACTCATCACTCTGACGTTAATAAGGAAGAAGGTATAGAAATTCCATATGAGCAGATACAGGAAGAGACACTCAAAAGGATGATCGAAGAGTTTGTCTCACGTGATGGGGCTGATTGGGGTGATGCCGGCGGTTCAATGGAAAATAAAATTAATCAAGTTCTTCGCCAGCTGAAAGAGAAGAAAGTTAGGGTTGTTTTTGATCTGGTGACGCAAACAGCCAATATTGTTACTGTTTGAATATCGGTAGAGACGCATCAAAAAACATTCTCAATAAGCTTCTTGGTTTTTGTTGACTCACCTTTTTTGCCTTGCTATATTGCTTGAAATTCGACAGATTCATGTCTCCTTTTAAGTTGATCCAGAGAGATCGGCAAGGGTGGCCCCAAATGCCTTACAAAGAATATAAAACAAGACCAGTGCCTTTCCGTAATCGACGGAGAGGTATTTTTTTGTCCTAATTTTGGAGGGAAAGATGGCCAAGGCGGAAACTGCAATACTCGATAAAGCTGGCGTGGCTCGTGCCATTACCCGGATCGCTCATGAAATATTGGAGCAGAACAAAGGCGGAGAGAGTCTCGCCCTCATAGGTATTCGCACTGGCGGAGATCATCTTGCCGCTCTTCTTCAAGAGCGCATCAATGAAATAGAGGGCCTTCAGGTGCCTCTCGGAGCGGTCGACATTACTATGTACCGTGACGACCTGGCTTCCAGAGGTAACCTGCCAATCGGGAAGACTGACATTCCGTTTCCTCTTGATGGAAAACAAGTTGTTTTGGTCGATGATGTTCTCTATACAGGCCGAACGATTCGCTCAGCCATGGACGCATTGATGGATTTTGGTCGGCCCAGCACCATACAGCTGGCGGTCCTGATTGATCGTGGCCATCGGGAGTTACCGATCCGGGCTGATTATGTCGGTCGAAACGTCCCGACAGCTCGAGAGGAAGACATTGAAGTTGTCTTCAACGAAAAACTGATCCCAGTTGAAGTTCAACTGGTTAAGCCATAATTGTCAGGGAGGCAAACACATGTCATTTAAACACAAACACATTCTCGGAATTGAACAACTCTCCAAAGAAGACATCACACTGATCCTCGATACGGCTGATTCCTTCAAAGAGATCAATTCAAGAGAACTTAAAAAAGTGCCGACCCTGCGCGGCAAGACAATTATTAATGCTTTCTTCGAAGCAAGTACTCGTACAAGGCTTTCTTTCGAGATTGCAGGCAAGCGTTTATCTGCTGACACCGTCAATATCTCCGGTTCGACCTCCTCGGTAGTCAAGGGAGAAACCCTGGAAGATACCGCCAGGAATATCGAGGCGATGGCTCCTGATATTATTGTTATTCGTCACGGCCATTCTGGTGCCCCACACTATCTCGCTGAGAGGGTTGGTTGCTCCGTTGTCAACGCTGGAGACGGTGCTCACGAACATCCAAGCCAAGCCCTCCTCGACGTGATGACCATGCGTGAGCATAAAGGGTGCATCGAAGGCCTTGAGGTCGCGATTGTAGGAGACATAACACACAGCCGTGTGGCTCGGTCTGATATCTACGCTCTTTCCAAAATGGGGGCAAAGGTCAGGCTTTGTGGTCCAGGAACGATGATTCCGGTTGGCATCGAGCGGCTCGGCAATGTTGAGGTCTTCACTGATATGCGTGATGCCATTAAAGATGCTGACGTGGTCATGATGCTGCGTATCCAAATGGAGCGGCAAAGCAACATCCTGTTGCCAAGTTTACGAGAGTATGCTCGTTTCTATGGCCTCAACCCAACCAATATAAAACTCGCAAAACCTGACGCCATTGTTATGCATCCAGGCCCAATGAACCGCGGCGTAGAAATCTCTTCTGCGGTGGCTGACGGCACTCAAAACGTTATCCTCGATCAGGTCGAGAATGGAGTTGCCACTCGGATGGCTCTCCTTTATCTCGTGAGTGGTGTCGAGTCCATGCAAACCAGCGATTAAGTTTTCATATAGGGAATAGGTGAGGATATGGCGAAAATACTGATTAAAGGTGGCCGGGTAATAAGCCCTGCACAAAAATTTGATGACATTTGTGATGTCATGATCGATAAGAACAAGGTTGTTGCCATCGGCAAAGGTCTGGATGCTAACGGTGCAAAGGTTATTGACGCTTCCGGTAAAGTTGTCACTCCAGGTCTTGTTGACATTCACGTTCATCTTCGTGATCCGGGTTTTGAGTACAAAGAAGATATTGTCTCCGGAACGCTCTCGGCCGTCACTGGTGGTTTTACTTCGGTGGCTTGTATGCCGAACACAAGCCCTGTCAACGACAATCAGACGGTTACCAGCTACATTCAGAATAAGGCCGCCCAAGAAGGGCACTGTCGTGTTTTTCCTATTGCCAGTATCAGCAAAGGCCTTGAAGGTGAATCCTTAACAGGCATGGGCGAATTACGGGAACTTGGAGTCACTGCTGTTTCCGACGATGGAAAGCCTGTAAGCAATCCGCAACTGATGCGCCGCGCGATGGAGTATGCAAAACCTTTTGGTCTAACCATCGTGTCCCACGCAGAAGATCTTGACTTAGTAGGCTCTGGAGTGATGAATGAAGGCCCTGTCTCTACTGAGTTGGGACTTAAGGGCATCACGTGGGTTTCTGAAGATTCCGCTACTGCGAGAGAAGTTATGCTTGCAGAGTGTACTGGCGCACGCCTGCACGTTGCACACGTTTCTACCAAAGGATCAATTGACATCATTCGCCAGGCAAAAAAACGTGGTGTAAATGTGACATGTGAAGTAGCGCCTCATCATTTCACCCTAACCGATGAAGCTGTACGGGGTTACAACACCAACGCTAAAATGAATCCACCATTACGAAGCGCAGAAGACCGTGATGCAGTACGCTTAGGTATTGCCGACGGCACTGTTGATGCAATCGCAACGGATCATGCCCCTCACCATATTGACGAGAAAAACGTTGAGTTTAATATCGCCATGAACGGCATTGTCGGTCTTGAAACAGCACTCCCACTAACGTTGCAGCTTGTTGAAGATGGTATCATTGATCTTCCCAAGGCCGTCTCTCTGCTGACCCATGGTCCCGCTGAGGCTTTAGGGTTGTCGGTTGGTTTATTGGAAGAGGGCGGAGTCGCCGATCTTACAGTTTTTGATCCTGATCTGGAATGGACCGTTGACGCTCAGAAACTGGCGAGCAAAAGTAAAAACACACCCTTTGACGGCTGGCCGATGAAGGGTGCAGCAGTCTGCACTATTGTCGCTGGTAAAATTGCGTATCAAAGATAATAAAACAGAATCTGTAATCCTTGAGACAAAACCGTTGTTTTGTCTTCCGATTACTATGTCCCAACTAAGGAGTTGTTTATGAGAGCAGCATTGGCCCTTGCCGATGGCAGAGTCTTTTACGGCCAGGCCTTCGGTGCCTCCGGTGAAATTTCCGGGGAGGTCGTTTTTAACACCAGTTTGTCAGGTTACCAGGAAATCTTGACGGACCCGTCTTATCGAGGCGAAATTGTGACGATGACCTATCCCTTGATCGGCAACTACGGTATCAATCGTGAAGACGTTGAGTCATCCAAACCACATTTGTCAGGGTTCATTGTCAAAGAATCTTGCGATACCCCAAGCAACTGGCGTTCGGAAATGTCCCTTGATGTGTATTTGAAAGAAAATAACATTATCGGTCTTTCTGGAATTGATACCCGGGCGCTCGTCCGTCACATTCGTGACAAAGGCGCGCAAACAGGCGTTCTTTCAACTATCGACCTGAACGAAGAAAGCTTGATAGCAAAAGCCCAGGCCGCGCCCTCAATCGTTGGTCAGGATCTAGTAAGAGAAGTTACCTGCGAAAAGGCCTACGACTGGAACGAAGAGGTCTGGGATCTTGCCGATGGCTATAAGCAAGCGCAAGGGCCAGCCAAATACAAGGTTGTTGCATACGATTTCGGTATAAAAAGGAACATCCTTCGAAATTTAGTCAGCCAAGGGTGCGCAGTTACGGTTGTCCCGGCCGAAACGTCAGCCGAAGAAGTGTTGGCCTTACAACCTGATGGCGTTTTTCTCAGCAATGGTCCAGGCGATCCTGATCCAATTCTCTACGCGCAGGAGAACATTCGCCAGCTTCTCGGTAAAGTGCCTCTCTTTGGAATCTGTTTAGGACATCAACTTTTATCAATTGCTTTGGGGGCTAAAACCTACAAGTTGAAATTCGGTCATCGTGGCGGCAACCAGCCGGTTCGTCGTGGCGAGGGTCATAACGTTGAGATCACCTCTCAAAACCATGGCTTTGCAGTCGATGCGGAAACCTTGCCAGCAGATGCCGCGGTCACACATATCAACTTGAATGACAATACTGTTGAAGGGATAAGGCACAAAACTTTGTCTGCCTTCTCAGTGCAGTATCACCCCGAAGCCTCTCCGGGGCCACATGACGCAAATTACCTGTTTGATGAATTCATCAAACTGATGGATGACTGGAAAAAACGTGACGCCTAGTGCGTAGCGAGACCCTGATTATGTTCATGCCAAGCACATACGCCATGCGCTACTTTAAGGAAGTAAAATGCCAAAAAGAACTGATATAAAAAAGATTTTGATCGTTGGTGCCGGACCTATTGTTATCGGTCAGGCTTGCGAATTCGATTATTCCGGGACTCAGGCATGCAAAGCCTTGAAGGAAGAAGGGTACGAGGTTGTTCTTCTCAACTCCAACCCCGCAACGATCATGACCGACCCGGACTTTGCTGATCGCACCTATATAGAACCGGTCAACCCTGAAACTCTGGCGAGAATCATAGCCAAAGAGCGTCCAGATGCCTTGCTTCCTACTCTTGGCGGACAAACGGCCTTGAACTGTGCCGTTGCTGTCGCCAAAGACGGCACTCTCGATAAATACAATGTCGAATTGATTGGGGCAAAGCTTCCTGCGATTGAAAAAGCGGAAGACCGCACTCTTTTCAAAAAGGCCATGGAAAACATCAATGTAGCGGTGCCTAAGTCCGGACTGGCTCACAATCGTCAGGAAGCGTTACAGATCGTCGAGGAAATTGGCTTTCCGGTTATTATCCGGCCTTCCTTTACCCTTGGTGGTACAGGCGGTGGTATTGCCTATAACATGGAAGAGTACGAACAAATTGCCATGGCCGGGATCGATGCTTCACCAACAGATGAAGTTCTGGTCGAAGAGTCGGTTATTGGGTGGAAAGAGTTTGAACTCGAGGTTATGCGTGATACGGCAGATAATGTGGTCATTATCTGCTCCATTGAGAATCTCGACCCTATGGGCGTTCATACCGGCGACTCGATCACGGTTGCGCCAGCACAAACTCTGACTGATAAAGAATATCAACTCTTGCGCGATGCCTCTCTTCGTATTATTCGTGAAATTGGTGTTGAAACAGGTGGCTCAAACATACAGTTTGGAATCAACCCTGATGATGGGCGCATGGTTGTTATTGAAATGAATCCACGTGTATCGCGTTCGTCAGCGTTGGCATCCAAAGCGACCGGCTTCCCGATCGCGAAAATTGCCGCAAAGCTCTCTGTGGGATACACCCTCGATGAAATTCCGAACGATATCACCCGAGAGACATACGCTTCTTTTGAGCCAACCATTGACTACGTGGTCACAAAAATGCCGCGTTTCACCTTTGAGAAATTTCCTCAGGCTGATGCTACTCTGACGACTCAGATGAAGTCTGTCGGTGAGGCGATGTCCATCGGGCGAACCTTTAAGGAAAGCCTGCAAAAAGCTCTACGTTCTTTAGAAATTGGATCCTGTGGCTTTGAAAGTCGTATGTTTGATGAAACACTGGATAAGCGCAGAACTCTTGAAGACTCGGAAAGACACGCCCTTGGTGAAAAGCTACGCGTGCCGAACTGGGAGCGTATCTGGTACGTTGCCGACGCGATGCGTGCCGGTCTTTCAATCGATGAGATTTATGACCTGACGTACATCGATCGCTGGTTTCTACACAATATTGCTCACATCATAGCGATGGAAGAACGCCTGATAAAAGCCTCTGGGCTGCTTGATCAACCCGAGGGCGAAGTTTTTCAGTCACTGTTACGCGAAGCCAAACAGATGGGTTTTGCTGATATGCGTCTTGCAACCCTTTGGAATATTCACGAAGACAAGGTCAGAGACCTTCGTCATCGTCTGAACATCCGTCCGGTTTACAAGCGTGTGGATACGTGTGGTGCAGAATTTGAGGCATACACTCCATATCTCTATTCGACCTACGAAGAGGAATGTGAAGCGGAGCCTTCTGACCGTAAAAAAATCATGATTCTTGGTGGCGGGCCTAACCGAATCGGGCAAGGCATTGAGTTTGATTACTGCTGCGTCCACGGTGTTTTTGCTCTCGGAGAAGATGACTATGAAACAATCATGGTCAACTGTAACCCCGAGACTGTTTCAACCGATTATGACACCTCTGACCGCCTTTACTTTGAGCCATTAACCTTTGAAGACGTTCTTGAGATCGTCAATATTGAAAAGCCTGAAGGCGTTATTGTTCAGTTTGGTGGCCAGACCCCCCTCAAGCTGGCAGTCGCTCTTGAGAAAGCCGGTGTTCCGATCATTGGAACCTCCCCAGATGCCATTGACCGTGCTGAAGATCGTGAACGTTTCCAGGAGCTTCTCTATAAGCTCGACTTGAAACAACCTGCAAATGGCATCGCACGCTCTGTGCCCGAATCGGAAAAGATTGCTGAGCGTGTTGGTTATCCTGTTGTTGTTAGACCTAGTTATGTGTTGGGCGGTAGAGCAATGGAAATCGTCCATGATCTGCAACAGCTACGGAATTATATGAAGTACGCGGTTGAAGCCTCACCTGATCATCCAATTCTGATAGACAAGTTCCTGCAACAGGCTATTGAGGTTGACGTTGATGCTCTTTGCGACAGAAAAACCGTGGTTATTGGCGGGATCATGCAGCACATCGAAGAGGCCGGCATTCATTCTGGCGACTCAGCATGTGTGCTACCCACATATTCGCTAAGCAACGAGATCCTTGATGAAATTAGGCGGCAGACCGTAGCGCTGGCTTTAGAGTTAGGTGTTTGTGGTTTGATGAATATTCAATTCGCAATCAAGGATGATGAGATATATCTCCTTGAAGTGAACCCACGCGCCAGCCGAACATCGCCATTTGTTTCCAAAGCGACAGGCCGTCCATTGGCCAAAATTGCCGCACGTATTATGGCCGGAAAAACTTTGAAGGAATTGGGTGTTATTGAAGAGATTATTCCCAAGCATATTTCAATTAAGGAATCAGTCTTCCCATTCACTAAATTCCCTGGTGTCGACAGCCTTCTGGGTCCGGAAATGAAGTCAACCGGCGAGGTCATGGGGATTGATTTCGAGTTTGGCAAAGCCTTTGCCAAGGCCCAGTTAGGGGCTAACGTTCGCTTGCCGACTTCAGGTCAGGTCTTTGTTAGCGTTAAGGAAGAGGACAAACCTGCTATCGTCGAGTCGACAATCAAGCTGCGAGATGCTGGTTTTGAAATTGTAGCAACCAGTGGCACGGCCTCTTTCCTAAGAGCTTACGGGGTCCAAGCGACCCCGATTAATAAAGTTAAAGATGGTAGGCCACATTGCGTCGATGCAATTAAGAACAATCAGATCACCTTGGTTTTTAATACGACCTTTGGTACGCAATCGATACTAGACTCTTTTTCAATTCGTCGCTCTGCCTTAATGCAGAACGTTGCATACTTCACGACCGTAGCAGGAATACAGGCTGCGGCAGATGGCATCCTGGCCATGCAACGGGAAAGTCTTGACGTTACGCCGATTCAGGAGTATTATCCTCAAAACGGGTAGGAGACTACCCGTTTTTAATTATTTAAAATCTATTGTTCGGGCGGGTTATCCCGCCCGAACAATTTTATTAGTAAGCAAGCAAAAAGTAAGGAAGAAACCGTTATGGCAGAAACTGTACCTATGACTCCTGAGGGACACCAACGACTTCAGGAAGAGCTGAAGCACTTGATCCGAGTTGAGCGCCCCAAGGTTATTCAAGACATTTCTGAAGCCCGTGATCATGGCGATTTATCGGAAAATGCCGAATATGATGCTGCCAAGGAACGTCAAGGTTTCGTTGAGGGACGTATCTCTGAGATTAATGGCAAGATGGCACGCGCCCAAATTATTGATGCGACTGAACTTGATACTGATAAAGTTGTCTTCGGTGCTACAGTCAAGATGTTTGATGTTGAGTCAGAAAGCGAAGTCACTTACCGCATCGTTGGTCAGGATGAAGCCAATATCAAGCAAGGTTTGATCTCTATCAATAGTCCCGTGGCCAAAGCATTAATTGGTCATCAAGTTGATGATGAAGTTAATATCAAGGTTCCTTCTGGTACGCGCATTTACGAAATCATTGACATCCAATACATCTAAGCGGAGATCACCATGGCTGTAATAAACAAAGATATGACATTCCACGAAGTTATGAGCAAAAGCCCTGAAGTCGTTAAGGTTCTTGGTTCATTCAACCTTGGTTGCGTCGGTTGCATGGGTGCCCAAAATGAAACTCTGGAGCAGGGCGCAACAGCTCATGGTCTAGATGTTGAAGACCTCCTTACTGCTTTAAACGCAATCTTTGAATAATAAGCGACTCTCCTTATTACCTCGCCACACCTAATCGTCCTATGAACTCCTGGAGCAGGGGAGATGACTGAGGCGTTGCTAGCCCAATCCCGAAGACAGCTCTCTACCCCTATTGTTCACTTGAAAGGGGTTGGGCCGCGTATCGCCGAAAAACTTTCCAAGTTAAATATTCACACCGTAGAAGACCTCCTTTACGTCCTCCCCAACAGATACGAAGATAGAAGAGAATTCAGACAGATAGGGCACCTTCGTGAAGGGATACACGAGGTTTTCTCTGGAGAAATACTTGCCTGCGGAGAAGCTACGACCTCCCGCCGTCATCGTAAGATTTTCGAGGCCGTCGTAAGTGACGGTACCGGACAGATTACTCTCAAGTGGTTCCATTATCGAAAAGCCTGGATGAGTAAACGTTTTGTTGCAGGACGTAGAGCCGTCTTTACAGGTGAGATTAAGCGCTATGGAGCCATACGAGAAATACATCATCCCGATGTTGAGTTTCTCACTCCGGGTCAATCTCTGGATGACTACAAAAGCTCTGACCCATTGGCCTTTGGGCGAATACTGCCTGTTTATCCTCTCACCGAAGGCTTAACTCAATATGCGGCGCGAAAGATCTGGAAACAAGCTGTCGACCTCTATGCAAATCACGTCAAAACTCTTCTCCCTGAGTCCTCAATCGCAAAGCATGGCCTGATTCCACTCAATGATGCTTTAAAACAGGCACACTGGCCAGACAACGATGCAAACATCGAGCACCTTGAAGCCAAAAGAACTGCAGCTCATAAATCCCTGGTTTACGACGAATTCTTCTACCTTGAACTCGGGCTGGCACTCAAGCGGCGAGGAATTGTCCTTGAGCAAGGCATTCCCTTTGCGGTAACTCATAAGTACACAAAGCCGCTTGCCTCCCTGCTTCCATATCGCCTTACCAATGCACAACGCAGAGTTCTCGGAGAAATCAAGCAAGACCTGATGTCCCCACACCCGATGAACCGTTTAATACAGGGAGATGTGGGTTGTGGCAAAACGATTGTTGCCTTAATGACAGCTCTTATAGCGATTGAGAACGAAACCCAAGTTGCCATTGTTGCACCAACTGAAATTTTAGCGGAGCAGCACTATCTACAATTCGTTGACTGGCTAAATAGGTTGGGCTTAAAAGCTGTTCTACTTAGAGGCAAGATGGCGGCGGCTGAAAAGCGTGAAAGCCTCGAAAGCATACGGGTAGGGCAGGCTAACCTGGTTGTGGGTACACATGCGGTTTTGCAGGACGGTGTCAATTTTCACAGACTTGGGCTTGGGATAATTGATGAGCAACATCGATTTGGTGTCAAGCAGCGTGCTGTACTGAGGAATAAGGGGGAAAATCCGCACATACTAGTTATGACAGCCACTCCAATACCGCGAACCTTGTCACTAACTGTCTATGGAGATCTGGCCTTATCGGTCGTCGATGAAATGCCTCCAGGAAGGACCCCAATAGAGACTGTTGTCGCTTCGGAATCTCAAAGAGGACGTGTCTACAGCCGTTTACGACTAGAGATAGAAAAGGGGCATCAAGCGTACATCGTATATCCATTGGTAGAAGAGTCAGAGAACAGTGATTTGTTGGCAGCGACTGAAGGCGCAGAGAAGCTAAAGAATGAGATATTCACAGAAGCGAAGATCGGTTTGTTGCATGGACGAATGAAGCCCGTTGAAAAAGAAGACATTATGGCGCGCTTCAAAAATCGCGAGATTGACATCCTGGTGGCCACCACAGTTATCGAGGTGGGCATCGATGTCCCGAATGCAACCGTTATGCTGGTTGAGCACGCTGAACGGTTTGGTCTCGCGCAACTTCACCAGCTTCGCGGAAGAGTCGGTCGTGGTGAGGCTGGAAGTATCTGCCTCCTCTTGAAATCATATAAATGCAGTGAAGATGGCGAGAAGCGACTTCAGGTCATGAAATCAACAACTGATGGGTTCAAAATCGCCGAAGCAGACCTCGAAATCCGTGGACCAGGAGAGTTTTTGGGTACCAAACAGAGTGGTTTACCGGACTTTCGTGTCGCTAACATACTGCGTGACAGTAAAATTCTGGAAGATGCACGTCATGATGCGTTTGTTTATGCTGACAGTCAAAACTTCCAGGAATCCAATGAAGTTCAAAGTACACTCAAAGAACGCTGGGGGAACAGGCTTGAGCTTGCAAGTATAGGTTAGTTGTATTTTTATTCACAAAGCTATTATTTAAAACCTTTCTCTAGCAAACCACCTAAAAGCTAGTAAATCACGTAACACAATAATTACAGACACTTAAAGCGCGAAATGTAGCCCTACATTATAGACATCTGCCGACATCTTGCGCGATGTCCGCTGACATTGTCCACCTTAGTCAATATCATTGCAGTCAACACTAGCGATCAATTGACGAAGGAAGGAGTTTGTCATGATGAATTTAAAATGGTTCGCATTTTTATTGGTTTTGTTCTCTGCCTCTGCATGTGCTCCCGTTGTTTATGATTCAACATATCAAGGCCATATAACGACCAGGGTCCATTTAGCGTCCCACGATTCCTATGAACAACCTTACTATAGAAAGCACTCTAATCGTCCAGTCCAAATAACAATATACGCTGACAATAGTTACCGAGGGTTTTACTTTCAGCCCATTCAAATTGTTGTATATGATGGTGATTATATAGAAATCCCATTAAAAAACAGAAGAGGGCATCTGTCTCGAATTTTTGCGCATTACCACCAGGATAATCTCCATTTTGATTCCTCAAAGAGTTGTCAGCGGATTCCTGGCTCTTCAGGATATAGATACGATGCCAGTTGGGATAATGGTCGCAAATATAACCAACTGAACGCTGGCAGTAATTATGATTTATCTGGATTGCGCATGAAGGTGCATTCCTCGCAACAGAAAACTCGAAACACCGCAAAATCAGTAAAACTGCAAGAAAAAAGAGGGCAAGTTGTAAAACAAAAAAGTCATGTTAAAAGCCAAGCAAGACCAATTGTAATCAATAAGTTTAAGACGAAAAAATCTAGAAAAGCCACAGTGATTAATTCAAGCCATGATAAGCCCAAAACAGTATTCAAGAACAATAAGCAGCAGACGATAAAGAAGACGCAAGTCACCAACATTTACGTCCCCGAAAACGCTATAGGTAGGAAGGCCATTAAGCCATCCAAAGTTGAAAAAATAAAGAAAGTCACAAAACGTGAAAATCGGAGAACTTTAAAAAGAGCGGACAGTAAGCATCAAAAACAAACGGTTATAAAAGATAAGGTGGAAATCGCAAACAAAGAGACAGAGAACAACGTTTCGGAAGACAACAGAGCTAACGACATCAAAGAAGTAAAGAGGTTGGTTAGGAAACAAAAAACAGCCAAAGATACAAATAAGGATACCAAGATAAAAAGATCTCGATCAAACAGAAATGATAAGAAACAGAGCAAATTTCAAACGGTGAAGATCATCAAGAAGTAAACTGATTGGTGTAGAGTCGACAGCGAGGGTCACGTTAAGTTGCAAAAATAACGTGGCCCTCAAATTTGCCCTGTAAGCGACTTTCTTTTTTTGTAATAGAGGAAGTCATGGCTTTTTATCTTCATTTCTAACGTAAACTATCATTTGTTGTTTCTTTTATAATTTTTCATTCTCTAGCCCTTTATTTGTAAGAGCAAAAAAACATCACCAAAGTTTACATAATATATATTATGCGACGTTATGCTTGGATAGATATCAAATAGAGTGCTTTTGATAGAGGTCAACCTTCCCTTGGTGGTTGATGAAACAGATTGTTATGAAGGAATAAAGACGAGTTAAATCAGATAGATTGGATGGGTGCTTATGTGTGTTTGTAAAAAAGAAAGTGGCTTACAGGGGAAATTTAGAGAGAATGACTTCTTGATGCCTTATAATTTAGAAATGCTTGCTGAAAAAATACATGAAAAAACAGAAAGAGTATGTACGATAACTGCAACTTAACCGCCCTGCTCCTGGTACGAAATTCCGGCTCAGTTCTGCTGCCGAGTTTCGAAGACTAGAAGAATGATAACTGCTCTGAAGATACTTTAGGTTTCGATTTACGTTGTGTCCGCGTTGGTTTGTTCTCAGGCTTTTTATGGATTTTACTCTCGACAACTTTCGGCGTTGAAGGGTTTTTTAGTATCCGATAGACACTTGCTACTCCAATATTGAGTTGATCCGCAATCTTTTGTCTTGTGAGGCCTTGCTTGCTCAAAGCCAGCACCTCAACGCTTTTAGCTCTTGCTGTTGGCTTTCGACCTTTATAACGGCCTTCCTTTTTAGCCTTTGCGATACCCACCGATTGACTTTCGCGAGCGACTTTATGCTCAAAGTCAACGATCGTTCTGAGCAGTTTAAGGATGATTTCCCCATGAAGTGCCGACGTTTCAATCTCACTATCGATGACCTTGAATGTGACTCCAGCTGAATTAAACCCTTCAACTATTTCTAAAAGATGTTTGGTATTGTCAGCGATTCGATTCAAACTGGAAACTACAACAACGTCGCCAGTACGAACCTCTGCCATCAGTTTCCCCAATTGCAACCTGCTGCTCTTTTTATCGTTGCT
>CBDUFN010000015.1:0-23043 GCA_965366475.1 uncultured bacterium | reverse complement strand
CAAAAACCGCCCCAAAAACCGACCGCCCTGCCCTTTTTCAATAAAGAAACACGCATTCAAACTTCGCGAACTTTGGCGGCCTGAGCATAGCGACGAGCCGGCAGAGGAAAAACAAAAAAGGCTTAACCCAAAAATGGGTTAAGCCTTTAATTTTAAATGGCGCGCCGCGGAAGATTCGAACTCCCGACCTTCTGATCCGTAGTCAGACGCTCTATCCAGCTGAGCTAGCGGCGCAAAGGAACACGGTTTATCGCTCATCGCTGAGCGAAAGTCAAGCATTATCAAGTTTAACAGAAAAACTGGCGGAGAGGGAGGGATTCGCCCACTACCTCGTCAGCTCTCGCTGACTCCTGCGTAGGCTCCCCTACGCTCACTTCCGCAGACCTCTCGGTCTGCTCTTCTGACTTTTAGTCAGCGTTCACTCCGCTTCGAATCCCTTGGGATCATTTTTTTTGTAAAATGGCGGAGAGGGAGGGATTCGAACCCTCGGTACCTTGCGGTACACCCGCTTTCCAGGCGAGCACCTTCGGCCTCTCGGTCACCTCTCCGCAGAACAGGAAAAATACACTAAAGAACGCACGACTGTAAAGGGTTTTCTCGGTGGTAAAAAATGCCTGAAAATATCAGTGTCGATAGGGTGTCAGACGAATCGTTCCGACATCCATAACCTGTCCTGAGACCGCATTACGGCAACTGGATTTATGCTGTCCTAATTTACCATATGGCTCTCCAGTTATGGGTTGGCCACGGTTTCTGGTTCGGGCGGCAAGGCACCATTGACCCGGACGTTCAACATAGAGATGAAATTGGCCATCGTCACCGACAGCGGGCGAGGTTGCTTCGGGCATACGCTGAAAATCGTTATCAGGGTATGCAATGACGAACGCGCCGGGAACGGGTAGGCCGTCTGCATCAACCAGGAGACCACTAAAGCCAGTGTCACCGCTAGTCAGAGTACCCTCACGCATCAACATAGGTTGAGAGATTCCCTGGAGGATGAAATTTATAACAGTTGGGTTCGTGGCTGTGACCTTGACAGGGTTTGTTGCGGGCAGTGCCCAGGCGTCTCCCTGTTTGGGTGGTCCGGCATCGGCGCCAGATTGTCGCATCCGTGCAACCAGATAGTAGTCACCTTCGACAAGGTCGAGAAAATAGTTGCCACTTTTGTTGACCTGCGCTTCGAAATCGGCTGGGCCACGTAGACTACTACGCATGTTTCGGTAAGCGTAAACATAGGCTCCTGTTGCCGGAGCTTGGTTGACATCCGTGACCTTGCCGGTAATGCCCAACTCGAAAAAAGTCGAAGGGGCTTGTTTCTCAGCTGTTAGCGAGTGTTGTGTGCAGGAGGTTGTCAGCCCGAGGAGGAGTAACAATGTAATCTGGAAAAAGAAAGACGTTCTCATAGGTGACACACCGGAGTTTCAACAGACCTTAATTGATCTGTACAATTGTGCCGTTCTGTATCTGAAGTAAGAAGAGAATCTTGTCAGCTTCACCGATAAAGTCAAAGCGGGTTGCGCCGGTAACACCAGGGTAGTTTTGCATTTGAGACAAGGCACGCCTCAGATCTTCACGACTTTGTATTTGCGTGTTGTTAAGCAGGGTCAACAAGATCCCGGCGGTGTCGTACCCCTGTGCTTCGAGAATTGTTGGTTCTTCTCCGTAACGAATGAAATAACGTTCGACAAAGTCCTGGACAAAGGGATAGCTACTGTGGCGGAAGAAGCCATCAGTGAAAACCGCATCCTCAACGAATTGACGCGCCAACCTTGGTAGCTCGGCGTCATTCCATCCGTTGGTACCGAGGAGTTGAATTCGGTCTAATCCATAAAATGCTAGTTGAGGAGCAATCAGGCTGACGCGGTCGGCATAATCAGGAACAAAGAGCGCCTCAAATGGTGGCGGTTCTTTTTCTTTAAAGTCTGGGTCATTTGGATCTGTTGGTGGATCTTCTTCATCAGGACCGTTCGGGTCGAGTCCCCGCAGGGCACGAACCTGGTAGCGGAAGTCGGTTTGGTCGGTAAGATAGCTCTCTTGAGCAATCACTTCCCCGCCTCGGCGCTGAACCTCATCACGAAACAGTTCGGCAAGTTGTTCGCCTTGTCGCGTTTGCGGATTCATGATGCCAAACTGTAAGAGGCCGCGCTCCTCCATGGCGTAATCAAGAAGCGCGCGGACCTGAAGCTGCGGTGTTAACGAGTTGCGGAAAAGGTAAAGGCTGGACGCTGCAAGACCCTCTCTTTGCGACATGGTCAGAAGAGGTATGCGTTCACGGTTGGCTCTTTTTACCGCTCCTTGCGCAGCATTGCCTACCAAAGGACCGGCAATCCCCATGACTCGATCGCTAATTGCCAGTTCGGCGACTTGCTGGGCAGCAATTGTTGCGTCTCCTATCGTATCTCGAAAGATGAAGCGAACCGGAATGTGAGGGCGAAAAGCTTCCAGAGCGAGTTCCATGCCACGCTGGACTCGTTGGCCGAATGCTGCGTATCGTCCACTTAAGGGGAGCAGAACACCAATGGCGCGTTGTAGTTGCGTCGGATCTGTCAATTGTGACTGTAAGGCCAGAGCTTCTTCTCGATAGGCAAACCCTGCCGGTGCACGCATGGCAGCAGAAACCCACTCTTGGGCCAACTCTTTCTGGTCGGCGGCAAGAGCTCTCCAGCCAAGTTGTAACATTGCCAGGTAGGCAACCGGTTTGTCGCGATACATAAACGCTGCTTCAGAGAGGTCGGCGTCATTAAAACGATCACTGAGCAGGGTGTAGATCTGGGTCAAAACGTCACGGGGCGTTTCATTCCCTTCTATAACCATGGCTTGTTGATAGAAATAGAGGGCTTTATGCGGTTCTTCGAGGGAAAGAAAACCTTCTGCGAGCGAAAGAAAGCGTTCCTGTCGTTCCTGTAGAGCCCAATCAGAGGTGTCCAGTTGTAGAAGCTGCTCTACCGCACGAGGGGCCTCGCCCGTTTGCAGCAGAAGTTTGCTTTGCAATAAAATTCGGGCAGGAACGTAGCTTCCTGGAGTCATCTTTTTCAGATAACTGATCGCCGTAGCGGGATCACTCAGGTCATCATGAATGCTGGCCAGGTAGTAATAGGCTTGGTCAATCAGGTTGGAGTCAGGATGACTAACAACGAAGCTTCGCAGTAAGTCTGCGGCCTCATTGGTCTGACCGGCGTGATAATGATCGAGAGCCTTCTGCATGACAATGTCAGCCTGCGAGGAAGAGGTCTCAAGCGGTTGCGCGAGGAGATTTACTGTCCCGATGCTCAACAACATGAGGAGTAGGAGGCTGACGATCTTAAAGCGCATTAGTCAAACAACTCCTTGACCTTGTCAAAAAAGCTTTTGCCCATTGGATGGATGTCTTCACCGCCTTCTTTGGCGAACTCGCTGAGAAGTTCCTTTTGGCGACTGGTCAGGCTGGTTGGGGTCTCCACTCGTACAATCACAAGCTCGTCACCGCGGCCGTAGCCTTGTAAAACAGGAATCCCTTTGCCGGCCAATTTGAAGATTTTACCACTCTGAGTTCCTGCGGGAACCTTGAGTTTTACTTTGCCTTCCAAGGTCGGCGCTTCGAGTTCGCATCCCAGTGCTGCCTGAGGGAAGGAGATTGGAATCTCACAGATGAGGTCGTTGCCTTCCCGCTGGAAGATCGAGTGATCTTTGACGGTGATAACAACGTAGAGGTCCCCAGGAGGGCCACCTTTCGCGCCAGGTTCACCCTCACCGTTCATCTTGAGTCGAATGCCTGATTCTACACCGGCAGGGATTTTCAAGGAAAGGGTCTTTTGGCCACGAATCAAACCTGTGCCGCGACAGTCCTTGCAGGGGTCAGTGATCTTTTTACCTTCACCGTTGCAGTCAGGGCAGGTGCGGGTCAGGGAAAAGAAGCCTTGTTGAAAGCGAACTTGGCCGTTGCCAGAGCAAGAGCTACAAGTTTCGGCACTGGTTCCTGGCTTGGCTCCTGAACCATCGCAGGTTTCACACGGCTGATGGCGAGGCACTTGAATCTTGGTTTCGAGACCGAAGGCTGCCTCTTCAAAATTGATCGTTAAATTGTAGCGCAGGTCGTCACCACGACGACCACCACCACGACGACCGCCGCCTCCGCCACCACCGAAGATGTCTCCAAAAATGTCGCCGAAGATGTCTTCAAAAGGACTGCCGCCGAAACCACCGGAAGAGAAGCCGCCACCTTGTTGATCGACTCCGGCGTGGCCGTACTGATCGTAGAGAGCTCGTTTCTGTCCATCAGAGAGAATGGCATAGGCTTCGGAAAGCTCTTTAAAGCGTTCCTCTGCTTCTTTGTCGCCTGGGTTTTTGTCCGGGTGACATTTAAGGGCCAGTTTGCGATAAGCCTTTTTTATCTCTGTATCGCTGGCGTTCTGGTTGACATCAAGTATTTCGTAATAATCGCGTTTGGCCAAAATAGTATCCTTGCGCCATAAGGGCGCCCGGTTTATCTGTTAATAAAACGGGTAAAGGCCAGGGCTCAAGGAGAGCATATAGTGCTCCCTCGAGATCCTGGCCTGTATCCTTATGCCGGTTTAGTCTTTCTTTTCGTCGTCGACTTCTTCGAACTCAGCGTCAACTACATCGTCTTGTTGAGCATCGCCTTCTTCGGCGCCTTCAGCACCGGCTTCAGCTTCGCTCTGGGCTTGCTGGTACATAACTTCTCCCAGCTTTTGCGAGACTGTTGCGAGGGCTTCGGTTTTGCTCTTGATCACTTCCGGATCATCGCCTTCCATGGCCGTCTTTAATTCTTCCAGAGCAGTTTCAATGCTCTTCTTGGTTTCTTCATCGACTTTGTCGCCATGTTCTTTGAGAGCTTTGTCCGTTGTGTAGACCAGGCCGTCGGCCTGATTGCGTGTTTCGATAACTTCGCGCTTTTTCTGGTCATCAGAGGCGTGCAACTCAGCATCTTTAACCATTTGCTCGATTTCCGCGTCGGAGAGGCCGGAGGAAGCGGTAATTACAATCGATTGCTCCTTGCCTGTGCCGAGGTCTTTCGCTCCAACATTGAGAATACCGTTGGCATCGATGTCAAAAGTGACTTCGACCTGAGGTACACCGCGAGGTGCCGGTGGAATGTCTGTCAGCTCAAAGCGCCCGATTGTTTTGTTGTCATTGGCCATCTCGCGCTCGCCCTGCAGGACATGTACTGACACAGCAGGCTGGTTGTCAGCAGCGGTTGAAAAGACCTGGCTCTTCTTGCATGGGATCGTGGTGTTCTTTTCGATCAGCTTGGTCATGACGCTGCCAAGAGTTTCGATGCCCAGTGAAAGAGGCGTGACGTCGAGCAATAGCACGTCTTTGACGTCGCCCTTGAGAACGCCACCCTGGATGGCTGCGCCGATGGCGACAACTTCGTCAGGGTTAACTCCCTTGTTCGGGGTCTTGCCGAAGATCTCTTTTACTTTTTCCTGAACTGCCGGCATACGTGTCATGCCGCCGACCAGGATAACGTCGTCGATATCAGAGGCAGAAAGACCTGCATCCTTGATGGCCGTTTTGCAAGGGCCTGTCAGCTTGTTAAGCAGGGTGCTGCAAATGCTCTCAAGCTTGGCGCGGGTCAGCTTGATGTTAAGGTGTTTCGGACCTGATGCGTCAGCGGTGATAAAAGGCAGGTTGATATCGGTTTCCATCGAGGAAGAGAGTTCGCACTTAGCTTTCTCTGAACCTTCCTTGAGGCGTTGCAGTGCCATTTTATCGCTGCGCAGATCGATGCCTTGCTCTTTTTTGAATTCATCGGCGACATAGTCGATAATCAACTGGTCGAAATCCTCACCACCGAGGAAGGTGTCACCATTGGTTGACTTGACTTCAAAAACACCATCGCCGAGTTCCAGAATGGAGATATCGAAGGTACCGCCACCGAGGTCAAATACAGCAATTTTCTCTTCTTCCTTCTTGTCGAGACCGTAGGCGAGAGCAGCTGCGGTTGGCTCGTTGATGATACGCAACACATTCAGCCCTGAGATCTTTCCTGCATCCTTGGTTGCTTGACGCTGCGAATCATTGAAGTAGGCAGGGACGGTAACGACTGCGTCGGTAACGGTTTCGCCGAGATAGTCTTCCGCGGTTTGCTTCATCTTCTGCAGGATCATGGCAGAAATTTCCGGCGCACTATATTGCTTGTCACGGACTTCAACCCAGGCATCGCCATTGTCAGCTTTGACAATTTTGAACGGGCTGATTTCAATGTCCTTCTTTACCGCATCTGAGTCGAACTTGCGGCCGATCAGGCGCTTGATGGCGAAGAGTGTGTTTTCAGGGTTTGTGACCGCCTGACGCTTGGCTTGCTGGCCAACCAGACGCTCACCACTTTCAGAAAAAGCCACCATCGAAGGTGTGGTGCGAGTTCCTTCGGCATTTGCGATAACAACAGGCTCGCCACCTTCCATAACGGCGACACAGGAATTTGTTGTTCCCAAGTCGATACCAATAACTTTACTCATGATAAGAATCCTCCTTAAAGATTCGGAATGTTTGTTGTTTTGTGCGGGCAGGGCGTGCCGTGCCGTTACTCTTTATTATTCGTCTGTGTTGAGAGTTTCTTCATTTTCTGTGCCCGCTTCTGGAGCCTTGGCCACCATGACCAGTGAGGGTCGCAGTAGACGATCATGCAGCAGATAACCTTTCTGAAACTCTGAAACAACTGTGTTCGGAGCTTGCTCTGCGGATTCAATCTGTCCCATGGCTTGATGAAGATTCGGGTCAAAATCGGTGCCGAGGGCACTGATTGGTTTGACGCCGAAGTCCTCAAGGGCCTTGCGGAATTGATTGATCGTCATATTGACGCCCTCAAGCAGTCCCTGGCTGTCATCGTCATCCTGTCTGGCGTGTTCTACTGCACGTTCCAGGTTGTCGAGAACCGGAATCATCTCCTTGAGAAGACGATCATTGGCAAACTTGATGGCATCTTCTTTGTCACGCTGGTTACGCTTTCGGACATTTTCCAGGTCTGCGCGTTCGCGTAAATAAAGATCCCAGTTTTTTCCTGCTTCAGTACGCATGGCTTCAACTTCATTTTGTAGTGCAGTTAGAGGATCGGTGCTCTCTTCTTCAACTGCTTCAGGCTCCTCCGGGGTTTCTGCTGCAACGTCCAGCTCCGGGTCTTGTTGTTTTTTGCTTTTCTTTGCCAAGGTCTTTGGTCTCCTAGTCGTTATCTGTATCTAGCAAGCGGCTGATCAGACTCGCTGTGTAGTCAACTATTGGAATGATGGTTGAGTAAGGCATACGGTTCGGACCGATGACACCGAGGGTGCCAAGAGTGCCACGTTTCCCTGAGTAGGCGGCGGTGATCAGGCTGCAATCAGAAAGCTGACTGTGTTCTGTTTCGCTGCCGATGATGACTTGAACCCCTTTGGTTTCGAGGCCGCGATCGAGCAGGTCGACCAAGGCGCTTTTCTGCTCAAAGGTTTGCACGATCCGTTTCATGCAATCCAGGTCAGAGAACTCCGGGTGTTCAAGGAAACGGCTGGTTCCCTCGATGATGACATCTCCTGTTGCTTCGTCAACCAGAGCTGCACGTGAAAGAGTGAAGGCTCTTCGCATCAGTTGATCGTAAAGAGCTTTCTCTTGTGCCATCTCAGTAACGATCCGTGTCCGAACCTCTTGAATGCTCAGGCCGGTCATGGTCTGGTTCAGATAATTGGTGATTTTTTCGAGCTCGCGAGGAGTCAAGTCTTCATCTACGTCGATAAGCTTGTTTTGCACCAAGCCTGATTGCGTTACAAAGACGGCAAGAATCAGGCGTTGCGAGAGCTTTACAAATTCAATGTGACGGAAAATAGTCGCCTTGAGGCGAGGCACCATAACCAGTCCGGTATAGTGGGAGATTGTCGACAGGGTCCGGCTGGCTTCTCGCAGCATGTCGGCCATTTGTAGCCCATCCTGTCGATATTGACGCTCAATCTGGTCTTTCTGTTGAATGTCTAAATCACTCACTCGTAATAAGGTGTCAACGTAGAAGCGGTAGCCCTTTTCCGTTGGGATACGACCTGCCGATGTATGTGGTGATGCGAGGTAGCCGAGTTCTTCCAGTTCGGCCATAACGCTACGCACAGAGGCCGGCGACAACTTGATCCCCTGATTTTGAGTCAGGGCTTTGGAGCCGACCGGTTGGGCGGTTGCAATATATTCCTCAATAATGGCTTCGAGGATTTTCTGACTGCGATCAGTCAGTTTTGCGGCCATGATAGACTCCGTGTAAAAAGCTCAAGCCGGACAACCCGGCCTGGCAAAACACATTAGCACTCCTTCTCTTTGAGTGCCAAAGCACGGTCAACATAACAACGGCAATTGCCTTTGTCAAGGGACGTAAGCTGATTTTGTGAGGGGTTTTTTTATGGTCGTTTCAACGAAAAATTCTTCTTATAGAAAAGGCAGGATCAGGCTGTCAAAAAGAAGCCATCCCGATGGAGAGAAAGACCATCGGCCATTGTCCTCCGTAAGCCACTGCGCGTTGGCAGCCACTGCTTCAGGAAAAGCGCTTTGCAGGGTACAGCAAAATCGTTCTTTGAGCTCTTTGTCGCTGACGCCCTGTTGTGTTCTCAAGGCAAGGTATATGGTCTCGCGTAAAGCTGAGTCACGGTCAAAATCTTCGAGATGTTGCGTTGGTTCCTGTCGATCGTGTAGTGCCTGACGGTAGGCGACCAGGTCAGCAGGAACTTCCCAGCGGCTTCCCCACTGCTCGCTTTGGAAGGAGTGTGCCCCGGCCCCAACTCCGAGACAGGCACGACGTTGCCAGTAACCTCGGTTGTGTCGACTGGCGTAGCCGTCGCGGGCGTAATTGGCGATCTCATAATGTTCATAGCCAGCGACGGCCAGTCGTTCATGGATCAGCATAAACGCATCGGCGTAGAACTCTTCGTCTGGCAAGGAAAGCTCACCGCGGGCAATACTGTTTTGCAGTGGTGTCTGTGGTTCAGCCGTCAGGCCGTAGCAGGAAAGGTGCTCGGGGTCCAGATCGAGAAAGCCGTGCAGTTCTTCTTCAAGCGCGGACATCGTTTGTTCTGTAAGGGCAAACATCAGGTCAAGAGAGAGATTGTCGAAGCCAGCTTTACGTGCCCAGCGAACTGCATCAATGCCTTCCTGGCCACTATGCAGACGGCCCAAGGTGATCAGCTGTTTGTCGTTACAGCTCTGAAGTCCGAAGGAAAGACGGTTGATGCCAGCGCTGCGGAAGCCGGCAAGGCTTTGCTGTGTTACCGTGCCTGGGTTGGCTTCAAGGGTGATCTCGGCCTGGCTGACCAAGCCGAACTTCTGACTGGCTTTGTTCAGGATTCTGGCAATTCCGTCGGGGGTCATTAGGGATGGGGTGCCACCACCGAAGTAGACGGTATCAAATGGTCCCGCCCAGCCTTGCTCTGCTGCCCAGTCAAGGTGCTGGAGCAACAGTTCTGGATAAGCCTCTAGGCGAGTATCCGTTGCTGTGACGGAAAAGAAATCGCAGTAGTAGCACTTGCGACGACAAAATGGAATGTGCAGATAGAGACCGGCCATATTTTCTGGACGCCGCGAGGTCGGATCACCTGAGGTAAAGTAGCATAGATGCCAGTACGAGGATCACAACAGCGAGCAGAACTCCCATACCAACCGGATACGCCGCGCTACGATTGCGGCTATTGATTCGTTTGGCAACGTGTGTCTGGTCATCGGGAATGCCGCTGGCTTCAACCCAGAGGCGGTAGCCATGTCTCTGCAAGTTGCCACCTGGTTCTTCAAAGAACTGGGCCAGTAGCTTTGTAAATTTCTGGACGAAAACCCGATCAGCCCAATCGTTGATGCCGTTGAAAGCCCACTTGCAGAAGCGGTAAATCTGGCGACCGCCTTTACGGTAAATCCAGTCGGCGTCGACATTGACCGAACGAATTTCCGCCGGGTAAATGCCAGCTAACAGCATCAGGGTAAAGGCCAGAGCCGAGAAGATGAGCAACTGGGATTGTGCCAAGACATGACTGATTGAGTAGGGCTGATAATCGGTGGCGTAAGGCAGCATGCTGTAAAGGTATTGCGGGAAGCAACCAATCAGAATACATAGTATTGCCGAGATGCCCATGGCCAAGAGCATATGCGGTGGTGCTTCTTTGCAGCGGATGCCTGAATCGTGTGAAAAGAAGGCGAAGAAGGGGATCTTGATGCCGGCATGGTGAAAGACCCCTGCCGAAGCAAAGAGCAGGATGAACCAGAGCCAGCGCATATCGCCGTGGGCAGCAGCCTCCATGACCATTGATTTGCTGACGAAACCGGAAAAGAGCGGGAAGGCCGAGATCGATGCGGCACCGACTATGCAGAAACCGCAGGTCCAGGGCATCGACTTATAAAGGCCACCAAGGTCGGTAGCGTTGATCTTGCCAGTGCGGTACATGACCGCGCCCATGGTCATAAAGAGCAGCCCCTTGAAGAGCAGATCATTGAAAGCATGAGCGACGGCACCGTTGATGGAGAGAGCGGTTCCGATACCGATACCAACCACCATAAAGCCGACCTGGTTGATCAGGCTGTAGGCCAGAACGCGTCGCAGATCATTCTCGATGACCGCGTAGAAGATCGGGAAGGCCGCCATGGCCCCGCCAATGAAGATCAACTCTTCGGTTCCGGGGAAGGCGCGGGCAAGAGCGTAGATTGCCGTTTTGGTGGTAAATGCCGAAAGAAAGACGGTTCCGGTGATGGTCGCCTCGGGGTAGGCATCGGTAAGCCATGGGTGAAGAAACGGCCAGGCACAGTTAACGCCGATGCCGACAAAAATCAACCATGAGGCTGTTGTCCCCAGGCCAATCAGGTCAAAGGCCGCTGAGCCGGTCTGTGAAACGTGCATAATGATCCCTGCCAGAAGGCAGAGGCCCCCTGCGACGTGGACCATAAAGTAGCGGAAACCGGCGCCGAGGGCTCGCTCGGTACGGCGTGCCAGAATCAGGAAAGTCGCACTGATCGTGAGCATCTCCCAGAAGACAAAGAGGGTGAACATATCCCCGGCGAAGACTGCGCCAATAGCCGCTCCAGCGTAGACTGTGCCGGCAACATTCTGCACGGTGTCATCTACATGCAGGGAATAGATCGCCGAGAGGAAGGCGACCAGGTGGAAGATGTAACCGAAAATCAGGCTTAATTTGTCAACTCTGGCCAGGATGATCTGATCACTTAAAAACGGATAAATCCAGAAGCTGCCATGAGGTAGCTGCAGCAGGTTGATAAAGCTGATCACCGGCAGTAGCAGTAACAACGCTTGCCGGGTGCGGCCCTTGAAAAGCGGGATCAGAAGTCCACCGAGAATCAGAATCATTGCTGGCGGCAACGCATTAATCATTATAATAATCCTCTTTACGCATGACTAAAGGCCGCAGAACATATTTGGCTACGATCACCAGAATGACACAAGCGACAAAACCGTAGACCGAGTAAAAGCCGAAGAAGCTTTCCCAGGTGAAGATGCCGTGCTTGTGGTAGAAGATATCAATCGCCAGAGATACGACGACGCAGGCATAGAATATCCTCAGCAGGCGCTTGACGTTTTCAGGCTTGTCAAACATCCCCGGTTTTTCATCTATATTAATAGGTGCTTTGGACATCCGTTTGCTCCTTACCAGGTCTGCCAGAATACAAAGGTCAGATAGAGGATGCCGATGGTAATGCAGATATAAAAGATGGTCCGGTAGCCTTCGACTGGCTCATGGGCCAGCACCATTGGACCGTCTTCTGCATGGTCTTGACTGTTGTCTTGCTCGTGTGTATCCATCATATGCTCTCTCAAGCCTAACTTGCTTAGATTCCAGACCTTACCAAATCCCAAGGGCCATACGTGCCAGCTGCAACAAGGTGTCGGGGAAGAAGAACAAGGCCAGCGAAACAAGGGCCGTGACCGACAGCGGTATCAGACAGAAAAGTGGCGCTTCCTTGATTCCTTCTTCTTGGCCATCCGTTGCTGGCGCGAAAAATCCGCGGTAGACAATCGGGAAGAAATAGGCGGCGTTGAGCAGGGAACTGACCAACAGCACTACGATCAGGACGAGCTGATCTCCTTCTACGGCACCGAGCAGCAGGTTCCACTTGCTGATAAATCCACCCAGAGGTGGCATGCCAATGATACTCAGTGAACCAATGAAAAAGGCCAGATAGGTGATCGGCATGCGCCGCCCCAGGCCGTCCATCTGGCTGATGTTTTTCTTCTTGCTAGCAACATAGATTGCTCCGGCGCAGAAGAAGAGGGTGATTTTACCAAAGGCGTGCATCGCCAGGTGCATGATGCCGCCGAGCATCCCGAGCGCTGAGAGCATGCCCGCACCGAGTACCATGTAGGCGAGTTGCCCAATGGTTGAATAGGCCAGCCGCCGCTTCATGCTGTCCTGGGTCAACGCTATTAGTGACGCAACCAGGACTGTCATTGCCGCGATATAGGTGATTAAAGAACCGAGATTGGCCGTTTGCAGTGTTTCTGGACCGAGAATGTGAAAGATGACCCGGAAAATCGCGAAGACCCCCGCTTTGACGACAGCGACACCGTGCAGGAACGAACTGACCGGGGTTGGTGCCACCATCGCAGCCGGTAGCCAACCGTGGAACGGCATCAGGCCAGCTTTGGCAAAACCGAACAAAAACAGGACAACCAGCAGAGCCAGCAGCTCCGGTGAAGCCTTGCCGGCCAATATGCCGCCGGCGGTGAAATCGAGAGTCCCCGCGACGCTGTAAGTTATCAGCATGGCTGGCAGGGCCAGACCGATAGACGTGCCAAGAATGTAGGTCAGATATTTGCGGCCAGACGTTCTGGCTTCAGCGTTTTGTTTGTGGGTGACCAGTGGATAGGTCGAGAGTGACAGAACCTCGTAGAAGAGGTACAGGGTCAGTAAATTGCCAGCAAATGCGATGCCGAGAGTGGCTGAAATGGCCACGGCAAATGATGCAAAAAAACGGGTCTGGGATTGCTCGTTGAGAGCCCGCATGTAACCGATGGAGTAGATCGAGGTGAAGAGCCAGAGGCAAGAGGCGACCAGGGCAAAAATCATCCCCAGGGCATCGACGCGGAGTTCAATTGGCACGCCCGGGATCACTTGCGCAATGGTGAAAACGTAGCTGTTGCCGGCCAGAACTCCTGGTAGCAGTGAAGCGACGA
Source organism: uncultured bacterium (assembly GCA_965366475.1). Classification (GTDB taxonomy): domain Bacteria; phylum Desulfobacterota; class Desulfuromonadia; order Desulfuromonadales; family BM103; genus M0040. Next base: position 9,929 of record CBDUFN010000015.1, on the reverse strand, counting down.
TCGCCAACTTGATCAAGGCGATCAGGATGGTCCAACTCTCACGCAGGTTTGGCTGGCGATCAGAAAGGATGATCGGCAATGCTCCCAGTAGGGAGACCAGAATCGCGGCCAGTGGCCAGATGGAAACAATCGGTGTCATATAGCTCTCAAAAACGGATTCTGGATAGACTCTCCAGAATCATTGCAAATTAAAAACCTGCAGGGACCATCAATCGGATGACGTTGTTAACCAGCGGGCCGGTGCTCAATCCAACGACGATCAGAAGCACGGCGGTCAAGGCGAGAGGGCTGAGTATCCACCAGGGCGCCTCTTGCCGGTTCAGGCTGTTATGCTCAAGGTTCTCACTCTCTTGCGAGAGGCGGAAGTATGCCAGCTCAATAATGCGGAAGAAGAGCACGGCGTTGACCAGACTGCTGAAGATCAGGGCGATGACAAATTGCCATTGACCCGCTTCGATACCACCGAGTAGCAGATACCATTTACTGAAAAAGCCGCAGGTGGGGGGCACCCCGATCATCGAGAATGCGCCTATGGTGAAAAAAGCCATAGTCCAGGGCATCCGTCGGTAAAGGCCTTTTAAACTGTCGAAGTGCAAACTGCCAGTCCGATATGCGATGGCGATGGCTGCCAGGAACAGACAGAGCGTCATGAGCGCATCGTTGACGATATGCAGGAGGGTTCCGGTCATTCCCTGGTCGTTGGCCAGCCAGGCGCCGCCGACCATGTAACCGACCTCAGCAACAATGATGTAGGTCAGCATCTGCTTCAGGTTGCGTTGAGCCAATGCCAGTGATGATGCGCAAATAATTCCTATCGCAGCTGCCCAGACAATCAGATTGCTGACATCCATACTGATGAGTGGGAACGCCGGTGATTGAAAGGTCAGCATCAGGCGAACCATCAGATAGATGGTAACCTTGGTCATTAGTGGTGCAATCAGTACGCCGGCACCGTCTGGGGCGTCCGAGTAGGCTCTCGGCAACCAACTGTGCAGAGGGAAAAAGGCCATCTTGATCCACAAGCCGACCAGGATGAAAGCTAGGGCAGTCGCTAAGGCGGCGCTTCCTTGCAGGGCCGGCAGGTAGGTGGCGATGTGAGCCATGTTCAGGGTGCCGGTCAGCAGGTATAGGTAGCCAACTCCGAGCAGGTAGAAGGACGCTGCGACAGACCCCATGATGATATAATTGAAGCTCGACAGTGGTGCCCGGCCACGACCCAGCGCGATCAGGCCGTAGGTGGTGATGGAGGTAATCTCGAGCATGACATACAGATTGAAGGCGTCGGCGGTCAGTACCAGACCCATCAACCCGGCAATCAGGATCAGGTAAAGGGTGAAGAAGATATGCTGCCGATCTTCCAGGTCGCGTTTGACGCAGGGTACGGCAGCAAAAGTAGCAAGGAAAGAGACTGCAGAGATAAGCAGCAACATCAGCGCCGAGAGCGGATCGACCAGAAGTTCGATTCCCCATGGCGGCGTCCAGGCCCCGGCTGTATAGCTCTGGTTGCCGAGGGTCAGGGTCCGATTAAGTACGATAACTGCCAGCAGAGTGGAAAGCCCTAGAGCTCCCAGCACCATCGGCGCTATGACCTTGCGGTTGTAACGGCCACCGACGTTGACCAGAAAAGCGGTCAAGAGTGGTGCCGCCATCACATACATGTGTAAGTTGGATTTCATTCGTTCTCAATCTTATGCAGGATTTCGTCTTCTTCCAAAGTCCCGTACTTGCGGTAGATGCGTATCATTACCGCCAATGCGACGCCGGTAACGCTAACCCCGACGACGATAGCTGTCAGCATGAGTACGTGCGGCAGGGGGTTGACCACCTGGTTCACATCAACGTGCCCTTGTAATGCGGCATACTTGTCAAGAATCGGGATGCTGCCACCTTTTTTCGCTCCGGTAGAGACAAAAAACAGGATGATTGCCGTCTGGAAGATATTCATACCGAGTAACTTTTTAACCAGATTGTTTTTGCCAATCATGGCATAGAAGCCGATCATCATCAGGATGACGTAGATCCAGTAATTGTATTTGGCCATGAAATGGGCCGCGACATCTTCCATCTATAGACCCTCGTCAAGGCGGCCCGCTGAGGCCATGTCCCAATAGATCGAGACCATTATGGTCATGACTCCCATGCCGACGCCGACCTCGACCAGAAAGATCCCGTGGGAACGCCAGGAGATCGGATCGATCGGCAAGATCTTTGTCAGCGCGCTGTAGTCGAGAAACATCCCACCGAGCAGCGCACAAAGTACGGCAATGCCGGTGAAGATGAGGGCGCCGACGTTGGCCATGATGATGTCAGTGCCTTCGGTAAGGTATTCTTTGCTGGCAGGCAAGCCAAGGGCGAGAGCAAGCAGAATTACAGAAGCGCCAAGTACAACGCCACCCTGGAAACCGCCACCGGGGCTGTAGTGGCCATGAACAATGACGTACAGGCCGTACAGTTGGATGAATGGCACCATCAGGCGCGCTGTCGTCTCCAGGATGATGTCGCGTTTAGGGATTTGCTCCCGGGCTTCCTGCAGGGTGATCTTCATGACTCTTCCCTCCGTCTCAGGATACCCATGACAGCCATGCCGGCGCTGTAGATGACCACCAGCTCGAACATGGTGTCGTAGCCTCGGTAGTCACCGAGAACAGCTGTGACAATGTTGGGTACGTGGGTCTCTTTGACCGCTTCTTCGACAAAGCGAACGGAGATATTGCTATTCGGCGGTGACTGCGGGTCACCCCATGCAGCGAAGTCTGCAGTACCATAAAGTAGCAGGGCACCAGTGATCAGAGTTGCCAGCAAGGCCAGTGGTTTCAATCTTTACTCCTGCGTGTCGTGCGGAAGATGGCGGCAATAAAAAATATAGTACTGACACCGGCGCCGACAGTTGCTTCAGTAAAAGCGACGTCGACAGCCCCCATCTCAGCCCAGAGCAGACACATAAGGAAGCTGTAGGCACTAAAGATGATGGTTGCCGAGAGCAGATCTTTTACTGTGATTGTCGCCACCGCACAGAAAACCACCAATATCAGAAGAACGAGGTCCAGTTGCCAGATCATTTGCGCGCCCCTTTCTTTCTCTGCCAGGGCTCGACACCAACAATCAGGGCTGCCTTGGTGATTGCGTGGGTTGCTGTCGGGCTGGCCATGAAAATGAAGAAGATAATGGCGAAGACTTTCCAGCTGACGAGAATGCTGCCGAAGCTTAGGTCGTGCAGATTGTACAGGGCGATGGCTGACACAGCGAGGGTCGCCGCCAGCGTGTCACATTTGCCCGCGGCATGAAGGCGTGAATAAAAGTCTGGTAACCGCAGGATGCCAATAGTGCCTATGGCGAAAAAGAAGACCCCGGAGACCAGGAGAAGAGTCACAACCCAGTTCATACTGAGACCTCCTCTTCGGCTGCCAGTTCATCTTCGAGGTGAACCCGATTGCTACGCCGGAAGTACTTGCAGGCACCGATGGTTGCAATAAAGTTGAGCAAAGCATAAGCCAAGGCGATGTCAATAAACATCGGCATTGCTTCGTAGATTAAGCCAATCAGCAGCAGCAACACGGTGGTCTTGGTGCCGATCATGTTTACGCCAACGATCCGGTCAAGCACTGTCGGTCCACCGATGACTCTCATCAGAGAAAGAAAGATCAGCATCACCAGGGCCAGAGTAACAGCGAGAAACACCTGACTCATCATAACCCCTCCGGTTCCAGTGCGCGGGCGATGCGTCTTTCCATCTCTCCGGGCAAGCTGGCTGCGGCTCTTTGAGTGAGCGCATAGACAGTCATTTCGTCACCCTGCAAACTGACCGTGATGGTGCCGGGCGTCAAGGTGATTGACTGGGCAAAGGTCACTCTGGCAAAGTTTGATTTCAACTTGGTTTTGAAACGGATCAACTGTGGGTCCATCTTGTCGAGCATTTGTGGGTGCAGAACGATATAGGCGACTTGCAGGCTGGAGAGCACAATTTCCCACATTAGCCAGGGCCCGTAGGCGAGCATACCGAAGACCTGTCTGGTCCGCACCTCGACGCGCAGACTTTCGAACAGCATCTTGCCGGAGAAGTTAGCAACCAGCAAACAACTGATCACCCCAAGAGTCAAATGAAAGGCGTCGAACATGCCTGACAGGATGATCCAGAAAATCAGCATAACTACAAATGTGGCAAACTTTGCTTTCATGACCCTACAATCTAAAGCTGTAAAGCATGTTTTCCTTTGCAACTGAGCAGGAAAACAGCACAAGAACGGCAAGTTATAAAACATCAATCTAGTCACCGAAATGTCACATGTTTTAGCATGCTTCTCTCTGGAGGGTCAAGTGAATCTGGACACATCAGAGAACTCTTGTCTGGCTTTTTTAACTCGCCTATAATTAGGCCGTCAATCAGATTTGATTAAAGATTAGGATATTTGTAAAACGTCGTTTCTTTATGGAGAAAGTATGGAAGAAAGTCTGAAAGTAGCAGCCATTCAATTCAAGATCACTTTAGGTGAAGTTGACCAGAATCTGAAAAAAGTTGAGATGGCTCTTGACCGGGTGGCAAAGCAGGGCACGCAATTGGCTGTGCTTCCGGAGATGTGGAGTGCTGGTTACGATTACAAGCGTCTGGTAAAACATGCCGCTGAAACCCCACGGGTGCTTAAGGCCATTTGCAAGCTGTCGGCTCAACACCTAATGGTTGTAGTTGGTAGCTTGCCCGAAGCGTCCGGCGGCAAAATTTATAATACTGCGTACGTTGTCGATTGTGGCGAAGTGCTCGGCAGCTATCGCAAGTTACATATGTTCTCAACCATGGGCGAAGATCGTTTCCTGACTCCGGGTGACCAAACTCTGGTGGTACCAACCTCGGTCGGCCGTCTCGGGATTGCGATTTGCTACGATCTGCGCTTTCCGGAACTCTTTCGCAAAATGGCTCTGGAGGGTGCAGAAATTATCTGTCTGCCGGCAGAATGGCCCAAGCCACGTCAGGAGCATTGGCGCACCTTGTTGCGAGCGCGGGCGATGGAGAATCAGCTTTTTATGGTTGCGACCAACTGTTGCGGCCTTCAGGGGAAGCTGGATTTCTTTGGAATGAGCCTGTTGCTGTCTGCGCGCGGAGAAGTGCTTGCTGAAGGTGGAGAGACGGATATGGAACTGATCGCAACCTTTGATCGTCAAGAGATGATTGATTATCGTGCGCAGATACGATGTTACGATGATCGGCGACCTGAGATTTACGGGACACTTCCTTAGAATCAGGAATGTGATGCGGGGGGCGTGGAACGAGAAAGGCAACATCTGTTCGTTGAAATGAGTGACTTAGTGTTCAGGTTAGAGAGGACTCCCTCCAGAATATTATACGTAAATTACGACGGGCGCTGATATTACTCAGCGCCCGTCGTTCGTTCTGCCACGTCCCCCGTACAGCGTCCCGGGTTATTTCCCCATAGGTTGTGCCAATCCCCGGTATTCATCAGGAACATCATTCAGGGAGTCGGCAAAATGCAACTCCCCCTTACCGTCTGAGTAAATGTAGCGTTGAGCTTTTGTTGTTTGAGGTTCTGGCGAAGGCTTGCTCAGTTCTTGAACCTTCTTGACGTCTTTCTGGTCTGCTCGTGCAGGTTCTTTCTGCTGTTTCTCAATCACCGCTTCAATTGATTTCGGCGTTGCTCTTTTTTCATCGAAGGCTAATTCTGTCAGACGTCCACGAAAATCCTGATAAAAGGTTTTGATGGCTGCATGGGCCGGATGGACAGGGGGTACCTGAACCAGAACCTGGTCGATGACAAGCATCATGATGAGAAAAAGAAATGTCCAGAAAATAGGTTTGATCAGGCGACGCATGAGTCCTCAGTGTGAATGGTGGTCGTGGTTGTTAGATGCCTTACGGGGGCGATGGCTGAGTTGCTGGATAACCGGTCCGGTTGGGCAACGTGAGCATTCTCCCTGCAATGTTGTGTGGGTGATGTGGTAATCGTGATCCAACATCTCTTCGAGAGTACCTATAATTTCAGCCTGGCGCAAGCGGTAGTCTGGTTCGATATCGATGTGTGCTGAAAGAGCTGTGATATGTGAGCAAATGGACCAGACGTGCAGGTGGTGAACATTGCTGATACCAGAGACAGAGCTCATCTTGTCAACGAGTTCGTTAACGTTAATGTGTGCTGGAACCCCTTCAAGAAGAATGTGTCCTGCTTCTCTTAAAATTCGTATGGCTCCCCAGCTGATAATCAAAACGATCACCATGGAGACGATTGCATCCAGAACGAACCATTCGGTGTAGAGCATGATAACGCCACCGATGATAACGCCGACGGAAGCGATGGCGTCACCAACGACGTGAAGAAAGGCACTGCGCACATTGAGGTCGTCATGAGAATGGCCATGAAGTCGACTGGCTGCCACCAGATTCATAACCAGACCGATGATGGCGATGATGAACATTTCTTTGCTTTTAACCGCTTCCGGATGAAGCATCCGATCCCAGGCCTCGCCGAAGATACCAAAAGCAATTAACAGTAAGGTGCTTCCGTTGATCAATGAGGCAAAGATCTCGGCGCGGTGCCATCCGTAGGTACGGGTGTCGCTGGCGGGAAATTTTGCCAACCTGATGGCCGCCAGAGACAGGACCAGGGCGAACAGGTCCATGAAAACATGAGCGGCATCAGAGAGGAGTGCTAACGAGTTGGTCCAGAGCCCACCTGCGACTTCGGCAACGAGAGTGACTGCCGTTAAGCCAATCGCAATTATAAAGCCACGGGTGATGCCGCGATCGAGAAGACTGTGATCGTGCTGGTCCGTGCAGCTGTGGTCGTTGATCTGCTTGTCTGGTTGTTTATGGTTGGGCATGGGAATGGTTCCTCTCCTTCGGCGTCATTCTAGACTTACGCCGATCGTTAAATCAAGTGTCAATAGAAGGATGAGGGCTTCCCCTCTTCTCGATAGCTGTGATAAGGTGACCGTCGATTTTCAGCCGTTGATATAATCAAAAAAGACAGGATGCATAGCTATGAGCGAAACTCTTTACGACGTTTTAATTATTGGTGGTGGCCCGGCCGGGTTGACCGCTGGTCTCTATACTTCACGGGCAAAGTTGAAAACCCTGCTGGTGGAACGAATGATTCTCGGTGGTCAGGTTATGACGACGACCAAGGTAGAGAACTATCCAGGTTTCCCGGGCGGTATCGATGGCCCGGATCTGATGATGCGTTTTCAGGAGCACTGTCAGGAGTTTGGCTTGGAAACGATGACCGGAGAAGTCTCCAATTTGGTAGATAAGGGTGACGAGAAGATTGTTACCGTTGATGATAAAGAGTTCCGGACTCGTTCTGTGATCATTACGACCGGAGCTGAGCCGAGTAAGTTGGGTGTTCCTGGCGAGGTCGAATTCACCGGGCGGGGCGTTTCTTATTGTGCCACTTGCGACGGTGCTTTTTTTCGCGAAGTCCCTGTCGCTATCATCGGTGGTGGTGATACCGCTGCTGAAGAAGCACTCTTTCTGTCGCGATTTGCCAGCAAAGTCTACCTGGTGCATCGACGTGATGAACTCAGGGCGACCAAAGTTTTGCAAGATCGACTCTTTGCTAATGACAAAATAGAAATGGTCTGGAACTGTACGGTTGACGAGGCGGTTGGTGATAACAGTGGTGTAACCAGTATCGTTCTACGTGATCGTCAGGATGCTTCAACGCGCTCTCTCGATGTTGTGGGCATGTTTGTGGCCATTGGTGTGACGCCAAAGGCACATTTTCTCGCCGACATTCTTGATCTTGATAAAGGTGGTTATATTCTGACTGATTCAGAGTGCCGGACTTCGATGCCAGGTGTTTTTGCGGCTGGAGATGTTCGTAAGAAAATTCTCAAGCAAATCGCGACGGCCGTTGGAGATGGTGCGATCGCTGCGATTGTCACTGAGAAATATCTGGACGATTTGGATCACTAGAAACCGCTCCACGCTTACTGCACACGTTGTTATTGAATTTGTCCCAATTTGGGGACTTTTGTTGAAATAAAAGGAGGGGGTTATGCTCGCCAAGGTTCTGTCTGGTGCGCTCCTCGGGATTGATGCCTACCCTGTTGAGGTTGAGGTTGATATTGCTCAGGGGTTGCCGCAGTTTTCGACTGTTGGTCTTCCCGATGGCGCGGTCAAGGAGAGCAAGGACCGCGTCAAGTCCGCCATTAAAAATTCCGGTTACGATTTCCCTACGCGTCGCATTACAATCAATCTCGCCCCAGCTGATATTCGCAAGGAAGGCGCCGCCTTTGATTTGCCGATGGCGGTTGGCCTGCTGGCAGCTACCGGTCTTGTGCCGATGGAGAGGGCCGGTCGATTCCTGTTTATGGGGGAACTTTCTCTGGATGGAGGAATTAAGCCTGTACGTGGTGTCCTGCCGGTGGCGGCTGCAGCCCGAAATTGGGATCTGGACGGGTTGATTCTTCCTGCAGATAATGCTGAAGAGGGTGCTCTTGTTGATGGCCTGCCGGTTTATTCTGCGACGACTCTGGGGGAGGTTGTCGATTTCCTGACCGGAAACCGGCAATTGAATGCCTGCCAAGTCGATATCGCCTCAATGATTGGTAGCGCGGCGAAAGACGAGGTCGATTTTGACGAGGTTCGTGGTCAGACACATGTAAAGCGGGCTCTTGAGGTGGCTGCGGCTGGTGGGCATAATATTCTGATGACAGGTCCGCCTGGCAGTGGGAAAACGATGCTGGCAAGGCGAATTTCCACTATTCTTCCGGCACAAACATTTGAAGAGGCTCTGGAGATCACCAAAATCCACTCGATTCTTGGTCTGCTTCCAAACGGTCAGGCTCTGGTTGCCAAACGAGTTTTTCGTGCTCCACATCACACAATCTCTGATGCCGGTTTGATTGGAGGAGGTGCGCATCCCCGCCCCGGAGAGGTTTCTTTGGCTCACAATGGTGTCCTGTTTCTAGACGAACTCCCTGAATTCAAGAAAAATATTCTTGAGATGTTGCGCCAGCCTCTTGAAGATGGCCATGTTTGTATCAGTCGGGCTGCGTTGAGTTTGACCTATCCCGCCTCTTTCATGATGGTTGCTGCGATGAATCCTTGCCCTTGCGGCTATCAGGGTGATTCTCAGCACAGTTGCACCTGCACCCCTTCGATGATTCAACGTTACAGAACCCGTCTTTCTGGACCTTTGCTCGACCGCATTGATCTTCAGGTCGAGGTGCCACGTCTCCCTCATAGCGATCTGTCTGACAAGCGGCCAGCAGAAGCGAGTGAGTTGATTCGCAATCGAGTGGAGCGAGCAAGGAGCCTTCAGCAGGAAAGATTTGCGGGGTTGCATATCCATTGCAACGCGCGTATGGGTCCCAAACAGTTACATGCTTTTTGTTGTACAGATATGGAAGGCCAGGAACTTTTGAAGCAAGTGACTGATCGACTTGGTTTGTCTGCTCGTACTTATACGCGCCTGCTTAAGGTGGCAAGAACGATCGCTGATCTCGATGAGAGAGACAAGATCGCTGTCAACCATTTGGCCGAAGCGATACAGTATCGCTCTCTTGATCGTCAAATTATATAAGAGCAATCATGATTGTCGTTACCACAACGTCTGTTGCTCTTGGTCATGTTTGCCAGTTGTGATATTTTGCATCTATGGGTGATTCTGTTCTGCCACTTTTGATTGCGATTTCTTTTATTTTTCTTGGCGCCTTGGTCGGCGGTCGATTGGCATCGGTGTGTCATATCCCCAGAGTGACCGGTTACTTGATGACAGGACTGCTGATCGGTCCTTCCTTTGCTCATTTGACTAACCTGCCTGTGCTGTTGCCCCCTGAAGTCCTTTTAGAACTTCGACCTCTTTCGGAAATGGCTCTGGCCCTGATTTTGATGCATATCGGTGGCCTCTTTGAAATCAGCCACCTTGATCGCTGGCGCCATCGCATTCTGCTCTTTTCCGCTAGCGAAATTCTGTTGACCT
>CBDUFN010000014.1:0-23605 GCA_965366475.1 uncultured bacterium | reverse complement strand
AGCTTTTCGTTCATCAAAGTCTCGACATAACCTTTAATTTCCGAGTTACCCAATTTAGTCTTGGTTTGCCCTTCAAACTGAGGGTCTGGAACCTTGACTGAAAGAACCGCTGCCATCCCCTCTCGTAAATCATCTCCTGAAATAGCACTTTTCATATTTTTCAAGAGATTATTGGCTGTTGCATAACTGTTCATGGTGCGCGTTAGCGCTGCTTTGAATCCGCTTAAGTGCGTACCACCTTCGTGTGTATTGATATTGTTGGCAAACGAGAATATTTTTTCGTCATAAGAGTCGTTGTATTGAATGGCTATATCAATTTCCACGTCTTCTCTAGTGCCAGTAAAGAAAAGCGGTTTTGCATGCAGTGGTGTTTTGGCTCTATTAAGATATTCGACAAAAGAGACGATGCCACCTTCATAATGAAAAACATGGCTTTTGTCGCTACGCTCATCGATAATTTCAATCTTAACGCCAGCGTTTAGGAAAGCCATTTCACGAATACGTTGTGAAAGTGTTTCAAAAGAGAATTCTGTCGTTTCGAATATTTCAGCATCTGGCCAGAAAATTATTCTGGTACCTCGACGCTTGGTTTCACCGTCTTCTACCAGTTCACTTACCGGAACACCTTTTTCATAGTTCTGTCGATAAATTTTTCCATCACGACGAATTTCGAGTTCCAAACGACTGGAGAGAGCATTAACCACCGACACACCAACACCGTGCAAACCACCAGAAACCTTATAGGTATCGCTATCGAATTTACCGCCGGCATGCAGAACCGTCATAACGACCTCTGCGGCAGGTTTTTTTTGCGTCGGATGCATATCAACCGGAATACCCCGACCGTTATCCGTTACAGTAATCGAATTATCAATATGAATAACCACCTTGATATCGTCACAGTGACCGGCCAAAGCTTCGTCTATTGAATTATCCACCACCTCGTAAACTAGATGGTGTAATCCTTGAATTGAAGTAGAACCAATATACATTGCCGGACGCTTACGAACAGCCGATAGACCTTCGAGAACAGTAATACTTCCAGCATCGTACTCTTTATTCAATTTTTGTGTCATTTCACCCTCGTTCTGGCGATGTTGCGGTGACCATACCTTGGTCAACCTTGTAAAATTTAGCTGTTTTTCTAACGGATTCAGATAATCTGGGTTGTTGGGCAGAAGTAAGAAAAACTTGACCTTTTCGGTTTAAAAGAAAACTAAAAAAACCTTCCTGCCTTTTGCTGTCTAATTCACTGGCCAGATCATCCAGTAACAGAATAGGTGGTTCCCTGAACTTTTCTTCGAGATCCATAACCTGTGCTGCTTTAAATGCGAGCAGATAAGACCGTTGTTGTCCTTGTGATCCAAAAGATCGAAGAGACCTTTCATTCACCTGAAAATCCAAATCATCTCTATGTGGTCCTGCCAATGTCTGACCCAGTTTTAATTCTCTACTATGCAAACGTTCTAAAGAATCTGCCATATAATCAAACATTTCTTGCTGTGATTTTTCATCAACGGAGTAGTTCAAATCCGCTGTTTCACTACCATCAGTAATTTCTTTGTAAACTTTTAAGAGAAGTGGTTTAAACTTTTTTAAATATTCCTGACGATCATGTCTTATTCGACTACCTGTACGCGTTAAAGCTTCTGTCCAGGGTATTAGTTCTTCTTTGTCAGCCTGTTTTTTTAACAAATTATTTCTTTGTCTCAATATCTTGTCGTATTCTTGAACTCGATCAAGATAGGCTGGTTCTGTCTGTAGAATGGCTCTATCCAATAAAGCTCTTCTTCCTGCTGGAAAACCTTTTATTTTAATCATTTCTTCAGGGGTGAACAGTACTGTCCTTAAATAACCTAAAAAATGACTTAATTTCTGAACCGTTTTACCATCAACTCGGGGATTGCGACCGTTCTTCTGCAAACCAATTTCAAGTTTATGCGACACACCACCTTTTTTAACAACTGCACCCACCCAAGCTGTTTCATCGGTATGTTTTATTAGATCCTGTCCACGAGCTCCCCTAAAACTTTTTAAGTGACCAAGCAGATAAATTGATTCGAGCAGGTTTGTCTTACCTTGTGCATTTTGCCCATAAATGACATTGAAATGATCATTCCAAGTCAGATCAATTTCGACCAGGTTACGATAACTTTTAAGCTTCAATTTTTGTAAAATCATACGACCGTCAAGAAAAAAGCCTCGTTTAAAAAGGCTTTTCTCTAAAAAAAATCTATTTAGAGCCGCATCGGCATAATAACAGCTAGATAACCGTCTTCTTCAACAGGTTTAATCAATCCTGGTGAGAGATTATCTTTTAGAATCATACATAGTTGATCCTGATCTTGTACTTGCAATATATCAAGTAAATAACGTGCATTAAAACCAACAGAAAGCTCAGGCCCCTGATATTCTATATCCAACTCTTCTCGGGCATCACCCAGTTCAGGATTGGATGATGATACTTCAAGTAGATTATTCTTGAAATTCATCTTTACACCGCGTGATTTTTCACTGGATAAAATTATCATACGACGTAATGCATGCAAAAATGGATCAACAGCTATCGTTGCTGTTTGTTCATTGCTTTTGGGAATAACGCGACTATAGTCTGGAAATTCACCATCAACCAAGCGCATGATAATGACTGTCTGATCCTTGCTGACGACAGCATTATTATCCATGAAACCTAACTTTAAATCTCCCTCACCCTCTTCGGCGAGTTTTTTCAATTCAAGAATACCTTTACGAGGCAGAATGACGCCACTCGATAATTCGGCGCTCTCTGCCATTTCTACCTTTTTATCAATCATCGAAAGACGATGTCCATCAGTTGCTACCAACCTTAACTGATTTGTTCCTTCCTGTACCTGACAGAAAATTCCATTCAGATTATATTTGCTTTCATCTTGTGAGACTGCAAAAAAGGTCTTCTCTATCATCTCTTTGCATAAAGTACTACTGAGAGAAAGAAAATCATCTTTGTCTGGTTGTGGAAAATTTGGGAACTCTTCTGCTGAAAGACCTACTATGTTGAATTGAGCTTTTCCGCATTCAACTTCTATCCAACAATTATCTTTGGCGTTAAAGCTTATTTCGTTATCCGGCAATTCCTTTATTATTTCATAAAGTTTTTTCGCCGATACAGTTATTTTTCCAGGTTTTTTTATATTCGCTGGGTAGGTTGATTGCATACCAACTTCCAAATCTGTAGCTGTCAGATGCAATTCACCATCAATCCCTTCCAAAAGAACATTGGATAGAACTGGTATGGTATTTCTCTTTTCAACGATTCCTTGAACTCTGGCCAGTCCTTTCAGAAAAACATCTTTTTCAATAGTGAAATTCATAAGGGCCTCCTTTATCAACAGTTTATACTAAGTATTTAATAACTAATAATATAAAAAGATAGTAGTAGTAATAGGGCTTGTTTATATCTGTAAAAGTATAATTTAGTTTATAAAATCAGTAACTTATATAAAGGATAACTTCCTGTAAAAACTGTTGGTGAATTGGTTATAAAAAGAGTTTTTTTGATAATGCTTTTTTATACCCAGGCTATCCACCCCTTTTCTAACAAGTTATCAATAAGCTTTATATTTAATGCTAGTAGGTCATTTCTTTCTTTAAATTTTCTATTGTGCTGCGCAATTGAAAATCTTCTTCCATAAGTTTTTCAATCTTACGAATAGCATGAATTATTGTCGAATGATCTTTTCCACCAAAGCGATCCCCTATCTCGGGATAGGAAGAAGATGTCAGTTGTCTTGAAAGATACATTGCTATTTGTCTGGGTAATACAACTGCTTTAAGCCTTTTAGCTGATTTTATATCTGATATTTTTATATTGAAATGATTACTTACTTTTTTAAGAATTTCTTCGACCGATAATTCTTTATTTCTTTCAATCAGAATATCTTTAAGAACATCTTTTGCCATTTCCAATGAAACCGGAATTGATGTTAAACTTGCGTAAGCACCTATTCTTATTAGGTACCCTTCAAGTTCTCTGACATTATTACAGATCGAATTAGCCAGAAATAAAGATACATCTTCAGGAAGTCTTATGCTGTTTTGTTCTGCCTTCATTTTTAAAATGGCTAACTTTGTTTCTACATCTGGAGGTTGTATATCAGCAATTAACCCCCACTCAAAACGCGATCTTAATCTTTCTTCCAGGCCTGGTATATCTTTTGGAAATTTATCTGATGTAACTATAATTTGTTTATGTGATTCATAAAGAGCGTTAAATGTGTGGAAAAATTCTTCCTGTGTTCTTTCTTTACCAGCAATAAACTGAATATCATCTATAAGAAGCACATCCATAGAACGAAATTTATTACGAAATTCATCCATACGATTATAACGCAGAGAATTGATCAATTCATTCATGAATTTTTCGGATGTATAGTAACAAATACGCATGTGTGGAGATTTTTTGAGTATGGAATTTCCAATAGCATTAACCAGATGAGTTTTTCCGAGTCCAACACCACCATAAACAAAAAGAGGGTTATAAGTAGTCGCAGGATTGTTAGCGACAGCCATAGCTGCTGCGTAAGCGAATTGATTTGATGAACCCGCAACAAACTCATTGAAGGTATATTTTCGATTGAGATTTAAATCAGCAGAATTGATTTTTTTGACTATTTTTTCGCTGTTTTGAACAGGTGGTGGCGTTGTTGGGTCGATAGGTTTTCTTTTTGGTAGGTTTTCTCTTATCAGGTCAGAAATGTTGAATTGTAATCTATAGCTAACGGCGGAAAGCTCAGAAAGCTTTTCTTGAATCATTTTACTGTAATTTTCTTTAACCCAATCAAGAACAAACCGGTTGGGAACTTCGAGAAAAACCATGTCATCCTCAATTTTGATGAGTTTTAATGGTTTTATCCAGGTGGAAAAGTGCTGTGGACTGAGATTCAGTTCCAAATGTGATAGGGTGTCATCCCAGAGTTTACTCATACCGGCATCTGTCGCAATAAAAGATTCTCTGATCTAGCCTGTTTGTACAGGTTTATCCACAACCTTTTAAACAACTGTGGATAACGCAAAAACAACGAAAAATCAGGGGTTTAGGTAAATAACCAAAGGCATAAAAAATGATTGTAAAGATTAGCAGAGGATTTTTTTTATTGCAAGGGAAATTTCTATTACAAAGACACCATAAAAACCCTTATAACTGTTTTGTTTCTTGACTTTATTTTTTAGCTATGCTTAAAAGTTCCTTTTACAAAAATCACTTCTATTAAGATATACGAGGAGAAAAAAATGAAGCGTACTTACCAACCAAGTAAAGTTAGTCGTAAACGTACACATGGATTTCGCAAGCGCATGCGCTCTAAAGGTGGTGCTAACGTTATTAAGCGTCGTCGTGCTAGGGGCCGTAAATCTTTGGCTGCTACGATTCCTACCAAGTAAGAACTATATTTAAGGGTGAAAGGTGAACAGACCCTAGAAAGATCTCGCTGTATGCGTCGCTCATATGAATATGAGCAAGCTTGGCAAGAGGGTAAGCGTTATCATACAACCCATTTCGTTGTCATTATTAAACCAGGCGGTTCTTTGTGCCGCCTGGGATTAACAGTGAGTCGAAAAGTTGGTAATGCTGTTTGCCGCAATAGAATAAAACGCTGGATACGTGAATTATTCAGAAATAGATACAAAAAGTTCGGCGAGATCGTTGATATATCGATCATAGCCAAGCGTCAAGCCGGACGCCTGACTCATTTCCAAGTCGACCGGGAACTTCTTACCGTTTTTGCCCGCCTGGAGACCGAAGAACATGTTTAAACGGTTAGCCATAGCGGGCATTCGTTTTTACAGAACCTTTCTTTCCCCGCTGAAGCCACCAACCTGTCGCTTTTATCCATCTTGCTCCATGTATGCCCTGGACGCTGTTAATAGGTATGGTGTTTGGACAGGTCTTTGGTTGGGTTTAAAGCGTCTTGCACGCTGTCACCCCTGGAATTCCGGTGGATATGATCCTTTAGATTAGGATTTTTTGTTTTAACAGGAGCTTTTCTTAAATTATGAATTCATCTGAAAATAAAAACCTGGTTCTTGCCATGGTTCTCATGCTTGCTGTTTGGTTGGGTTTTTCAATCTTCTTCCCATCCAAAAAGGAACAGCAACCGCAGGAAGCAACCAAACCAGCTGTTGTTTCTACTGAAGTTGTTGAAACTTCTCAAAGAGAGCTACTCGTTGAAAAAGTTAAAGATAACGTTACGGTAGAAACAGCTACTGACGTTGTTCTTTCAGCAACATCAGCTCCTGTTAGAGAAATAAAAGTAGAAACAGACAAATACCAGGCAATTTTTACGTCAGAAGGTGCGCGTCTTGTCTCCTTCAAACTAAAGGATCACAAGGCAACTGCGTCGAAAGACTCAGCGCCTGTTCAAATGTATGCAACTGGGCCCTTACGCTATGCGACTTTGCGTACAACTGGTTCAGAAGGTTTTGGTTTAAGTGAAGATGCTCGTTTTGAAACGGTTTCTCCTGAAATTGTCGAAGTTGCAGGGAGCGACCATGTTCAGATTCGTTTTCAGTATATGGCAGCAAACGGTATTAAGTATGTCAAATCCTTCCAGATTAATGGCGGTGAGTATACAATTAATACAGAACTTGAATTGTTTAACACCAGCCAGACATCGCTACGAGGCACCGTTAATCTTGCAATGGTACAGCGTTGGGATGAATCTTTAAAGGCGGACAGTTACTCCTTTTCCGGTCCTGCTACACTGGTTAAAGATGATATCGATGAAGTTGATGTTGATGATCTGAATGAGAGTTCTGTTGCATACGGTCAAAATGTGACATGGACGTCTTTTCAGACCAAATATTTTCTTTCTGTTGTTGTTCCTGGTGATCGTACGGTTGAGAGAGTTCAGGTTCAACGTAAGGGTGATGCGATTGAAAATGTTCTGGAATCTTCTTACTTTACCTTGCAGGCCGGTGAAAAACGTACGCTTGATTATCTCGTCTTTATTGGACCTAAAGAGCCTGCACATCTAATTGCTGCAGGTCATCAACTGGATCAAATTGTAAGTTTCGGTTTCTTTAATCTTCTTGCCCAACCCCTCTTTACCGTACTCACCTTCTTTTATGGGTTTTTACAAAACTATGGTGTTGCCATCATTCTTTTGACCGTGATGATCAAAATCATCTTCTGGCCACTTACCCATAAAAGCTACTCTTCGATGAAGTCGATGCAAAAGCTTCAACCGGAAATGCAGAAGCTCCGCGACAAGTATAAGAATGATAAAGAGCGTTTGAATAAAGAAATGATGCAGCTGTATAAAACCCATAGTGTCAATCCTTTGGGTGGTTGTTTGCCGATGATCGTGCAGATTCCGGTTTTCTTTGCCCTCTATCAGGTGCTTCTCAACTCTATTGCTTTGCGACACGCGCCTTTTGCTTTCTGGTTAACGGACCTCGCTGCCAAAGACCCTTATTACATTACACCTATTCTGATGGGTGCAAGCATGTTTGTTCAACAGAAGATGACGCCGACGACAGCTGACCCGATGCAGGCGAAAATCTTTATGATGATGCCAATCGTCTTCACCTTTATGTTTTTAAACTTCCCCTCAGGACTGGTTATTTACTGGTTGGTTAACAACCTTTTGACAATTCTCCAGCAATATTTTATTCACCGTAAAGCCTCTTGATAACTGGTCATGATGCAACAATATTTGCATGTTGAAGTTGCAGCTGAGAGTCTGGATGCTGCTGTAGAAAAAGCGCTTACACAGTTAATGTGTACTCGTGCTGAGGCCGATGTTGAGGTGTTGCAGGTTCACTCTTCAGGGTTGTTTGGTCTTTTTGGCAAGCGACCAGCCAAGGTTCTGGTTAAACTTCATGACCGTGGTGCAATTGCGCGGCAATTAACTGCAAAACTCTTGTTGTTAAGTAATCTAAGTGCAGATATTGAGATAGTAACTTCAAATAACCAAATTGAACTTCTCCTCTCCTCTGATGACACAAGCCGTTTAATCGGACGCCACGGCCAAACCCTTGATGCGTTGCAAACATTGGTAGGTACAATGACCGATCGTGTGACAACGGATCGGACTCCTCTTCTTTTAGATGTTGATGGTTATCGTGGTCGTCGTCTGGACTATCTGCAGAGATTAGCCGAAAAGTTAATCCGTAAAGTTCGACAATCAAATAAACCAGCAACCACCCCACCCTTAATAATCTCAGAACGTCGAATTCTTCACGAACTTTTCAAGCAGGAAGAAGGTCTTGAATCACATTCTAAAAACCATGAAGGTGGTCGCAAGACTATTGTTTTGCAATTACGGGTGTCCTGATGTTTTCTTTTGATACTATTGTTGCCCCTGTAACGCCTTCAGGAGAAGGTGGCGTTGGTATTGTTCGTCTTAGTGGGCCGGATTCCGCCAAACATCTCAATAAAGCTTTTCAGGGTAAGACTAAAGTTGACGTCATGCAGTCTCATCGTCTTTATCATGGTTATCTCGTTGACAACGAAGGTGTCCGTGTAGACGAGGTTCTCGCTGTCGTTATGAGGGCTCCACACTCATACACCGGCGATGAAGTCGTTGAGGTTCATTGCCATGGTGGTTCTCAGGTTATGCGCAACGTTCTGGACCTTTTTCTTCTCCTTGGTGCCCGCATGGCCGCCCCAGGTGAATTTACACAACGCGCTTTTCTAAATGGACGGCTTGACCTTGCTCAAGCTGAAGCGGTCATTGATGTCATAAAGGCCCGTTCCGATAAAGCCAGTCGTGTTGCCTTGGATCAGTTGGATGGCTCTCTTTCCCGTAAGGTTCACGCCTTTTCAGATCAACTCAGGGAAGCTCTCGCTCTCATAGAAGCCCATATAGATTTTCCTGACGACGAGGTTGGAGAACTCAATCTCCCTAAACTTCTTGCTCCGGTTAAAAGCCTTTCTGCGGAGATAAGTAACCTTATTGGTTCTTTTGATGTCGGTCGAGTTTTAAGGGATGGCATCAGTCTTTTGATTTTAGGTAGGCCTAACGTTGGTAAAAGTTCTCTGATGAATGCTTTGTTAGGCGAGAAAAGGGCAATTGTTACCGACGTGGCAGGTACAACACGAGACACTCTTGAGGAGACCATTGTTTTTTCTGGTGTTCCCGTTCGAATTATAGATTCTGCTGGTGTCAGGCACACAACCGATATTGTTGAACTGGAAGGTGTTAATAGGGCTAAAGAGAAGATAAAGACGGCAGATATTCTGTTGGTGGTTGTCGATGGTTCTTCGCCGGTTACGGAAGAGGATTTGCTTGTTTTTGGTTTGTGTGATCCCGACCGGACCCTTTTGGTTGTTAATAAAAGTGATAAAGAGCAAGTTTGCGATTTCGATGGTCTTGCCTTGGGTTTTCGGAAAGTCTCTGTTTCTGCTAAACACAACACTGGACTTGATCTTTTGCGGGACCAGGTTGTTAAATGTTTGGGTGTAGACAACGTTTCTTCAGTTGGTGAAGGTGTTGTTGTTTCTGAACGCCGACACCGTGACGCTCTCTTGAAGGCAACTGTTTCTTTGCAAGATCTTTTTGTTTCGATTGATGCATGTGCCCCTTTAGAGTGTTTGGCTATGGATTTACGTGACGCATTAAGTTCTCTTGGTCAAATCACTGGCGAAACAACGCCAGACGAAATTTTAGACCAGATCTTTAGTAAGTTCTGTATCGGTAAGTAGGTTTGTTTCACGTGAAACATTTTGTTTGTTTTATTTCATTGTTCCACGTGGAACAGTGTTGCTTTTTAGTTTGTGAGTGTTGGTGATGACGGAAAAATATGATGTTGTGGTAGTGGGTGCGGGGCATGCGGGTTGTGAGGCTGCTTTGGCGGCGGCAAGAATGGGTTGTCGTGCTTTGCTCTTAACCTTAAATCTCGATGCGGTGGCGCAAATGTCATGCAACCCAGCCATTGGTGGGCTGGCAAAGGGTCACCTGGTGCGCGAAATTGATGCCCTTGGTGGAGAGATGGCTCGAAATATAGATGCTACAGGTATTCAGTTCCGTCTCTTGAACACAAAAAAGGGTCCGGCAGTAAGAGCGTCGCGGGCTCAAGCTGATCGTGATCTTTATCGTTCCCGTATGAAGCAGGTTGTTGAGGCTCAGGAAGGCCTCGATCTTAAGCAAGCTCAGGTTGTTCGTTTGTTGGTAGAGTCTGGTCGTGTTGCTGGAGTTGAAACCCGGGATGGTTTGGTTTTCGAGTCTCCAACGGTTATATTGACGACTGGTACTTTTATGCGTGGTCTGATACATGTTGGTTTGGTTAACTATCCGGGAGGGCGGGCAGGGGAGCCTCCTTCTGAGGGCCTTTCAGATCATTTGCGGTCACTCGGTTTTGATGTTGGTCGTTTGAAAACGGGCACTCCTCCTCGACTTGCAGCCGACACTATTGATTTTACGCAACTTGAGGAACAGCCAGGTGATGTGTCTCCACAACCCTTTTCTGCTGATACTTCCTCGATAGATCGCGAACAGGTTCCGTGTCATATTACCTATACAAACAAACAAACTCATGATGCTATACGTGGTGGTCTTGATCGGTCACCGCTCTATTCGGGTGTTATAGAGGGTGTTGGTCCTCGTTATTGTCCTTCAATTGAAGACAAGGTTGTGCGTTTTCCAGAAAAAGATCAACATCAGATTTTTCTTGAACCAGAAGGTTTGGGAAGTGGTGAAATCTATCCTAATGGTGTCTCGACGTCTTTACCTGTTGATGTTCAGTTGGCCTACCTAAGAACGATGAAAGGTCTCGAAAACGTTGAGATAATGCGTCCTGGTTATGCAATTGAATATGATTATGTAGACCCCATTCAACTTAAACCGTCACTGGAAACAAAGCTTTTGGCAGGACTTTATCATGCGGGTCAAATCAATGGTACGTCTGGCTATGAAGAAGCTGCTGGTCAGGGTTTGGTTGCTGGAATTAACGCTGTGTTGCAGGTCAAGGGTCTTGACCCGATCGTTATAGGAAGAGACCAGGGTTATCTAGGGGTTTTAATAGATGATCTTGTGAATCTTGGCGCAAAAGAACCTTATCGTATGTTTACTTCTCGTGCGGAGTATCGTCTCCTGTTGAGAGAAGATAATGCGGATCAACGACTCAGTCCACTTGGCCGTGAGGTTGGTTTGTTAACGGATGAACGTTGGAGTCGGTTTTCTGAAAAGTTAAAAGCCTTGGCGGTTGGTCGGGAACTTCTGCGTAGCACCCGCATTTCTCCCGGAAATCAGGAGGTTATCACCCGTCTTGGTTTGCCTGATTTAAAGAATGGTGCCTCTTTGGAGGAGTTGTTGCGCAGGCCGGAGATCCATTTGGAGGATCTTGACTTTATCGCCACAACTTTAACCTCTTTACCTCAAGACGTTCGTAGCGAGTTGGAAACTGAGATAAAGTATGCTGGATATATCAGGCGTCAATATGAACAGGTTGATCGTTTTCGTCGTCTAGAGGGGTTGTCTATTCCTGAGGGGTTTGATTACGACATGGTTGGTAGTCTTTCGGCTGAAGTGCGAGAAAAGCTGAAACTTGTGTTGCCGAGAACTCTGGGTCAGGCTGGCCGCATTCCAGGTGTAACTCCTGCTGCAATTGCTATTTTATCCGTAATTTTAAAGCGTTAGATCATATGCTTCTTCCTGGTTTACTCGATAGATTAGAGCTTCAAGCCTCTAAAGACCAACTTGTCTTACTTGATAGGTTGGTTGATGAGTTGTTACGCTGGACACGTCGGCGTAACCTGACCGCTATTACCGACCGTGACGAGGTTTTGGAAAAACATCTTGCTGATTCCCTGACTTTATTGCCTTTTGCCCGCCAAGCAAACCGGTTACTTGATATCGGTTCAGGTGCAGGTTTCCCCTCTTTGCCCCTGAAAATAGTTTGTCCTGATCTTGGCGTTGTCTCAGTTGATGCTGTTGGCAAGAAAGTTGATTTTCAAAAGCATATTGTTCGTACATTGGGCTTGCAGGGGTATACGCCTCTGCATTCACGGGTTGAGTTGTTACAGAGTGACGAGACGTATCGAGCAGGTTTTGATCTTTTGACGGCCAGGGCTCTATGTTCTCTACAAGAGTTAGTTGTTCTGGCTGAACCTTTTTTGGCTCCCGGTGGTCGGTTGGTTGCTATGAAGGGACCAGAGGGCGAGTCTGAGTTTTTAGGTCAGAAAAAGGCTTTGCAGGAGTCTGGTTGGTCGATCAAATTACAGCGCTTGATTTTACCCAAAACCAAGTCTGTACGTTGCTTGATTGAGTTAAGCCGTTAAGGTTGTTTTTGCACTATATGTAGTGGTTGCTTGGTTGTGTTTTCCAATATCTGGTGGTTTTGTGAGTGCAGGCAAATTTTCTTTGCAGATCTAGGTGCTTATGTTAGTCTGAGCGACTCAAAAATCCATTTCTTAGGAGACTTAAAGGCATGGCTCAGGTAATCGCCATCGCCAACCAAAAGGGCGGAGTAGGTAAGACCACGACATCTGTGAATCTTGCAGCATCTCTGGCTGTTGCTGAAAAGCGCACCCTTCTGGTTGATCTTGATCCTCAGGCCAACGCAACCAGTGGTGTCGGTATTGATCCTAATAGTATGGATCAAACGGTTTACCATGCCTTGCTTGGTTCTGTTCCGGTCAGTGAGTTGCGCCAGACAACAAGTCTTGAACCTTTACATTTACTACCAGCTAACCCTGATCTTATTGGTGCAGAAGTTGAGTTGATCTCTGCTCTGGCTCGTGAGAACAAGTTGAAAGCCGCGCTTTCTGAGGTAGCTGAAGAATATGATTACATCCTTATTGATTGTCCCCCTTCCCTTGGCTTGTTAACAATAAACGCTCTAACCGCTGCCGACAGTGTGCTGATCCCTTTGCAATGTGAATATTACGCCATGGAGGGTATGAGTCAGTTGATTAACACAGTGCGATTGATTCAGCGAGAGTTGAATCAAAGTCTGGTCATACGCGGTATCCTGCTGACAATGTTTGATGCCAGAAACAACTTGTCCCACCAGGTTAGTGAAGGTATTCGAGAACACTTTACCACTCAGGTTTTTGAAACCATGATTCCACGCAATGTGCGTCTTTCTGAGGCACCCAGCCATGGTTTGCCGGCTCTGCTCTACGATATCTCTTCTCGGGGAGCAACGGCCTATCTGGATTTAGCGCGTGAAATTATTAGCAGGGAGAAGTCTTAAGCAATGGCCAAACGTCCCGCATTGGGTAAGGGTATAGGTGCCCTTCTGACCTCCGCATCTCAGGATGGTCGTCATAAGTACTTTGTTTGTCCTGTTGAAGAACTTAAGCCTCATCATAATCAACCACGGAAAACTTTTAACGATGCCAAGATGGCAGAGTTGGTTGCTTCTATTCGTGAAAAGGGCGTGATCCAGCCTCTGGTTGTTCGTCACACCGGTGACCATTACCAGATTATTGCTGGAGAACGACGCTGGCGTGCCTCGCAGAAGGCAGGTCTCAAAGAAGTTCCAGTTGTTATACAGGATGTTTCTGAAGACTGGGCCTTAGAGATGGCCTTGATAGAGAATATTCAGAGAGAAGATCTGAATCCGATTGAGGAAGCTGAGGCTTACCGGAACCTGATGAGCTCTTTTGATCTGTCACAAGAGGAAGTTGCCCGCCGGGTTGGTCGTGAAAGACCGACGGTTGCTAATGCGTTACGTCTTTTGCGTTTACCCGCTGCGATTCAAGAGGATGTGGTCACAGGTCAGCTTACTATGGGGCATGCCAGGGCTATGTTGGCGCTGGAGGGTGCCGCACGTATCAAAGAAGTTCGCGATCAAGTGATAAAAAAACAATTTTCGGTACGTCAGACAGAGGCCCTGGTTAAGAAGCTCAAGGGTAACCAAGGCAAGGGCGAGCCTCGTAAAGCCAGGGTCGACCCAGAAATGATGGATCTCGCTGCTCGTTTACAGCGTAGTCTGGGCACCAAGGTAAATATTCAACCGCAGGCGCGCGGTGGTAAGGGTGGCAAAATAGAAATCAGCTACTATTCTTCAGATGAGCTAGAGCGTTTGCTTGATATTTTTGAAGGACGATCATAGAACTTATTCAATAACAGTGGTCTAATTTATAGTGAATTTTTAGGAATGTAACCAATGTTTAACAAGAAGGAAAAAGAACCCATGCGCAAAGAAACTCCGATTGAAAAGAGTGATATCAAGGCTTTTCTTGGGCCAGGTAGCCAGTTTGAAGGAAAACTTGTGTTCAATGAAATTGTGAGACTGGATGGTGCCTTTCGGGGTGAAGTGACGTCTCACGATACACTTATTGTTGGTGAGAGTGCTGACATTCAAGCTGACATACAAGTTGGTACGCTAATTTTAAGTGGACGATTCAAGGGCAACGTAAAAGCCAAGACACGAGTTGAGCTGCGTGCTCCTGCTCAAGTTGATGGTTCGATAGAAACACCAGCTTTGTCAGTAGAGGACGGTGTTACCTTGAATGGTTCGATTACTATGAACCTTGGTGAAACTGCGGATTCAACGAAGCCTGCTGAAGCTGTGATTAAAAAATAATTGATTGAAGGTCTTAATCCTCTGTGTCTGGCTCTCTGGTTTTGTTCTGTTTTTTCAGAAAAGAGCCTTGACACATATGTGACGCTATGGTAGACCTCTCCTGCTTTGACCCCCCAAGGTTAAGGCATTTTCTAATTAAGTTTTTTAGGTTTCTTACAGTATACCGATGCGCCTGAGAGGCGTGAACTTAAATGAGGTAATACGGTGATCGAAGTTAATTGGACGTTGTTCCTACAGTTTGCCAACTTCATGATTTTGATGGCAGTGCTTAACGCATTGCTTTTCAAACCTTTGCGTGCAGCTTTACAGGCTCGTAAAGAAACCATTGAAGGTTCCAAGGCTAAGGTGCAGGATATCGACGAGCAGGTTCAGGCACAAATTGCTCGCTACGAAGCACAGCTACAGGATGCCCGTCAACAGGGTGCCCAAGAGCGTAGTGCGCTGCGCAAGACGGCCCAGGAAGAAGAGGGTCGCATTCTTGGCGGTGCAAATCAGAAGGCAGCGGAGAAGTTGCAGACAATCAAGGCTCAGATTCAGGAGGAGGCAGACGCAGCTCGTCAGGCTCTCCGGAATGAAACTGAGGCTCTGGCAAAGGATATTGCCGGTAAAGTACTTGGGAGGGCTATCTGATGAAGCAATCCAACGTACGTCGTAACTTCCTCAAACTCTGTCTTTGCTCTCTCTTACTACTGATTCCTGTTTCAGTTTTTGCTGCCGGTGGTGGTCATGCCGATAGTGGTGTCCTGATTAAGGACTTTCTCTATCGTTGTTTCAACTTCGCACTCATGGTTGGTTTGCTGGCTTACTTTGTTACTAAGCCTATTCGCAAAGGCCTGAAGAGTCGTAGAGATGAGATTGAAAAGATACTCGCTGATGCAGAAGCAGCCAAAGAGGCTGCAGAAGCGAAGCATCTTGAATATAGTGAGAAGCTTGCTACAGCGACAGACGAGATAGAGAAACTGTCAGCGTCTATTCGTCACGATGGTGAAGTGGAACGTGAAAAGATTTTGGCTGCCGCTAAAGAGATGGCCGTTAAGATTGAGCAGGAAGCAGACAATAAAGCCTCCAGCGTTGTGGCCAAGGCACGCATAGAGTTGCGTGAAGAAGCTGCAAAACTGGCCGTGGAACTTGCAGAAGATATGTTGACAAAGCAAGTTTCGGGAGAAGACCAGAAGCGTCTGGTCGATGAATATATGCAAAAAGTGGGAGAACTCCATTGAGTGTCAGTGCCCTTACCAGACGGTATGCCAAGGCATTGGTTGAGCTCGGCGTTGAACAAAAGACTGTAGAGTCTTACGGCGACGAACTGGCCAAGGTTAAGGAAGTATTGACTCAGGAAGAGTTGTTGCGCCAGTTGCTTGACAGCCCTACCCTGAACCTCGACAAGAAGAAAGCCATGCTGGCTGATCTCTGTAAGGTTCTGGAGCTGTCTGAAGGTATGATCAAGTTTCTTGGTCTGCTCTTAAGCAAAGGTCGACTCTGCTTCTTAAGTCAAATAGAAAGCGATTATCGTAGTCAGGCGGACGAGTTGTCCGGCATCCTGCCTGCTAAAATTACATCTGCCGTTGAGTTGGATGATGTTCAACAGCAAGCGATTGCTTCCAGTCTTGAAAAAAAGACAGGCAAGCAGGTTGCTATTACTGTTGAGGTTGATCCTGGCTTGATTGGTGGTTTACAGGCTGAAATAGGCGGTCGTCTTTTTGATGGCAGCGTTAAAACTCAACTTAAACGAATCGAAGAATCCTTGAAGAATCCTTAACAAACAGGGTGATGAGGTCGTAATAATGCAAATCAGAGCAGAAGAAATCAGCGCAATTATCAAGAAGCAGATCGAAGACTTCGGTCGCGAAGTCGAGGTCAGCGAAACCGGAACTATCATTTCCGCTAGTGACGGTATCGCTCGTATTCATGGCTTGGACAACGCAATGGCTGGTGAGTTGTTGGAATTCCCTGGTAACACTATGGGTATGGTTCTCAACCTCGAGCAAGACAACGTTGGTGCCGCGATCCTCGGTGATGCCGAGCACATCAAAGAAGGCGACACAGTCAAGCGGACCGAGCGAATCGTTCAGGTTCCAGTTGGCGAGGCGCTTATTGGCCGCGTGGTCAATGGTATTGGTATCCCGATCGATGGCCAAGGCCCGATCGAAACTGATACTTACAGTAAAGTCGAAATCAAAGCACCTGGTATCGTTGAGCGTAAGTCGGTTCACGAGCCAATGCAGACTGGTATCAAAGCGATCGACTCGATGGTTCCAATCGGCCGTGGCCAGCGTGAGTTGATCATTGGTGACCGTCAGACCGGCAAGACAGCGGTTGCGATTGACGCTATCATCAACCAAAAAGGTCAGAACATGATCTGCATCTATGTCGCCATCGGCCAGAAGCGCTCGACGGTTGCACAGGTGGTTGACAGGCTAAAGAAGACCGGCGCCATGGACTACACGATTGTAGTCTCAGCTTCGGCCTCCGAGCCCGCACCAATGCAGTTCATCTCCCCTTACACCGGTGTCACCATGGGCGAGTTTTTCCGCGACAGCGGCAAGCACGCTCTGATCATTTATGATGACCTCTCCAAACAGGCTGTTGCTTATCGTCAGCTCTCCTTGTTGTTGCGTCGTCCGCCGGGCCGTGAAGCTTATCCTGGTGACGTTTTCTACCTCCATAGTCGTTTGCTTGAGCGCGCTTGTAAGCTTAACGACGAAGAAGGTGCTGGTTCTTTGACCGCTCTGCCGATCATTGAGACTCAGGCTGGCGACGTCTCTGCATATATTCCGACCAACGTTATTTCGATTACTGACGGTCAGATCTTCCTCGAAACCGACCTGTTCTTCTCAGGTGTACGTCCGGCCATCAACGTTGGCCTCTCGGTTTCCCGTGTTGGTGGTTCTGCCCAGGTAAAGGCAATGAAGCAGGTTGCAGGTACTCTGCGTCTGGCTCTTGCCTCGTATCGTGAGATGGCAGCCTTTGCTCAGTTCGGTTCTGATCTTGATGCAGCAACTCAAGGGCAGTTGAATCGTGGCGCTCGTCTGGTTGAGATTCTCAAGCAGGGCCAGTACGTGCCTCTTCCGATTGAGAAGCAGGTTGTTGCAATTTTTGCCGTTAACAACGGTTATGTTGACGAATATCCTGCGACGGACGTTCAGCGCTACGAGAATGAAATGATTTCCTTCATGGAAAGCAGCTACGCTGACGTACTCTCTACGCTTGCTGAAAAGAAAGCTATCGATGGCGAGCTGGAAGGCAAGATTAAAGCCGCTCTCGATGAATTCAAGGGCCAGTTTGTCGCTTAATAACGCAACGATCGGGTAATAAGAGATGGCAAGTCTTAAAGACATAAAAAAACGAATAGGCACGGTCAAGAACACCCAGCAGATCACCAAGGCCATGAAAATGGTTTCGGCAGCAAAGCTGAGGCGTGCTCAGGACGCAGTGACTGCAGCCCGTCCTTACGCGGACAAAATGGCTGACGTTCTCTCCAGTTTGGCTTTACGCGAAGATGCTGATAGTCATGCACTGTTGGCTGAACGTGGTAAGGGCAAAGCACTCGTCGTATTGATCACTGGCGATCGTGGCCTTTGTGGCGGTTTTAATGCCAATATCTCCAAAACAGCCGAACGGTTCATCCGTGAAAAAGGTGAAGGGTTTGAGAGTTACGAGTTGTTTATCGTTGGTCGCAAGGGCAATGATTACCTCAAGCGACGTACCGGCATGGAGATCACCAAAGTTCATGAAAACCTGGTAGGCACTGGTCAGGTGAGCTACCCAACCGGAGCTTTACTCGGTCAGGAAGTCATAGAGTTCTATCGTAATGGTGATTATGATGCGGTTTTTCTGGTCTACAACGCTTTTCAGAGCGCCATGACCCAGGTTCAAACTGTTACGCAACTTTTGCCAATCGTGCCGAAGGTCGTAGATCAAGACGCCCAGATCACCGACTATATCTATGAGCCTAATGCTACAGAGGTACTGGACGAAATACTGCCAAAGCATATCGAAGTGCAGATCTTCCGTTCACTACTTGAGTCCGCAGCTTCTGAGCACGGCGCTCGGATGACGGCGATGGATAGTGCGAGTAAGAATGCTTCTGAAATGATAGGAAAGCTGACCCTGCAGTACAATCGTGCACGTCAGGCTTCTATTACTAAGGAATTGTTGGAGATCATCTCCGGCGCAGAATCAATTAAATCTTAAGTTCTCAACGAATTACATAAGCACAAACACCCCACTTGGAACCCGAGTGGGCTGAATGG
Source organism: uncultured bacterium (assembly GCA_965366475.1). Classification (GTDB taxonomy): domain Bacteria; phylum Desulfobacterota; class Desulfuromonadia; order Desulfuromonadales; family BM103; genus M0040. Next base: position 4,841 of record CBDUFN010000014.1, on the reverse strand, counting down.
AGGAACGGTTCATCATGAATAAAGGACGCATTACACAGGTCATCGGCCCGGTTGTCGACGTCGAATTTGAAGCCGGCAAGCTTCCCGAGATCTATCACGCGCTTAAGGTGACCAACCCGTCAGTTGATGATCGGGAGTGGAACCTGGTTCTTGAAGTTGCTCAGCATCTTGGTGAAAATACAGTACGTACTATCGCTATGGACGCTACAGACGGTCTGACCCGTGGCCAGGATGCTCTCGATACCGGCAAGCAGATTGTTGTGCCGGTTGGTCCGAAGACCCTCGGTCGAATCATGAACGTAGTCGGTGAGCCGATTGACCAAGCTGGCCCGATCGGTGCTGAGTCTGAATGGGGCATTCACCGCCCTGCTCCAGAGTTTATTGAACAGTCAACCAAGGTTGAAGCCTTCGAAACCGGCATCAAGGTCGTTGACTTGCTCGCTCCTTATGCTCGTGGCGGTAAAATTGGCCTGTTCGGCGGCGCCGGTGTTGGTAAGACGGTTCTGATCATGGAACTTATTAACAATATCGCCAAGCAGCACGGCGGTTATTCGGTTTTCGCCGGTGTTGGTGAGCGGACCCGTGAAGGTAACGATCTCTGGCACGAGATGAAAGACTCCGGCGTTCTAGATAAAGCCGCTCTGGTTTACGGTCAGATGAATGAGCCCCCAGGAGCGCGTGCTCGTGTTGCTCTTTCGGCTTTGACCGTTGCTGAATATTTCCGTGACGAAGAAGGTCAGGACGTTCTTCTCTTTGTTGATAATATCTTCCGTTTCACCCAGGCGGGTTCAGAGGTTTCGGCGCTACTCGGCCGTATTCCTTCAGCGGTTGGTTACCAGCCTACCCTCGCTACAGAGATGGGTGAGCTGCAAGAGCGTATCACTACAACCAGTAAAGGTTCGATTACATCGGTTCAGGCTATCTACGTACCTGCCGATGACTTGACCGACCCTGCACCGGCTACCGCATTTGCTCACCTCGATGCAACGACGGTCCTTTCGCGTCAGATCGCCGAGCTTGGAATCTATCCTGCGGTTGACCCGCTTGACTCCACCAGCCGGATCCTTGATCCCCAGGTTATCGGTGATGAGCATTACAAGTGTGCCCGTGACGTTCAGTACATACTGCAGCGCTATAAAGACCTGCAGGACATCATCGCGATCCTCGGTATGGATGAGCTCTCTGAAGATGACAGGCTGACCGTTTCTCGTGCCCGTAAGATTCAGAAGTTCCTTTCTCAGCCATTCTTTGTCGCTGAGACCTTCACCGGCTCCCCAGGCAAGTACGTGGAACTTAAGGATACCATCAAAGGTTTCCGCGATCTGGTTGACGGCAAGTATGACGATATCCCTGAGCAGGCCTTCTACTTGGTTGGTACCATTGAAGAAGCTCTGGAAAAAGCCAAGGAACTGGCGGCTTAATCAGTTGTTTCTGGCTTAAAGGAAGATATAGGCATGGCAGAAAAGCTCAAATTGGAAATGGTCACACCTTATAAACGGGTGTTGTCGGTAGAGGTTGATGAAGTGACTGCTCCCGGTAGCGTTGGTGAATTTGGCGTGCTTCCCGACCATACTTCCCTGCTGACCACTTTAAAGGTTGGCGAATTGTCATACAAACAGGGTAACGAGACGTTTCACGTCGCAGTTAACTGGGGTTATGTGGAAGTCGAAGATAACGTTATGACGGTTCTGGTTGAAACTGCAGAACCTGCTGATCAAATTGACTTGGAGCGCGCTAAGGCTGCGCTGAATCGTGCTGAAGATGCCCTCAAGAAGCTTTCAAGTGAAGACAAGAACTTTAAGATCATGGAATGTGCCTTGGCTCGAGCTATGGTTCGTGTCCAGGTGGCAAGTAAGAAATTCCACTAGCTTTTAAAAAAAAGATAATAATTAAAGGGCGCCTCCAAAGAGGCGCCCTTTTTTTGTCATTTAAAAAGAGAGTAAAGGTTAGTGGCCAATAGAGGGCCGCTATCACCCCTGCAGGCTGCGTATACCAGAAACACTACGTCAGGTATCCATAAGGGCAAAACAGTTAAACACGTGCAGAATATGAAGCCCTTTTTAAAGCTAGAAAGTTACAAAAATAAGCGAGCTTCAGACAAATGTTTAAAATCAACTAAACCAAGAATGAGTTTAGATGTGACTGAAAAGGAGAATTTACGAAAGAAGCTCAGTGATCTTTTTTAAGGACCTAGTCAAGTGCTCTGGAGTATGAGCCTCTAATGTCATACTGGGTCGAGAAGACAGCTTTTGTAACTTGTTTATCAAGGGGCTAAAATCAATTTTGCCCTCGCCAACCGGAAGGTGTTCGTCGGCGAGGCCGTGATTGTCATGGAGATGAAGGTGAAAAAGTTGCGATGATATTGCCTCAAGCCACTCTGCCATAGGTTCTTTGCCAAACATGTGCCAGTGCCCCGCGTCGAAGCAATGCCCGAAAGATTTTGAATTCAGTTCCTGAACAAGTTGTACCAGCAGGTCGGGTTCTTCTTCATAAATATTCTCAATGGCGAGTCGACATCCACAAGCTGATGCTTGTTCAATTAACGGCAGAAAAAATTCCTTGGCAAAAGACAACCAGATTTGATCAAGATTTGGATATCGCCATTTATCTACCCCTGGATGGATCACCATCAAGTGAGCATTGAGTCGGCCCGCAAACGATAGCGCTTGAGTGAGTCTAAGTTGAGTTACTTGACGCACTAAAGGGTCAAGCGCACCAGGGTTGAGATCAAAAAATGGAGCGTGGACTGTTGGTCGCACGTCTGCAGATAAAAGTTTCTCAGTGACGAGACAAATCAGATTATCATCCAGCAAATCAAGTTCTGGCCCTTTGATCGCTATTTCTGGCACCAAATTAAGATCAAGGACCATGTCCAGATAGGTTTCAATCTGCGTCCAGGGGATATGAGCTCCAAAGTAAAGTTGCGTCACAACTAAAATCCTCCAGCAATCTTTTCCAGTTGGTCGATTGCACTTCGTTCTCCGAGAGTAATCAGAACAGAGTTAGGTTCGATTATAGTATTCGGAGCGGGATTAAAAGTCATTTCATTGTCGGTTAGTTTTATGCCGACAATGATGATTCCCATGCTTTGCTTGATACCGGAATCGATCAGAGACTTGCCAGCAATTTCAGAGCTGCTGGAAATAGTGACTTCTTCTATCTGCAATTCAAGGTTTTCACTTGCGGTCGCGATCTCGATAAAGTCAACAACGGATGGGCGTAAAATCGCTTGTGCCATACGGCTAGCACCGATCGTATAGGGAGAGATGACTTTGCTCGCACCAGCTCGCATCAATTTCTTTTCTGATCCCACTTCACTTGCTCTGGCAAGAATGAAAAGTTTAGGGTTAAGGCCACGCGCCGTAAGGGTGATATAAACGTTGTCAGTGTCAGAAGTTACGGCAGTAATCAGGCCTTTTGCGCGCTCAATTCCTGCGGATTGGAGCGTTTCGTCATCCGTCGCGTCTCCTTCAACGTACATAAAATCACTACGAACCAGACGCTCAATAAGTTGAGGTGATTTTTCTACAACAACAAAAGGCATCGGTTTAGATTGAAATTCGCGACAGATCAAATGGCCGATGCGCCCAAAGCCACAAATGATGTAATGGTCGCTGAGTTTACTGATGCGACTTTCCAATTTCTTCCTCCCAAGTATTTTCCGAAGTTGGCCTTCGAGCGTGAACTGGATCAGACTGCTGAGAGTGTAAGCAATCATTCCTGTTCCACTAATGATCAAAATAATCGTGAATAATTTACCTTCATTGGAGAGGGGTTGTACTTCTTTGAAACCGACGGTGGCTAAAGTGATGACGGTCATGTACAGAGCATCAAAAGCTTGCCATCCTTCGATAAAGCTGTAACCAACTGTTCCTAAGGCTATGATTGAAAAAAGAGCAGCAACAGAGAAGCGTAGATGACGGACAGGGTCCATGAAGTTACCTCGAAATAGAATGAAATGATGATAATCACGACTAGACTAAAAGGCAAGCAGTTAAGCATCTTAGCTCTTATGTAGAAAGAGAAAGCTCTTGACTTTCCGTGTATACTGTATACAATTTGTTTAAGACTAATAGAACGGAGTTTCTCTGTGCGCAGAAAACATATTGAAAGACATCAAACGTTGCGTGAAAAAATCCTTGAGATGATCAGGGATGCTATTCTTAAAGGCACAATGAAGCCCGGTGAACGCGTTTCGGAGCCAGATTTAGCAGAACGTTTTGGGATTAGCCGAACACCTATTCGCGAAGCGTTCAGACAACTCGAGTCTGAAGGTTATCTGGAAGTTATTCCACGTAAAGGAGCAGTTGTTGCTTCATTGACAGAACGGGATGTTGAAGAGTTTTATGCCATTAAGATCATTCTTGAGGGTTTTGCTGCAAAGATGGCGGCAGAGAATTTAACCGATAAAGATATTGATCGGCTTCAATCTATTAATGAGCGATTGGAAAAAATAGCACAAGAAGGTGACGTCAAAAGTTTCTTTCGGTTACATAACGAATTTCATGAACTTTTTATTAAGGCCGCGGGTAATGACAAGTTGTATGAAATGATCAACCAGTTGGTTATGCGTTTTCAACGACTGCGCCTTGCTTCCCTTTCACAACCAGGCCGGATGGAGATTTCCGTTGAAGAACACCGCAACATGATAGAAGCATTTAAAAACCATGATGGTGATCGGGCAGACAGCTTGGTTAGGCACACGGCCACAATTGGCGCAGATGTTCTGATTCAGAGTATGTCTCAGGACGAGCAGACGAAGATTAAAACAGAGCTGCCACTCGATTAAAGCCTTTGCAATTGTTATATTGATACAGTAAGAGCGGCTCATCCTTAAGGGT
>CBDUFN010000013.1:0-24296 GCA_965366475.1 uncultured bacterium | reverse complement strand
ATTCTCATTTTGGCTGCATTGATAGCCATTATCTATTCTGCCGCATACGGCTACACTCTGGAAAAAATAGCTTACCGACCATTACGTAGTGCTCCCCGGCTTTCGCCGTTGATCAGTGCCATCGGTATGTCGCTTTTTCTACAGAACTATGTCCTTCTTTCACAAACGGCTGACTTCCTGCCTTTCCCGGAGTTGGTCCCCGAATTTGAATTTATGGAGCCGATTGCCCATATCATGGGCTCTGCTGAGTTGATCATTTTGATCACCAGTGCAGTCACCATGATCGGGCTGACTCTGCTCATTAAATATACGCGTATTGGTAAAGCTATGCGTGCCACCCAGCAGGACATGATCATGGCGCGCCTGACCGGTATCAATGTCGACCGGGTGATCTCGGTTACCTTTATCATTGGTTCCGTGCTGGCTGCTATCGCAGGTGTTTTGGTCGGTTCTTATATCGGACAGATTAATTACTATATTGGTTTCATGGCTGGTGTTAAGGCGTTTACTGCAGCAGTCCTCGGTGGCATCGGCAATATTCCTGGTGCCGCGCTAGGGGGGCTTGTTCTCGGTCTGGCTGAAGCAATGGCGGCCGGCTACATTTCGAGCGCTTATGAAGATGTTTTCGCTTTTGGCGTGTTGGTTCTGATTCTAATTCTTCGCCCTTCCGGTCTCCTTGGAAAGGCTGTTAAACAGAAGGTTTGATGGCGATGATCTCATATCTGAAAAGTTGTACGATTGCTGCCGTCTGGTTTGTTTTTCTGACATTTCCCTTGATGGTTGTTAAGGTCAATACTCTCAAAAGTACTGTTGAGTGGCGTTGGATGAACATGCTTTGGGTTGCCATAGGAACGTTCATACTCTCGGCAGTATGGCGTTGGGCTATGGAACGTCGAGCGAACGGAGCCAGCAGTAAAGAGCAAGAAGACGAGGGCGCTGATAAGAAAATTAGTTTTGGTCAGCGTTTATTGGAAGATCCTAAATTGAATCGTCCTGTGCTTGGGGTCGTGGTTGTCATGGCACTCGTGATGCCATGGGTCTCAGAAATGTATCAGGTAACGATCTGGGTCTTTGCTCTGATTTATGTTGTCCTTGGCCTTGGGTTGAATATAACAGTTGGCTTGGCCGGCCTGCTTGATCTGGGATATGTCGCTTTCTTTGGCGTTGGTGCCTACACATACGCAATTCTCAACACTCGCTTCGGTCTTGATTTCTGGATCTGCTTGCCGATTGGTGGTTTGACAGGAGCTTTGGTCGGTGTCCTTCTAGGCTTCCCCATCTTGCGTCTGCGAGGTGATTATCTCGCCATAGTCACTCTTGGCTTTGGTTCAATTGCCAAGATTGTTTACGAGAACTGGGAGGGTGTCTTTAATGGTTCTCGTGGCATTGAAAAAATCTCTCGTCCTGGCTTCTTTGGCATGGAGATGGACATCGAAGGATCAACAACGTTTACCTACTACTTGATGTTGCTGATGGTGGTTTTTACAATTTTTGTAACTAACCGCCTGAAGGATTCTCGTATTGGTCGCGCCTGGATGGCGTTGCGTGAGGATGAAATCGCATGTGTTGCCATGGGAGTCGATATGGCAAAAACCAAGTTGTCCGCCTATGCCCTTGGAGCCTTTTGGGCCGGGCTTGTTGGGGTCATCTTTGCTTCGCAAACGACTTATATCAATCCAGCAAGTTTCGACTTTATGCTCTCTGCCATAGTGTTGTCCATGGTCGTTCTTGGCGGTATGGGCTCAATCGTTGGTGTTGTAATAGCAGCTCTGGTTTTGAACTTAATGCCAGAGTACCTTCGTGCCTTTGAAGATTACCGGATGTTGGTGTTTGGTGCAGTGATGGTCCTTATGATGTTGTTCCGTCCTCAGGGATTGGTTTCAAACGTCAGAAAAACCTACGCTCATAAAAGTAGGGTTACGACGGAGGATGCCAATGTCTGATAATGCTAAAGTACTTCTTGAAGTAAGAGAGTTGACCATGGATTTCGGTGGCTTACGAGCTGTCGACAGTGTCACTCTGGACGTCTGTGAAGGTGAAATTGTCGCTTTGATTGGACCGAACGGTGCGGGTAAAACCACCTTTTTCAACTGCGTGACAGGTATATACAAACCGACACGTGGTGATATCCTTATTCACCCACAGGGGCAAAAAACCAAGAAAATTAATGGGTTCAAGCCGAATAGGGTTACTGCTATGGGAATGGCAAGAACCTTTCAGAATATTCGTCTGTTCCACAATATGACAGTCCTTGAAAATGTCATGATTGGCCGCCACTGTCGCACCACAACAAATATTATTGGTGCAGTTTTGCGCGGTAAAAAAACAGTTCGTCAGGAGCGGGAAACGATAGAGAGAAGCTATGATCTTCTCGAGAAAGTCGGCTTGGTTGAATTTGCCGATGAGTTTGCCAAAAACCTTCCTTACGGCGCTCAAAGAAGACTCGAAATTGCTCGTGCAATGGCAACGGACCCGTTTCTATTACTCCTCGATGAACCTGCAGCTGGTATGAACCCTCAGGAGACAAAGGATCTTGATGAGTTGATTGTGCGGATCAAGAACACTGAAAAGATTTCCATCCTGCTGATTGAGCATGACATGAAATTGGTTATGAACATTTCAGAACGTATTTATGTGATGGAGTATGGCAAAAAAATAGCCCAGGGGACACCGCAGGAAATTCGCAGCAATCCGAAAGTGATCGAGGCCTACCTCGGCGAGGGAGGCGATGATGCTTAAAGTTGATAATATCAGTACATATTATGGAAATATTCAGGCTTTAAAGGGTATTTCTCTTGAAGTTGAAGAAGGTGAAATTGTTACCCTGATCGGTGCCAACGGTGCTGGTAAAACAACGACCTTAATGTCATTGTGTGGAATTGTTCCGCCTCGGTCTGGCGAAATACTTTTTCAGGGTAAGCCAGTGCATGGTCTATCGGGTGATAAAATTGTGCAGTTGGGAATTATTCAGGTACCAGAAGGGCGTCGTATTTTCCCTAACATGTCTGTTATGGAAAACCTTGAAATGGGCGCTTACTTACGCACCAATAAAGTCTTGGTCAAGCAAGATATTAATATGGTTATGGATCTCTTCCCCATCCTCGCTCAGCGTCGTGGCCAGATGGGTGGTACACTTTCCGGTGGCGAACAGCAAATGTTGGCTATTTCCCGAGCCTTGATGGCTCGTCCCAGACTTTTGTTATTAGATGAACCGTCCCTCGGTCTTGCTCCGATTATTATCCAGCAAATCTTTGAAATTATTCGTAAGATCAATCATGATAACAATACGACTATTTTCCTTGTTGAACAAAACGCTAACCAAGCTTTGAAACTGGCAGATCGTGGTTACGTTATGGAGAATGGCCATATTACCCTGACCGATACCTCCGAGAATTTGCTAGATAATGAGAAGGTTAAGTCGGCTTATTTAGGTTTATAACGCACTGAGTTTAAATTTTTAGTATAAAAAGGCGGGAGCAATTGATCTTAATTGCTTCCGCCTTTTTTGATTTTCGGCTTAAGATTTTGGACCTTTTAGAATGTTAACGGCAAAATCAAAGAAACCTTCGGCGAGGTCTTCAACGTCAACACTAAAGAAGTACTGTGCAACGCAAGCTGCGATGATACAAATTATTAGTGGGAGAATGATCGTTTTCATGTCAGCACCTCAATAAATTGATTATAGCGTCAATAATAAGGTTTGCTAGCTATTCTTACTTTAGCTAAAAGAAATATTATGTTTAAGTAGACAAAGTTTATTTTTCAAATATTTAAATATATATAACTAGTATTATAAGGTATTAGTTATACATAATTATGCTTAATTATATGTAAGTAATTGTTTTGGAGTTTTTATATTGTAGGTGAACCTGTAAACAATCTTCATTGACTCTCTGGTCTGTATTTTGATTGTGATAAAAACTGTCAAAATCAACTCTTTGAAGCGTCGTAAAAGCAATATGTTTCGCAGGCTTGAAAGAATTTGACAAAGTGAGTGTCCCTTCTTATAGTAGCATCCCATTAAATCTGAACTTACTTAGCAAATTAGTCTTAATTATAGTTATCAAGGAGAGAGAATAATGAGTAAAACTTTCAAGGTTGCTGTTCTGGCTGGTGACGGTATTGGTCCCGAAGTTATGGCTGAGGCATTAAAGGTTCTTGATGCAGTCCAGAGTAAATATGATGTTTCTTTTGAGCGTACTTTTGCCAATGTTGGTGGTATTGCTATAGATAAAGATGGCGAAGCTTTGCCTGAAAAAACAGTTGATGTCTGTAAAGCTTCTGATGCCATTCTGTTCGGTTCCGTTGGTGGCCCAAAATGGGAGACTCTTCCTCCCGACGAGCAACCGGAGCGTGGTGCCCTTTTACCTTTGCGTAAAATCTTTGGTCTTTTCTGTAACCTTCGACCTGCTATCATCTTTCCCGCGCTCACAGGGGCTTCAAGCCTGAAGGAAGAAGTTATCGATGGTGGTTTTAACCTTCTGGTTGTCCGTGAGTTGACCGGTGGAATCTACTTTGCTGAGCCTAAAGGTATAGAAGGCGAGGGTGGAAATCGGACTGGTTTCGATACGATGAAATATTCCGATGCAGAAGTTGAACGGATCAGTCATGTTGCTTTCCAGGCCGCCCGTAAGCGCGGTAGCAAGGTTTGCTCTATTGATAAGGCAAATGTCCTTTCCACTTCAGTTCTTTGGCGCGAGGTTGTAGAGCGGGTTGCCAAAGAGTACCCTGATGTGGAGCTTTCCCATATGTATGTTGACAACGCTGCCATGCAGTTGGTGCGTTGGCCGAAACAATTTGACGTTATGCTCTGTGGCAATATGTTTGGTGATATTATTTCTGATGAAGCGGCGATGCTGACTGGTTCTCTCGGCATGCTTCCTTCGGCATCCCTGGCTGAAGGGACCTTCGGAATGTACGAACCTTCAGGTGGTAGTGCCCCTGATATTGCAGGCCAGGGTATTGCAAATCCTATTGCACAGATCTTGTCTGCATCTATGATGTTACGTTATTCTTTCGGTATGATTGAAGCTGCTGATGCTGTTGATGCTGCCGTTGAGAAGACTCTTAACGAGGGCTGCCGCACAGGAGATATTTATCAAGGCACAGACGGAGAAAAGAAGGTTAATACGACTGAAATGGGTGATGCGATCATTGCTAACCTTTAACCTCTCACCTGTCGTGAAAAGTTAAAGAACAGAAAAGGAACAAGAAGATGAAAGTCGGTATCGTTGGTTGGCGTGGAATGGTTGGGTCAGTTCTCATGCAGCGCATGCAGGAAGAGAATGATCTTGATGGTATAGAACCCGTATTTTTTTCGACTTCTCAAGCAGGCCAAGATGCTCCCCTGGGGGCGGGTACACTCAAAAATGCTGACGATATATCTGAGTTGAGTAAACTGGATGTCATCATTACCTGCCAAGGTGGAGATTATACCAAAGCCGTACACCCTGAGCTTCGTAAAGCCGGATGGGACGGTTATTGGATCGATGCTGCAAGTTCATTGCGGATGGCTTCGGATGCTGTGATCATTCTCGATCCTGTCAATCGTAATGTTATTGATGATGCTCTTTCTAAGGGCATCAAGGATTTTATCGGAGGCAACTGTACTGTTAGTCTGATGCTTATGGCTCTCGGAGGCCTGTTCAAGGCTGGCGTTGTGGAATGGGTTTCTTCCATGACTTATCAGGCGGCTTCTGGTGCCGGGGCACCAAATATGCGCGAATTGCTGACTCAAATGGGAACTCTTGAAACTTCGGTGTCCGAACTTTTGAAAGATCCTTCCTCTGCGATTCTGGATATTGATCGTAAGGTCACTGAGTCTATGCGCGGAGAAGCGTTCCCTGCTAAAGAATTCGGCTTCCCCCTTGCAGGTAGTTTGTTGCCATGGATTGATCGTGAAGTCGAGGATGGTCAGAGTCGTGAAGAATGGAAAGGCTATGCCGAAACCAATAAAATCCTTGGTTATCAGGAGCCTGTACCTATTGATGGCATTTGCGTCCGAGTTGGTTCCATGCGCTGTCACAGTCAAGCTCTGACGATTCGTTTAAATACTGACCTGCCAATTTCAGAGATTGAATCTCTGATCGATAATGATAATGATTGGGTCAAACTTGTGGCCAATACCAAAGAGGCTTCTCTGCAAGGACTGACTCCTGCAGCAGTTTCTGGAACATTGACTGTACCGATTGGAAGAGTTCGTAAAATGAAAATGGGCCCTAACTTTGTTTCTGCTTTCACCTGCGGTGATCAGCTACTTTGGGGCGCTGCAGAGCCTCTGCGACGGATGCTCCGTATTCTTAAAGAGCAAGCCTGATTTGTGCAGAGACAAGCTGCCTACCTGCTTGTCCCTTTTTTAACAATAAAGGGTGTCATATCTTGAAATACGGGAGGCCAAATGGCCTCCCGTATGCATTAAGGCCGCTGTCATTGAATACAGTCATCGAAAAAGAATATTATCAGCCAGGTGTGACACCACTTCACCGACTAGATCCACGGATCAAAGTGCTCTTCTGTCTGATGATGATTGTTCTTGTTTTTACCGCCGCATCATTGGCTCAATTGCTTGTGCTTACTTCTGTTGTTTCCATGGCTCTGTGGTCTGTTCCAAAGTTTAACTCGTCCATTTGGTCTCTTTGTTGGAAACTACGATGGCTCTTGTTGTTTACCTTTCTCTTGCATCTGATGCTTTCTCCCGGGAGAACCCTTTTCGGAGTCGGTTGGCTCTCTCTTGATGGCTTGTTGATGGGGCTTTTTGTCTGTGGACAGATCGTCTTAGCTATTGTTCTCTCCGCTCTTTTGGCAAAAACGTCATCGACAAATTCAATTGTCAGAACGTTTGATTGGTTTGTTTCTCCTTTAAAGTGGTTTGGGTGCAAAACTGATGAATGGCAAAAGGTCCTATTGATCACTATGGATTTTGTCCCACTTGTAAGAGAGGAAATTCAGGTCTCCACAGGGAATGACGAAGGAAACCCTAAAACCAGAAATTACCTTTCTACAGATCAATGGTCACCTTGGTCTCATAAATTAACGTCTCTCTTTCTTCGGTTGGTGGACCGTTGTGACAAGGTTGCTCATCAAATGGTCGTTGATGACACGATTTTCTTGCTGCCTAAACCACTAACGCCGCTTTTCCCGTTGGCTCTTTTAGATCAGTTGTTCTTTTTAATCGGGCTCCTTTTGATCGTCATTTATTGGTTCGTTGGTTGAAAACTATGCGCACTATCCTGCTAAATGTAGAATTCGACGGTACTGACTATTTCGGCTGGCAGTATCAGCCTCATCATATTACCGTTCAAAAAGTTGTAGAAGACGCACTGACGCAAGTTGTTGGAACGGACGTCCGCATTCATTCTTCCGGACGAACTGATGCAGGGGTGCACGCCCGCAGTATGGCGGCTCATTTTAAAACGGAAAGTAACATTCCTTTGCCTGCGTTTCGTGAAGGGGTTAATTGTTTTTTGCCCCAAGATGTCGTTGTTCGTGATGCCCGTGAAATGCCAGAAGGTTTCCATGCACGATATTCGGCAAAGGGTAAATGGTATCGCTATACGATTTACACAAGCCCGGTTCGCTTACCTCTGTCTGATCGGACGGCCTGGCATCTTCGCTCTGCTCCTGATTTGGAATTAATGCGTAGGGCCGCGTCCTTATTTGTTGGCACTCACGATTTCCAAGCTTTCAAGTCGTCTGGCTGCGTAGCAAAAACAACTATTCGTGAGATTTTTAAAGTGGACATCGAAGAGGAGCATGGCTTGATTTATATCGATTTTAAAGGCTCTGGTTTTCTCAGGCACATGGTAAGAATGATGACAGGAACGTTGGTTTCAATTGGACACGGCAAGAGCTCAATTGATGATTTACAGAAACTTTTGAAGGGTGACAAGAACCTTTTTTGTGGTCCCACAGCTCCTGCGCATGGGTTGTGTCTGCAGGAAGTCTGGTACTAAATGTCATAAAATCTTCACCTGTTTGCGTTCAATTTCACCTTCCTTGAACGAATGCAAGTGCACTGATTATAAATCAGGAGAAAATTGCGAAAAACTGTTTCGATTATTCTTGACTAGCCTGATGCCCTGAACTAAATATAGCGGTTAATTATTTCACCCCCAGCCCCCCATGGAGGTATCGGCGATGCTCGATTCCGAGATCCGCGAAGGCTTGACCTTCGATGATGTTTTACTTCTCCCTGCCCATTCTAAAGTTCTTCCGCGCGATGTTGACCTGACCACGTACCTGACTCCCCAGATAAAACTGAATATTCCTCTGCTTTCAGCAGCTATGGATACAGTGACTGAGGCGCGTACGGCGATAACCATGGCCCGTGAAGGTGGTATAGGTATCGTTCATAAAAATATGTCACCTGCCGCGCAGGCTCTTGAAGTTGACCAAGTCAAGAAATCTGAAAGCGGTATGATCGTTGACCCAATCACCATGGACCCGGACCAGAAGATTTACGAAGCTCTGGAATTAATGGAAAAATATCGTATCTCAGGTGTTCCAATTACCAAGAATGGTCATTTGGTCGGTATCCTCACCAATCGAGATTTGCGTTTCGTAACAGAACTCAATCAGCCAATTTCGAATGTTATGACCAAAGACAAGTTGGTCACAGTGCCCCCCGGTACGACGCTTGAAGAAGCCAAGAAGCATCTTCACGAGCACCGTATTGAAAAACTTCTGGTTGTCGATGACAGTTATGCTCTTCAGGGCCTGATTACGATCAAAGACATAGAAAAGGTACGTAAATACCCTAATGCCTGTAAAGATGATATGGGCCGTTTGCGTGTCGGTGCCGCTGTAGGTGTTGGTGATGATTTTGAGGAACGTCTTGATCTTCTGGTGAAGACAGGTGTTGATGCGATTATCATCGATACCGCACATGGTCATTCTCAATCTGTCATTGATGCTGTTGCAGAAGCCCACCGCAACTACCCGGAACTCTCTCTGATCGCTGGTAATATCGCCACTCCGGGTGCTGCTGAGGCTTTAATTAAAGCAGGCGCGAATGCTGTTAAGGTCGGGATTGGACCCGGTTCAATTTGTACGACACGCGTTGTTGCTGGCGTTGGTGTTCCTCAAATTACCGCTATTGCTGATGTCTCTAAAATCACTCGAAAAATGGGTGTTCCTTTGATTGCTGATGGTGGCATCAAGTATTCTGGTGAGCTGCCGAAGGCCATTGCTGCCGGTGCCGATACGATCATGATCGGTTCTCTCTTTGCTGGGACCGACGAGTCTCCAGGTGAAACGATTCTTTTTCAGGGCCGTACATACAAAACCTACCGTGGTATGGGGAGTATTGGCGCAATGAAACAGGGGAGTAAGGATCGGTATTTTCAAGGCGATGAAGTTGACGTAAAGCTTGTCCCTGAAGGAATCGAAGGTCGTGTTCCATTTCGTGGGGCCCTTTCTGCCAATATCCATCAATTGATGGGTGGCCTGCGCTCTGGAATGGGGTACACCGGCTGTCGTACTCTTAAGGAACTTCAGGAGAATGGAAGCTTCATGCGTATTACAAATGCTGGTTTGCGTGAATCTCATGTCCACGATGTTAATATCACCCATGAAGCGCCAAACTATCGGATAGAAAAAAACTGATATATTTCAGACAATGAGGTAAGGAATCAGAAGCCTTGGAGAATCCCGAGGCTTCTCGCTTTCTTACCTCTTCTTTTTTAAGAGGTCACTTGATGACAGATATACATTCAGAAAAGATTCTTATTCTTGATTTTGGTTCGCAATACACTCAATTGATCGCTCGACGTGTACGTGAAGCACATGTCTATTGTGAACTCCATCCTTTTGATCTGTCACTGGCGGAGATCAAGGCTTTTAATGCCTCTGGAATTATCCTTTCCGGCGGCCCAAAATCGGTTTATGAAGAAGGGGCTCCAGCGATAGAGGAAGAGCTCTTTGAGCTTGGAGTGCCTGTGCTCGGTATCTGTTACGGGATGCAACTGATGTGTCATCACTTTGGTGGCAAGGTCGTTCCTGCAGGTAAACGAGAGTATGGCCATGCAGACCTCCTTGCCAAGGGAACCCCTGGGCCACTCTTTGACGGATTCTTTGCCGAAGGACATAGCTCTGTCTGGATGAGTCATGGCGATCACGTTGAGGTTCAGCCAGAAGGTTTTGAAGAGATTGCTGTGACCGAAAATGCTCCGGTTTGTGGTATCCAGAATGTTGAACGGAATCTCTACGGCGTTCAGTTCCACCCAGAGGTTAATCACACTCCTCGTGGAGAACTTCTGATAAACACCTTTGTTCGTAACATTTGCGGATGTACGGGCAGATGGACTCCCGGACAGATCATTGAAGATGCCATAACCAGAATTCGCCAGCAGGTTGGGGACGAGGAAGTCATCCTTGGTCTTTCCGGTGGTGTTGATTCCTCGGTCGCTGCAGCACTGATTCACCGCGCTATTGGCGACCAACTCACCTGCGTTTTTGTTGATAATGGTTTGTTGCGACTTGGCGAAGGTGATCAGGTTATGTCGACCTTTGCTGAGAGCCTGGGTGTTAAGGTCATCCGTGTTGATGCAGAAGACCGTTTCCTTGGAAACTTGGCAGGAGAAACGGACCCTGAGAAAAAACGCAAAATTATCGGTAACCTGTTTGTTGATATTTTTGAAGAAGAATCAAAAAATCTGGAAAATGCCAAGTGGCTTGCACAAGGAACAATCTATCCTGATGTGATTGAATCTGCTGGCGCAAAAACAGGTAAAGCACACAATATCAAGAGTCACCACAATGTTGGTGGATTACCTGACTATATGACACTTAAGTTGCTGGAACCTTTGCGTGAGTTATTCAAAGACGAAGTTCGTACTGTTGGTGAAGAGCTAGGGTTACCGCATCGTATGGTTTGGCGTCATCCTTTCCCGGGACCAGGCCTTGGCGTTCGCATCCTTGGCGAAGTCAAAAAAGAGTACTGCGAAATCCTTCGTCAAGCGGATGCTATTTATATTGACGAACTCTATCAAAGCGGGCACTACGACAAAATCAGCCAGGCCTTTGCTGTGTTCTTACCTGTTAAAAGTGTTGGTGTTATGGGAGACGGTCGCACTTATGAATATGTTGTTGCACTTCGAGCCGTTGAGACGAAAGATTTCATGACAGCAGGTTGGTATCCCATGCCTTATGAAGATCTAGCACGAATCAGCAATCGTATCATTAATGAGGTTCGTGGAATTAATCGCGTTACTTATGATATATCGAGTAAACCTCCTGCAACGATTGAGTGGGAATAGTTGACGTTTTAATAAGTCATAGATGTTGGTTTAAAATTAAAAAAAGAGCGTGGTCCTGATGGCCACGCTCTTTTTTGATCCTGTTGCTTTATCTGTAAATAGATTGGATAATTGAGCGACTTCAGATGAATATTAATTGAATAAAAATAACGGAATAGTCTAAGATGCAGATCGTATTGGATAAGTCTTAATACGCTGATTCCACACATGGAGGCCTTATGGACGATCTTTTGATGCTCTACTGGTACTGGCTGGTGTTCGGCATGATTCTTATGCTACTCGAACTGGCGGTGCCTTCATTTACGATCTTCTGGTTTGGTCTCGGGGCACTTGTCGTAGGAGCACTTTTGTTAGTTGCCCCTGGCATAGCCGTTACCTGGCAGATTTTGATTTGGGTTGTCGCTTCAGCGGCATTTACGGCTTTCTGGTTCATGATATTGAAGCCGCGTATGGTTGATAGAACGACGGCGGGTATTTCACGAGAGGCTGTTTTGGGTGAAACCGCTATGGTGACGCGTGTTCCTGAAGGCGACCGTCGTGGTGAAATGCGTTTCGCTGTGCCGGTTCTTGGTTCTGATACCTGGACGTTCATCTGTGTTGATGAGGTTGTTGTTGGTGAGAGAGTCATGGTTCAGGATGTTTCTGGCAATACCATGATGGTCAAGAAGGTCACTAATCAAAGTACAGAGGAGGTATGAACATGGGTGGTCTGATTGTCGTCGTCATTTTCGCTATTTTGGTAATTACTACTATTTCCATGGGGGTTCGTTTGGTCCCGCAAGGTAGTAAGTGGGTTGTTCAAAGGCTCGGTAAATTTCACAAAACACTTAATCCTGGTTTGAATATCATTATCCCTTATGTTGATAACGTTGCTTACAAAGTCACCACAAAGGATCAGGTCCTCGATATTCATTCGCAAGAAGTCATTACGATGGACAATGCGGTGATCCTGGCTAACGCAGTTGCCTTTATTAACGTTATCAGCCCTGAAAAAGCGGTCTATGGTGTTGAGTCCTACCACCTTGCGATACAGAACCTTGTCCAGACCTCCTTGCGTTCAATTATTGGCGAAATGGCTCTTGACTCGGCACTGAGCTCTCGAGATTCAATTAAATCCAAGCTGAAAGCTGCTATTTCAGATGATATCAGTGACTGGGGCATCACCTTGAAAACGGTGGAAATTCAAGATATCAAACCGTCGCAAACAATGCAGAAGGCAATGGAAGAACAGGCTGCTGCTGAGCGTGAGAGACGTGCAACGGTTACTCGCTCTGGTGGTGAAAAAGAAGCTGCTATTTTGGAGGCTGAGGGACGACTCGAAGCGTCCAAGCGTGATGCTCAAGCACAGGTTGTTCTGGCAGAAGCAACACAGACTGCCATTACCAAGGTGACTGAGGCGATTACTGAACAGGAACTTCCTGCGATGTACCTGCTTGGTGAGAAGTATGTTCACGCGCTTGAAAAAATGTCGACTTCAACTAATGCTAAAACCATCTTGCTTCCTGCAGACCTGCCAAGCGCGTTGCGAGGTATCTTAGGTGCTGGTAATAAGTAATCAATTTGAAGTTTGTTTTTGACATGGTGTTCAGCAGGCTTCAATTTGCTTTACCTCTTATTTAAACGTTTGGTTTTTTAGATCGCATTACCAGATAAGTTTTTTCAAGCCGGGTCACATAGATTGAGACCTGAAGTTGATTGTGATCTCGGGAGTTATAATTAATGAAAGACTACTTTCCAGAGAAGTGGTGTAAAATTTTGCAGCACAATAACCTGGACAGCTTTGAAAGCCTTTGGGCTCATGAAGCTGAATGGTTCGAAGAACCGAATGAGAGACGTGGTGGTTGGAGTGGTGTCTGTCGCTTCGATCTGAATTTGCCTGAGGGTGGCACTGTTGGTGTTTTTCGGAAAACACAACAGAATCACATAACACGAACATTCAGTCATCCCTTTGGAATGCCGACTTTTGTTCGTGAGTTCAAGGTTCTTCTGCGTTTTAAAAATGCGAATATTCCAACCATGGAGCCTGTCTTCTTTGCGGCCCGAAAAATCGATGGTGATAAGCGGGCCATCCTTTGTAGTGTGGCTCTTGACGATTATACCCCCCTTGAAAAAATGGTCGCCTCATGGAAGAAGAATGGGTGGCCTGATAGAACGATGCGATTGCGTATCATGCAGGCTATCGCAAAGGTCATGCAGCAAATGCATGATCATAAAATTCAACACAACTGCTTTTATCCCAAACATATTTTTGTTCGAGTTGACGAAAACGATATCAGTATTCGTCTCATTGACCTGGAGAAAGCCAAAGTAAGACCCTTGCGCTCATTGGCTACCTTTAGAGATCTTTATACCTTGAACTGGCACTCTGCTGAATGGACACGTACCGACCGTCTTCGCTTCCTGCTGATCTATCTTGGTCAGGAACGTCTTGATCAAAAGGCGAAACAACTCATTCATAAACTCCAAAGACGCATCCTTAAAAAAGGTCGAGTCCACTCGGCTTCGGAGGAGCACAGGTAACTCTTCTGGACTAGATATCGTTTTTTGAGATGACAGGATTTTCCCTTTCAATCCAACCCCCCAAATCGAGGGAAAAATTGATGGTCGACGTAAAAAGAAAAGCTGGTAAGCCTGCTAAAAAATACAGCCAAGCCGCGCGTCTTCACGATGTAATTCGTATTCTTGAAGTGCGTTACGGTGCAACTGTCGATGAACTGGCTGAAGAATGCGGTGTGACCCGTCGCACTGTTTACCGCGATCTGGACGCGATTCGCGACGCCGGTTATCCTTTGATCTCGGAACCTGAAGCCGATGGTCGAGTGCTTTACAGTTTCATGACAGGGTTCAAAAAACTCCCACCGATTACATTTTCACTTGAAGAACTGATGACCCTTTATCTCTGTCGTGGGCAACTAAGGTTTTTACAAGGGACACCTTTTCAAGATGATCTTGATGCAATCTTCGGAAGGATACACTCAAGTTTACCACCTCGTAGCGTTGCGCATCTGGAACGTATTGCTGAAACAGTTTCTCCGAAATTTCAGGGGCAACGGGATTATGCAGCAAAGAAGGAACTCCTTAAAGAGTTACGGCGCGCATTGCTTTATCAGTATAGTATCGATCTTTCTTACACTCCTGCTCGACGCTCTGCTGAGACTTATCGCTTTGACCCCTACACCTTACTCTTTTATGGGGGAGCTCTTTATCTTGGTGGGTACGCACATAACCGTAAGGCATTAAGACTTTTTCTTGTTGATCGTATCAATGATTTAGCTGTTCTCGATGAACGTTTTGAAATCCCCGACGATTTTTCTGCTGAAGATTTAACTGGATCTGCTTTTGGTTTAATTGATGAGCAGTCACAGACAATCAAGGTTCGGTTTGGTAACGACGTTGGCCATTTGATTCGCGAGCGTACTTGGCACCCGAGTCAGGAGATGATTGAAGAGTCCGATGGTTCTTTAACTCTAACTTTTGAGGCCAGCGGTGAAAAAGAAATTCTTTCCTGGCTCTATTCCTATTTGCCTCACGTCCAAATTCTTGAGCCTCTTGAATTGCGAGAGTTGTTTCTGAAGGGCCTGACAGAAGGCAGTCGCGTTAATCGATAATCCGTGAATTTCAATATGTGCTGTGACATATTCTGTCTCGCCGTCTGATAAGATAAAATCAAATCCTTATGGAGGTGATTATGATCTACGTTGGAACGACAGAAGATAACGGCAGTGCAGTCTACTTTGATATCTACTCTGCTGAGAGACAAGGACGCGGAGTGAGGCTCTCTGGCACAATTGGCGACGGTTGTTACGAGGGTGAAGTCTTGGTAGAAGTTGGTCGTAGTGACTCAGTGACTTTCGCAGATGCATGGCTCGGTGGCGCAGGCTTTAGTGAATTCATTGACCGTTGTGGGTCTGAAGTCTTGGAAAAAGCTTTACTTGATTCGGTGCGTGAGATGCCTATTTTTCACTCTCGTGTCATCCAACCACATGGATACATTCAGCCGTGTGATTGTTCAATTGTTTCAGAATCTTTACCTTTGTGGAATTGTGCCACCTGATGATTGCATTGCGATAACAGGATGAGGTAAAAAGGTGCTCCACACTTTTTAACGGAAGGTTTTCATGCGCACCCTAGTCCTTGCTTCAACAAGTCCCTACCGCTTGCAATTAATGCGTCAACTTGAGTTGAACTTCCATGTTGCAGCACCGCTTTACAAAGAACAAATGGATCCAACCGTTTCTGCTGAACTACTGGTTAAGCACCAGGCTTTGCAGAAGGCGAAGAGTATCGCTGCCAAATATGACAACGCACTGATTATTGGGTCTGACCAAGTGTTTGTTGATTCTCGGCATCGTGTTCTTGGTAAGGCTGGAAGTCAGGAAAAAGCCGTCGCGCAACTGATGGAAATGCAGGGCCGTAAGCACACCTTTTACACTGGTCTTGCTGTTTACGACAGCGCTAGTGGTGATAGTTTGATGGAATTCGATACGTTTACTGTCTCCATGCGTAAGTTAACTGAAGATCAGGTTAAGCATTACGTTGCAAAGGAGAACCCGATCGATTGTGCCGGTTCTTTCAAGATTGAAGGCTTGGGTATTGCTTTGATGGATCAAATGGCCGGTAATGATTATACGAGTTTGATAGGTTTGCCTTTGATTCTTCTCGTGAATATGTTGAGTCGTTTTGACGTGGAAGTTCTTTGATGGATTCGTGAAACGTCTTTCTTGAAAGATGGGACATACTATCGATCCGGACACCAGATACGCTCCCAGATGAATGTTTCCCAAATTGATTGGTTTTTATCTTAAAGTGAAGACCGATAGCTTTAGAGTCGAGCATTTTAATATTTCATCACACGCTAGATTTCTGTATTCTGAAAACCGTTTTGATTCATCTCTTTTTTTTCAATGTTGAGTCTTCGTGACCTTCGTTTCTGAAACTTCTCCTATATTTTAGGTACTATTACTCATGCACCACGCCAACTTTGTTCACCTCCATTGTCACACCCAATACAGCTTACTTGATGGTGCTATTCGTGTTGGTGATCTTGTTGCCAGAACCAGTGAATATCGTATGCCAGCAATGGCTATTACAGATCATGGCAATATGTTCGGTGCTCTTGAATTCTACTCCAAAGCGCATAATGCAGGCATTAAACCGATTATAGGTTGTGAGGTTTATGTCGCTACGGGTTCTCGTCATGAAAAGAGTGGGGCTGCTTCTTCCAGCGATGCGTCCGGTCACCTTATCCTGCTCTGCAAAAACCGTACTGGCTATCGTAATCTTTGTCGTATGGTTTCAACCGCCTATCAGGATGGTTTCTATTACAAACCACGGATCGACTGGAATCTCCTGAGTGAGCACAATGAAGGATTGATTGCCCTAACTGCTTGTCTCGGTGGTGAAATCCCCAGTTTAATCAACCGTGGACGCATGGATCATGCTCGTTCACGGGTCGAGGAAATGTCCAAAATCTTCGATAATAACCGTCTCTATCTGGAACTTCAGGAAAACTATCTTCCTGAACAGGAAGTTGCCAACAAAGGTCTTATAGAGATTGGTAAAGAACTTGGTTTGCCACTTGTCGCAACAAATGATTGCCATTACCTGACACGCGACGATGCCTTTGCTCATGAGGTTCTTCTCTGCATCCAGACCGGCAAGACAATGGACGATCCGAACAGGATGCGTTTTGCCAATGAAGAGTTTTATGTCAAAACTCCCGATGAAATGGCTGAACTCTTCAAGCATGTTCCGGAGGCGATAAGTAATACGGTAGAGATTGCCGAACGCTGTAATCTGGAATTGGATATCAGCGGTAAGAATTATCACTTTCCCGCTTTGAGTCTGGGAGAGGGTCAAACTCCGAGCGTGGCTCTTGAACAGGATTCTTATGCTGGGTTGGAAGAACGCTTTGTTGAAATCCGTAAGCTGCGCCCCGAATTTTCCGAAGAGGATGTTAACGAGTATAAAGAACGACTTGAGGAAGAGTTGGGCATTATCAATCAGATGGGGTTCCCCGATTATTTCCTGATTGTTGCCGACTTTATCAACTGGGCGAAGGATCACGATATTCCCGTTGGCCCGGGCCGTGGTAGTGCTGCCGGCAGTTTGGTCGCGTTCGCTCTACGAATAACTGACATAGACCCGATTCCCTATAATTTACTTTTCGAACGTTTCCTCAATCCTGAACGTATCTCCATGCCTGATATCGACGTCGACTTTGGTATCAATGGTCGTGAGGATGTCATCAATTATGTACGGGATAAATACGGTCGTGAGAATGTTGCTCAAATCATAACGTTTGGTTCGATGTTGGCCCGCGCGGTTATCCGTGATGTTGGCCGTGGTATGGGAATGCCTTATGGCGAGGTTGATACGATCGCCAAGTTGATTCCCAATCCAACAGGCAAGAAGGTTACGCTCAAAGATGCCCAGAAACAGGAACCACGTCTGCGAGAACTGATCGAAAAGGACGGGCGGGTTAAGAAACTTTTTGATGTTGCGCTTTCTCTCGAAGGGCTGACCCGCCATGCTTCGACTCATGCTGCTGGAGTTGTGGTCACCCCTGAACCCCTTACTGAATATCTACCTCTTTATGTCGACCCAAAGTCACATGGTCAGGTGACTCAATTTGACATGGGCTTTGTAGAAAAAATTGGCCTGGTTAAATTTGACTTCCTCGGCTTAAAAACCTTAACCGTCATTGATAATGCTGTCCGCTTGATTCGTGAAGGGAAGAATCCTGATTTCGAACTTGGATTGATCCCTAACGACGATGAAACGTCTTTCAACCTTCTCAGTCGTGGCGAGACGACCGGAGTTTTTCAGCTTGAATCCTCAGGTATGAAAGAATATCTGATCAAGCTGAAACCTTCCTGCTTTGAAGACTTGATTGCTATGGTGGCTCTCTACCGTCCTGGTCCTCTTGGTTCAGGGATGGTTGATTCCTTTATCAAACGTAAGCACGGCGTAGAGGACTTTGGTTACGATTTTCCTCAACTTGAGCCGCTACTCAAAGACACCTATGGCGTTATTGTTTATCAAGAACAAGTTATGCAAATTGCCCAGGTCCTTGGAAATTACAGCCTCGGTGGAGCCGATTTGCTGCGTCGTGCCATGGGTAAGAAAAAGCCTGAGGAGATGGCAAAACAGAAAAAACTTTTTTTAGATGGTGCCAAAGAGAACAAACTTGATACCAAAAAGGCTGAGTCCGTCTTTGATCAGATGGAAAAGTTTGCTGAATATGGTTTCAATAAATCGCACTCGGCAGCGTACGCCTATGTTGCTTATCAAACTGCCTATCTTAAGGCACATTATCCTGTTGAATTCATGGCCGCTCTTCTCACTGAGGACATGGAAAATACCGAAAAAGTTATTAAAAACATCAATGAGATCAGGAATATGGAGGTTGCTATCCTTCCTCCTGATGTCAATGAATCCTGTTGTGATTTCACCGTACATGATAAAGATATCCGCTTTGGACTCGGTGCAGTCAAAGGTGTTGGCGGTGGTGCTGTAGAAGCCATCGTTGAGGCAAGGATTGAAGGTGGTCATTTCGAATCTCTTCACAACTTTTGTGAGCGTGTCGATTCACGACGTGTTAATAAACGTGTTGTAGAAGCGTTGATCAAATGTGGTGCTTTTGATTCTTTACAACATAAACGTGCTCAATTCATGGCAGCGATGGAAGAGGCCATGGAGTATGGACACAAACAGCAACGTGAAAAAGAGTCTGGACAGGAATCTCTCTTTGGGTCAGACCAGATCGTGACGCAAAAAGGTCATGCTTATGGTCAACTCCCAGATCTTGAGGAGTGGCCTGAGAATGTTCTTTTGTCCAATGAAAAGGAGTCGATTGGGTTTTACATTACTGGACACCCCTTGGCTCGTCACAGTGATGCTATAAAACGTTTCAGTACGTGTGATACCTTGGGCCTCATCGATCGAACTGACAAAGAAGAAGTAAAAGTTTGTGGCATTGTTACCGGGATAAAACTTCTGAACACGCGTAAGGGCGACCGAATGGCGTTTGTTACCCTTGAGGACCTCAGCGGATTTGTTGAATTGGTTGTTTTTCCAGAAACGTACACTCAATCCGCGGAGCTTTTGAATAGCGAGGAGGCCTTGTTGGTTAAAGGATCTCTTGATATCGGGGAAGAAGCTTGTAAAATCCTTGTAAACGAAGTCCTTCCTCTCAAAGATGTACAATCACGCATGACTCGATTGGTTCATTTCCGCTTGACGACTCCCGGCCTTGACGAACGCCAGTTGCGAGCGCTGAAAGAGATTATCTCGCGCTATCGTGGCGAGTGTGATGCAATTATTCATCTGGTAGTACCCAATCGCAGTGAAACAGTGATATCATTGCCGGAAGAGCTACGTATTCAGCCCAGTGATGAAATGATGGATGACGTTGAGAAATTGTTCGGCTATAATGTCGTCACTTTTGAATAGGTATGACCTTTTAGTTGGGTCACCGAAGAGCTAACAGGAGCCTGTTAATGCAGTTTTTTCTAGATTTTGAAAAACCCCTTGTCGAATTAGATCAGAAAATACGTGAATTACGTGATTATTCAACGGATAACGTCGATTTTTCTTCTGACATTAAGAAGCTAGAGAAGAAGTCTGATAAATTACGTGATGAAATTTTCTCAAACTTGACCCGATGGCAGCGCACCCAGTTGGCTCGTCATCAGGTTCGACCTTACACCCTTGATTACGTTAAGCATATTTTTACCGACTGGTTTGAAGTTCATGGAGATCGAAACTTTCGTGATGATCCTGCGTTAGTTTGCGGTTTTGCCCGCCTGGATGGTGAGCCTTGTGCAATAATTGGTCACCAAAAAGGACGTGATACCAAGGAAAAGGTCTACCGAAATTTCGGAATGCCGAATCCTGAAGGTTATCGTAAAGCCTTGCGGGTTATGAAAATGGCCGAGCAATTTGGTCTACCAGTCTTTACTTTTGTTGATACCCCAGGTGCTTTCCCAGGGATTGGCGCTGAAGAACGTGGACAGGCCGAAGCTATCGCTCGTAATTTGCGTGAGATGGCTGCTTTGACTGTTCCAGTGATCGTCACGGTTACCGGTGAAGGTGGTTCTGGAGGGGCGCTGGCGATTGCCGTAGGAAACAAAGTACAGATGATGCAGTACTCAGTGTATGCTGTCATCTCTCCGGAAGGCTGCGCTGCTATCCTCTGGAGTGATGGTGCTCGTGGTCCTGAGGCTGCTGAAGCTCTCAAATTGACAGCTATGGACATTGACTCTCTCGGAACGATTATTGATGATGTTATCCCTGAGCCTCCTGGCGGTGCGCACAATGATCACGTTGCTGCAGCAGCAACATTGAAGGAGTATCTCAAAAAGCACCTCGCTGAGTTGAAAGACCTTTCACCTGATGAATTGGTTGAGCAGCGATACCAGAAATTTCGTGCGATGTCTGTTATCGAAGAATAATGGTCTTTACTGTAACGTCTTAGAGAAAACCCGAGGGACAGAATTTATTTTCTGTCCCTCTTTTGATTGATTCAGAAGAAAGTAGAGTGGCAACATGAACCCCTTGGTTGTAGGTCTTGGTCAATGTTCTCTGGACATTCTTGGCCAGGTAGACTGCTATCCAAACCTTGATGAGAAGGCTGAATTAAGCTCTCTGCTGATTCAGGGTGGTGGCCCTGTGGCCACTGCTATGGTGACTTTGGCAAGGCTAGGTGTGCCGGTATCAATGGTGGGTTCTATTGGCGACGATGATTTCGGCAACCAGATTCGTGATGGCTTATCGTTGGAAAAGGTGGATTGCTCACATCTTCAGCAATTACCAGACTGCACCAGTCAGGTTGCCTTTATCTCTGTGGATAAAGATGGACATCGAAATATATTCTGGCATCGCGGAACGGCTTTTCCTGATGTTCCAGATAGACTCTCCGATTTACTTGCAGGATCTGTAAAGGTTTTACATCTTGATGGCTTGCACCTTGAGTCAGCATTGAAGGCTGCCAAGATGGCTCGGTCCATGAACGTTAAAACTGTACTTGATGCTGGAACTTTGCGTCCCGGTCTTAAGGCGTTACTCCCTTTGATGGATTATCTGGTCGTGAGCGAACGGTTTGCTCGACAGTTCGTTGGCGGCGACGATCACGAAGCTGCAATCGTAAAACTCGCAGGCTTTGGGGCAACTTCAGTGACTGTTACTTTGGGTAAGTTTGGTAGCTTGAGTAAAGATATCGATGGTTCATTCTTTCACCAATCTGCTTTTGACGTTGATGTTGTTGATACCACTGGTTGTGGCGATGTCTTTCATGGTGGTTACATCTATGGTCTTCTAAAAGGCTGGAATATTAAGAGAATCGTTCGTTTCTCAACAGCGTGCGCAGCACTCAAGACCAGAGCCTTGGGAGGACGGACAGCTATACCCAACCTCTCTGAGGTGGAAAATTTTCTACGGAGCCAAAATGAATCCAGGTAACCAAAATTCGAATCGTCTGACTTGTCTCTCAGCTTCTTTTGTCAACGCGCATATGATGAAATTTATTCTTTACTCTGCTTTGGTCCTGTTGGGCATGACTCTTACCGCCTGTGGTGGTCCGACTTATCACGTTAAGGTTATGGATCAACCCTCATCGACTCAGACCAAGGTGAAACCAACGCAAAGGGCCTATGAAGTTAATGGCAAACGTTATCAGCCTATTCCTTCAGCACATGGCTTTGTTGAAGAAGGGATAGCGAGTTGGTATGGCAAAAAGTTTCATGGTCGTAAAACCAGCAATGGTGAAACATACGATATGTACGCAATGACTGCCGCTCATAAAACCCTGCCGATGAATGTCCACTTGAAAGTGACCAATCTTGATAATGGCCGATCTACAACTGTTCGGGTTAACGATCGAGGACCTTTTGTCAGAAGTAGAGTGATAGATCTCTCTTATTCCGCTGCTAATGAGTTGGGCGTCGTTGGGCCAGGAACAGCGAATGTTCGTATTGAAGCTCTTGGTTATCAAAAGACCTCTGCTGTTGGAGGTTCTGTTCAATATCGGCAGCCAGACAGTTATGATGTCGGACCTTTTGTTGTGCAGGTGGGTGCTTTTACGATTAAGGACAACGCCTATCGTTTGTCTGAAAAACTGAAAAGCGAGTATGGTGATTCATCTGTGGCAGAAGGGTGGGTAAACGGACAAAGATTCTATCGTGTTCGAGTCGGTCTGTATCGCTCAATGGCATCAGCCTCTGACGGTCTCTTGTTGCTTGAAACGAATGGGTATCCAAACGGTTTTATAGTTGCCAAGTGATTGGTTTATCGGAAATTGCCTTTCTAGAAGAGCTTTAACTTAGTCACTGTAATAATTAATTAAATTTTGGATATACTCTAAATAGTATGGGAAAAGACTTCTGTGTGTCCTCTAGTAACGGTTACCCTTCTGTCATGACGTACAGGGACGAGCGCTAATGGTAAATAGTACCGAACAAAGAATAAATCATATTCTTTCTTATTCACCTGTTGTCATCTATACCTGCCGTGCTGATGGTTCTTTTGGTACGACTTATGTCAGCGCCAACATTTCTTTTCTCTATGGCTATTCTGTAGAAGAATGTTTTGAAAATCCAAATTTCTGGAAAAACAATATCCATCCTGATGATTGTGAACGTGTCTTGGCTACCGCAGGTTTAATCTTTGAGAATGACCACTCTGCTCATGAGTATCGTTTTCGTAAGAAAAATGGGGAATATGTGTGGGTTTTAGATGAGCTCCGCTTGTTTCGCGATTCTGAAGGTCATCCTGTTGAAATTATTGGATCATGGTTGGATATTACAGAGCGTAAGGAATTAGAGTTTTCACGTCAGCAAAGTGAAACCCTTTTTCGTGATTTTTTTCAAATTAACCCTGTGCCCACAATCATTACCTCGCCTGATGGGGTTGTCCATATGGTTAATCCTGCTTTTGCTAAATATACAGATTTTAGTCCTGAGGAAGTTGTTGGCAGGACTTCCCAGGAACTCGGTTTTTGGCGTAATCCAGAAGAACGTGAGCACCTTGTTGCTACGATTAAGCGACAGGGCTACGTTGACAACTTTGAAAGTTCTTTTTATGGGAAAGACAATAAATCCCTTGTTTGTGTTGTCTCAAGTCGTGCGATCAAGTTTGAACACGAAATTAAAATCTTGAGTGTTGTCATCGACGTTACTGAGCAACGAAAAGCAGAAAAATTTTTAAAAACTCTGGATCAAGCAAAAAGTGATTTTATCTCTACTGCGGCACATGAACTTAGAACGCCTCTAATTGCAATTGTAGGTTATTCAGAACTTCTGGAGAATGCCGCTAAGTTGCCTTTGAATGAAGAGCAGAAAGACAGTTATCTCTCTGTTATTCAAACCAATGCTGAAATTCTTAATCGTCTGGTTGATGATTTACTCGATGTTGGACGCATACAGGTTGGTAAAACTTTGGGAGTTGTTCCCAGAGAATGCGATCTTTCCTCTCTTCTCGATAATGTTGTGAAATCTATTAAACTGACGACTCAACAGCATGACATCTTTGTGACTCATAAAAACAAGCTTCCTGAGACTCTTTATCTCGATGCTTCCAGAATTACACAGGTCTTAAATAACTTGTTGAACAATGCTGTTAAGTACTCTCCTCTCGGTGGATCCGTTGAGATACAAACTCTCACATCAACTGACAATGTATCGATTACAGTTTGTGATCAAGGTCAGGGTATGTCTCCACAGCAAGTTGATCGTATTTTCGATAGGTTTTATCGTTCTGAGACCAGAAATAATGAAAATAGTGGCTTAGGTTTAGGCTTGAGCATTACAAAACAGATCGTTGAAGATCACGGCGGTGAAATTAGCGTTGCAAGTGTGTTAGGTGAAGGCAGTCAGATAACTTTTACCCTGAAGAATCTTCCTTAGTATTTATCCTCTTTTGAACGCTTAAAACGGCCGACCCTATAAACAGGGCGGCCTTTTTTTGTAATCGAATGTCTCCAATTAAAAACAAAAAGCCCCACTATAGAGAGCAGGGCTTGTGTCAGTTATGGCTGTGTTGCTT
>CBDUFN010000012.1:0-24461 GCA_965366475.1 uncultured bacterium | reverse complement strand
TCTATTTTGCCACTGATTCCTGCAGGCATTTCTGAATAGTGGCAACCTTTCCACCTGGTGACTATGAATAAACTAATTCTGACAGGCCTGTGCAGTGCAATCTTAATGTTTGCATACTGTGTTCCGGCAGAGGCGCGCATTACGATAGGCATAACTCCATCAGCGGTGTTCTCAGGAGCAACCAAGGTCAAGGTTGACCAATTGAGCAAAGGCCTCGGCAACGCAGCCGGCACAACAGTTGTGTTCCGTGACTTTGACAATGAGGCTGTCATCACAAACTGGCTGCTGCGCTTTCAAGAGATTGACGCTGCCATCGTCACACCAAACTTCATTAAACAGCAACCCGCTGGTACACTCAGAAAGCTGGTCGATCTCCACAGCAAAGAGAGAGCGACGACGCCATCAGTTTTGATCGTCCGTAGCAACCTGAGCAACAATCAAGCTGAGCTTATCAAAAAATCGTTCCTGACACTTAACAGCAACCAGACAGGACTTGATCTTTTAGGCAATCTTGGACTAGCAGGCACCACCCTACCCGGGGCAATCCTCAAGTTGAAGAGAGTAGAGCCTAAAGCTCAAGCAGCTCAACCCATAATCAAGAAAGCTCCTGTCAAGACCGAACAAAGAACAGCGCCGCAGCCTTCGCCGAAAAAGAAGCAACAAACGACCCCTAAGAAAACATCTATTAAAGAGCCAAAAGCGGAATCCGCGAGGGCTCCGGAAACGGGTGAGAGAAAGACCTCTTCAGTTCCTGCAGTCATTATAAAACCGACGCCAGAAGTGGTAGAAAAGGCCGCAAAAGTAGTACCAGAGAAGGACCTAACTAAGGAACCGATCGAAGCAGAGAAGACGTCTTTAAAAGTGCCAGAAAACACGGTCAACGTAGTTAAACCCGCGACAAAAAGCCAACCAATTGAAAATGTAGAAACAGCACAAAAGGAACAAAAGCCAAACAAGCGGATACTTTTGTTTGTCACCCTACTCATTTTTGCCGCAATTGTTCTTAAAACAGTACTCTTTTTTCTGCGCTGGAAACAAAAGAAAGCAGCTGCTTTCAAACCGGAGGACACTCCAGCGACAGAAACGCCTTTAGGATCGGATGCATTCCCTACCGAAAAAGCTCCTGCCATTCAATTAGACGTTGAGGAAGACCTGGTTATTGAAGAAGGCCGACTCGGCCCGGGCAAAGTTCCGCAGCTATTAAAACGCTGTGCAAACCTTCCAAAACCTGTCGTTTTGCATGTTAGCAAAGGTTCCAGTGATAAGCTGGTATACTTTGCAGGAGGACAAGTTTCCGGCGCATTGACACAACATTCTACCTCTGAAGAATCTGAGATCCGTTGGAATAAACTCGGGAATTTACTGGTGCGTGAAGAGATAATCTCCGAAGAGGACAGAGATCAGGCAATGGCCGAGCTATCAAATCAGCCAAATCTGCGCTTTGGAGAGATCTTACTCAAACTTGGTTTAATCGATCTTGCGGGACTCAGGCACGCTCTGATTCGTCAAGCGAAGGTCACGATCTATTCATTAATTCTGTACCCGGAAGGGCGATACAAAATCTTTAACGGTGATGGATCATTGCCGCCGGAAGAAAGTGTGTCACTTGAAATCACAACTTTACTTCGAGAAGCCTCTCAACATCAGTCTGAATGGACGGCCATTCGTCAGGCTTTGCCCAGCCTCGACACTTCTTTAGGGTTTAGCACTGAAGGTCGAAAAAAGTTGGAGAACGTCAGTCTCTCGCCACAGCAAGAGGCCACCCTGATCTTAATAGATGGCAACCGTACAATCAACGAACTCTGCGTTGCGTCTGCAATGATGGATTATGAAGTCTATCGATTCCTCTATCTAATGGTTAAAGCAGGTGTTCTTAAATAGCGCCTTCAAAGTCTTCATTCTCAAAGAAGAGACAATAACGACGCCAAGGATTGCCACATGATTACCAAATGCCACACCATACTGATCGTCGATGATGTCAAAAAACGCCGCATGCACCTCAAGTCCATGCTGCTGGAGAGAGAGGACGCTGTTCTGGAAGCGGAAACAGCTGAAGAAGCTCTCGAATTGATCAAGCAGAACCCGGCAAACCTGGTGATTACGGAGACCGAGCTACCAACTCGTAGCGGTCTTTACCTGTTACAAGAAATCAAACAAGCATATCCAGAGACAGAGGTCATCCTTACGACACACAATGCCTCGTCTTTCAGTCTTTTACAGGCCTTGCGCCATGGCGCTTTTGACTTCATCGTCCGCCCTATTGATACATCAGAGATTCTCTTCAATGTTATCGATCGGGCCTTTGCTCAGATAGATCTTCGCGTACAGAATCAAACACTCCTTGCCGAGTTGGAACATCGCAATCAAGAAATGGCGCAGTCTTTAAGTATGATGACGGCGCTCAGCGAAGCAATTGAATCAATCAATTCAGCAATTGAAGTCAGTGATCTCCTCGGTCGATTACTTGATGCAGCACTTGGCGCACTCCATGCTAAAAAAGGATTGTTGGCTCTGATTCGAGGCAATGGTCGTGGGCATTTCGGTATAAAGATGAGTCGCGGCATTTCAGCGAACTTTGTTCAAAAGCACCCGGACCAACTCCCCGAAGGTCTCTTACTTGATATTGCCCGGAGTGGCAGCCCTATGGTTGTACCTGAAGTCCTCCCTGGCTACATGATGGACCGGGTCACACTTGCAGAGCAGTCTATCGTTAAAGAGCCAGGATTGCTCTCTGTGCCACTTTACCATCGCGATAAAGCGATCGGGGTCATGATTCTTTTTGGTCACGCTGACGCAGCTCCCTTCACCGATCAAAATCTACAATTTTTGGTTCAGTTGGCTCACCACGCGGCCATCGCTCTTGAAAAAGCCGGAATTATTCATCAATTAAAACGCCAGGGGAAAAAATAGTAAAGTTAACAACCACATCCAAAATGCAAAAGAAGGGGGGGCAAAATTTCTTTTGCCCCCCCTTCTTATCTTTATCCAGTTGTGTTTCAGCTATTCCCTCAAAACATCCTTCACCGTCGCAACGATGCCGTTGGCATCCAGACCATATCGAGCTCGGAGTTCGGCTTGGCTGCCCTGTTCTACAAACTTGTCCGCCAGACCAATACGTTTAACTGGGACATGAACCCCCGCCTCACAAAAGAGCTCCAGAACAGCCGAGCCAAAACCACCTGCCAGAGCATTTTCCTCGACAGTGAAAACACGTCCCGCTTTCTTCGCCTCTGAGATCAAAAGATCCCCATCAAGAGGTTTAAGGAATACCGGGTCAACAACGGCAATTTCAATACCTTCAGAAGATAACAACTCAACAGCTTTAAGTGCTTCAACAACAAGAGCACCGACTGCGAAAATCACCCCATCCTTGCCTTCTTTTAAGATTTCAGCCTGCCCTATAGCCAGAACCTTTGGTTTCTCAGGATCGGCCCCTGTTCCAGAACCTCGAGGATAACGATAAGCAAAAGGGCCATCATAAGCCAAAGCTGTTGCCATAGCATGACGTAGCTGATTTTCGTCGCGTGGAATCATGAAAACAAGGTTAGGGATATGCCGAAGAAACGAAAGGTCAAACACTCCGTGATGTGTCGGTCCATCGGCTCCAACCAGGCCACCACGATCGAGAGCAAATGTCACTGGTAAATTTTGCAAGCAGACGTCGTGTAAAACATTGTCGTAAGCTCGCTGAAGGAACGTGGAATAAATCGCAAGAACCGGCTTAATCCCAAGAGTCGCCATGCCTGCAGCATAAGTCACAGCATGCTGCTCTGCAATTCCGACATCAAAACACCGCTCCGGAAATCTCTTGGCAAAGGGTGCCAGCCCAGTACCTTCGAGCATTGCGGCTGTTATCGCGACAATACGATCATCTTCTTCAGCCAATTCCGTTAAGGTTTCACCAAAGACTGACGTATAGCTTGCCGGTCCCGGGCTCCCTTTCTTTATTTCACCCGTTGCTGGATCAAAGGGGCCAACACCATGGTACAGATGCGGCTTCTCTTCTGCAGGAAGAAAGCCCTTACCCTTCTTGGTGACCACATGCATTAAGACAGGGCCGTCCATATGAGTAATGTTTTCCAAGGTCTGAACCAGCTCATCGAGCTTATGGCCATCAATGGGGCCGACATAATCAAAGTCAAACGCTTCGAAAAGCATGCCCGGAGTCAAAAAACCCTTAACAGCTTCTTCAGCTTTCTTCGCAAGGCGTCTGAGATCTTTACCAACTTTAGGAACGTTATCGAGAAAGTTTTCTGTTTCCCTTTTCAAGCGTACAAAAAAGTCAGAAGTTAACTGGCGACTGAAAAACGACGATAAAGCCCCAACATTCGGTGAAATCGACATTTCATTATCATTGAGGATAACAAGAAGATTTTTTTTGAGGTGCCCGGCCTGATTTAAAGCTTCGAACGCCAGTCCTGCTGTCAGAGAACCATCACCGATTACAGCAACAATTTTCTCATTCCCACCCTTGGCATCTCGAGCGGTGGCCATACCAAGAGCCGCAGAGATGGATGTGCTTGAATGTCCGACGTCAAAAGCATCATGGGGGCTTTCACTCCGCTTTGGAAAGCCACTAAGTCCATCCAACTTCCGTAAGGTCTTAAAACGATCGAACCGACCGGTCAATAACTTATGGGCGTAAGCCTGATGGCCAACATCCCAGACGATTTTATCTTTGGGAGAATTAAAAACTCTGTGCAGAGCGATCGTCAACTCCACAACACCAAGAGAGCTGCCCAGGTGTCCACCGGTCTCAGCGACTGTACTCACAATAACATCGCGTAGCTCTTCAGCCAGCTTTGGCAGTTGGTCTTCCTGGAGGGCCTTCAATGCTGCGATAGGATCTGCCTGCTTTAATAACTCTGACATGGTCACCACTTATATTCAAAAAGCATTTCAAGAATTTCGATCAACGATATAACGTGCCAGAGTCTGCAAGGGCACAGCCTTAGCACCCAAAGGAGTCAAGGCTGCGACTGCAATATCACAAAGCTCTCTAGCGCGTTCTCTTGCCTCAGATAAACCGAGCAAAGCAGGATAGGTCGCCTTACCACGTGCCTGATCACTGCCGACATCCTTACCCAGCTCAGATTGATCACCAACAACGTCCAGAATATCATCTGCGACCTGAAAAGCCAATCCGGCCGCACCACCAAAACGAGTCAAAGCAGCCAACTGATCTTCATCACCTCCACCGAGCAAGGCTCCGACTTGAACCGCAGCCAGAATCAGGCCTCCGGTTTTATGTGTATGAATATACTCAAGAGTCGGAAAATCAATGTCTTTGCCTTCTGACTCCATATCGACAACCTGCCCACCGACCATACCTTGTGAACCAGCATAACGAGCCATTATTTCTATCACTCGCAGGGCTCGATCAGGAGGAATTGAAGTATTAGCCTCCGCATCAGACAAAAGCCTGAAGGCTTCTGTTAAAAGGGCATCTCCAGCCAAAACAGCAATCGCTTCTCCGTAAACTTTATGATTTGTGGGCCGACCTCGCCGCAAATCATCATCATCCATAGCAGGGAGATCATCATGCACGAGCGAATAAGTGTGAATCATCTCCAAAGCACACGCGGCATGCAAAACTTGACCTGCTGCGCCGCCAACGGCTTCACAAGCAGCAATCATTAAAATCGGCCGGAGCCTCTTGCCACCAGCAAAAACCGAGTAACGCATGGCTTGATGCAACGATTGAGGCAGCCTGGCCTCACTCGGCAGCCAATGCTCCAGAGCTTTATCAACCATGGCTGAGCGATCAGTCAGGTAATCTTTAAGATTCATAAATATTCAACCCTGACCGGCATCTTCCGTAAAAGGCTTCGTTATAAATGAGCCGTCTGCTTTTTTTGATAGAGTCTCAATGCGCGCTTCAACAGCCTGTAATTTTTTACGACACAGATTAGCGCTTTGCACCCCGGCTTCAAAACAATCCAGAGCGTCATTCAAGGGCATTTGCCCTTGCTCAAGTTGAGAGACCGCCTCTTCCAGGCTCTTCATTGCATCTTCAAATGTTTTTTCTTCCGACATCTTATATCCTTTCAATTGTAAAACACCACGCTCTCAACGTAGTGTCAAGCAACTTAATCTTTAAAGATTGTCAGTAAAGCCATGGGGTCAATTCGCTCTCCCAACAATTTAACCGTGAGGTGCAAATGAGCCCCTGTCGAACGGCCGGTACTGCCAACAAGACCAAGAACATCGGTCACCAGAAGATCGTGTCCCTCAGTTACAGAAACTTTCGACAAATGGGCAGATAAGGAGAATAACCCTTCACCATGATCAACAACGACCGTATTGCCAGTATAAAAAAGGTCAGCAACAAGAACGACCTTTCCATTACTGAGAGGATGAACCGGTGTACCAGAGGGGCTACGGAAATCCGTACCACTATGTGGTGACTTGGGCTTTCCATTCATCAACCTTCTTTTGCCAAAGACACTGCTGATTTCCTCGGCGACAGGTCTTTCAAAGGTCGTCCATAATCGTGACGACACCATGGAAAACTTACTCCTGAGTAAGTTGTTTTCTTTGTTAATCCTGGTGATGTCCTTTGATTTTGGAGTCACCATGCGCTCAGGGAGGTTTAAATGCTCTTCAGGTCTTTGTTTATGATCGACCTGCAGCATCAACTCCGTTGCCGTTGTTCGGCCTTTCGTATCGACCAAAGCAGCTACGAGCGGATACTCTCCAGCAGCGACATGCAAACCGACAGGCAACAGGGCTAATTCGCCAGAGCTGTCCGGATAAAGGTAGATGACCTGATCACGGAATCTGACAACACCAAATGAAAGCGGTTCCCCCTGCCAACGAACCACTGCAACTTCACCATTATGAACCTTGGGAGTGAGCAAGACCAGTTCACCACACCATGAAGGAGTAGTAAAAACCAAAGTCACAAATAGAACTAAGAAACAACGCATCATAGATCGACGTCCTCCACCTTAGCCAGAACCTGACCTCGAGAAAAACGTAACCAAAGCCGATCACCAGTTTCAAGACCTTCGGCTGAAGCTAATCCATGTCCAGCCTCTTCTCGGCTAGCAATAACGTAGCCACGCTCCAACTGCAAAAGGGGTGACAATGTATGCAGCCGACCAGCAGCAAGACCCAATGAATCGGAATATTGCCGCATCCTGCCATTCATGGCCAACACGAGTCTTTCTTCTAATCCGGAAACATCATCAGGAAGAGCGGTGAATTCACGAGTGCTGAGCTTAAGTCTTTTTTCCAAACCGCCTAGCTTTTCGGTCACGAGGGAGAAGTATTGATCAACGCGTGAGTTCAATCTGATAATGAGATGGTCAAGATGGGCTTCCAGCTCCAGACGGTTCTTGGCAACCAACTCTGCAGCAGCACTTGGAGTTGGGGCGCGTAGATCTGAGACAAAATCAGCAATGGTGAAATCGGTCTCATGTCCTACTGCTGAGATAACAGGAATGTTGGACGCTACAATGGCCCGTGCTACAACCTCTTCATTGAAGGCCCAAAGGTCTTCCAAAGAGCCACCACCGCGACCAACAATCAACACATCCAGATCACCAAAGCGATTTAAATCTTCAATCGCAGCGGAAATCTCTTCTGCAGCATCATCGCCCTGAACCTTAACGGGTCTTAGCAAGAGCCGAACATCAGGAGCTCGGCGACGCAACACATTAAAAATATCGTGGACTGCGGCACCCGTTGCAGAAGTGACAATACCAACCGATTTTGGAAATGCCGGTAAAGACCTTTTACGTTCTGAAGAAAAAAGGCCTTCACCAGCAAGCTTTTCTTTGAGAGCCTCAAAGGCTACCTGTAACTGCCCCTGCCCCGCCGGAGTTAAATGGTCAACGACAAGCTGCATTTCTCCGCGTGCGACATAAACCGTCACAGTGCCAGAACAAACTACCTGCATGCCGTTTTTGGGCGGGCGGTCTGCCAGCCGGTTGCGACTGCGAAACATCACACCGCGAAGTTGAGCGCCACTGTCTTTGAGAGTGAAATACCAGTGGCCTGATGCAGGAGCTGAAAAGTTGGAGATTTCGCCCTCAACTGTCACAGTCACAAAGTTAGACTCCACGACTTCCTGCAACAGATCAACAAGGCCACTGACCGATAATTTTTTTGACGCTTCAGAAACCAACATCACACCCTATATCTAGTGGTTTTCGTTTGACTTTCCATCAACTTCACCCTATATATTGTCGACGTTAAATCTATAAGGGGACCGCATGTCTGCACCATACATCGTAACTATTTCTAGTGAAAAAGGTGGCGTCGGGAAAACCACTCTGGCCACCAATATTGCTATCTACCTTAAAGCTCTTCACGAAGACCTCCCGGTTACCTTATTAAGCTTCGATAACCACTTCTCCGTAGACCAGATGTTCCGTATCAATCGCAAACCATCTCAAGGTGATGTCAGTGAACTGTTTACCGGCGCCAACCCTGACAACCTGGTTGAAACTGGTGAATACGGTGTACAGTTCATACCTTCAAGCAAGCAGCTTCATATTCTACGCCGGGAACTTGATGACCCTACGGCATTGGCAAAAGCTTTGGCCAAATCTACACTGGGTGGTCTCGTAATCATAGACACTCGCCCAGACTTGGACATCTTTACCCAAAGTGCACTCTACGCTGCTGACCGTGTGATTGTGCCGGTCAAAGACGCACCGTCCATGGACAATTGCCGGCACATCTACGAGTTCTTTGACTCCTACGGCCTCTCACGTCGACCACTTCGTATCCTACCATGCCTGGTTGACGGCCGCATTCACTATGAGGGCCCTTTTCGAGATCCCTACCAGTTGCTAAAAGCTTATGCGATCAATCGTGGTTACCGCTGCATGGAGGGCTATATTGCCAAAAGCCCAAAAGTTGAGTCTCTCAACACAAATCCTGAAGGGAAGATTTATCCCGTTCTGACCCATGGTCGCCAAACCGAAGTGCACGTACAAATGACCCACATCGCTCGCCAAGTTTACCTCAGTTCACTAGAAACTGAAAAGAGGCGGCTAGACGAATATCGCGAGGACGTTGTCAATACAGAGGTCGAGAACCAGGGCGCCTACGAGATTCGTCGAAAAGAACTGGACAGAAACTGCCTGGCTTGCGGTAAACTTCTGGTTGAAAAAGAAAGCATAGGTCACGCTGGTTACTTTGCTCAAAGCTCTGACCGAAGGGTCTCCGGGTTTATTGAAGAAGAGTGTTTTACAGGCCTGGTCTTCAGATACTTTTACGGTGCCAAACGGGCCATTGAGGCGCAAGATCCTATCTGGGACCTATTCCGGGAATCGGCACAGCGATCTTATTTCCTTCTAAAAAGAGCGCCACACACTAAAAACTTCTACCAGCAAAAACTTTCTTTTTACCGTTTTGATGATGCAGGTCTTGAAGTGTCACACAAGACAATCGAACTTCATGAGTTTGAAAAGAAACTTCTTTCTAAAGAACGTTCAGACCTCTTCCCTTTACTCGAGCAAACACTTTTCGACGATCAAGGACGGCTCAGCGACTCATTTCTGCTCCTGCGCAAAGTCAGCTCCGATTTACCTGAAGAAATCCTTTACGAT
This sequence comes from uncultured bacterium, assembly GCA_965366475.1. Lineage (GTDB taxonomy): Bacteria > Desulfobacterota > Desulfuromonadia > Desulfuromonadales > BM103 > M0040. The sequence goes on along the minus strand of CBDUFN010000012.1, from coordinate 14,898 downwards.
CAAAACTTTGCCAGGTTCACTTCAATCATGGACAAAGTCAACACTCAGTTACCCTGAGACAGCGCCTTCTTTTGCAATAACGTCGAAACAGGAACAACGGTAACTCCACGTTCTGCCAAGGCCGGCAACTCCCTCCTTAGCGCTTCCAACGTTTCCGGATAAGGGTGACAAATACCAAGAGCCATCCCCTTTTTTATTGCTCGAGCCTCCAACTTGCGTATCTGCACAAGAATTGCTTCGACTTCGGCAACATTATCCAGAAAAACATCTCGATCCATCGTGGGAACATCGTACCGACGTGCTGTTTCAGAAGCCTTAGTACGACCTGTTGTCCGACTATCAACGAAAAACAGGCCTTTCTGCCGTAAACTTTTCATGACAGGAGTTAAAGCCCTGGGATCTTCGGTGAAGCGTGATCCCATGTGATTATTGATTCCTGTCACATATGGAATTTTATTAAGAAAAGCCTCTAAGCGACTCGTAATTTCAGAATCACTATACTTTATGAATAACGCATCGTCGCCAGGGTTGACTGCGGGGTAGCCCTGAGGTTCCATAGGCGTGTGTAACATGATCTCGCGTCCTTCAGCATGGGCCATCTCAGCAACCGCAACAGATTGAGGCTCTCCAGGGATAATGGCAAAGGTCACCGGCTGCTGCATGGCAAGCAGAGCTCTGGCTGTAGAAGTCTTCCGCCCGAGATCATCCATAATGATTGTTAAAAGCGGACCGGCCGGTAACACGGGGGCAATCGGCACAAAATGGATAACAACAATTGTCGTACGATTATCTTCTATAGTCAGTGAGTTTGATTCACGAAAACGAGCAGAAAAAGATCCGGGAAGTTCGTCGATTCGGTTCTTAAACTCAGAGACTAAACCCTCAGAAGGGAAATCTCCTTCAACCATATATCGAGCAGGTTTATAGCCAAGGTCTCGTTGAACTTTATTTTGCCCTGAGTTAAGCACAGCCAGAAAAGACTCTATTTCTGTATGAACCTTTTTAACAGGATCGACCTGAGGCTTGACTACGGGAGCAGGAACCGGCTCTGGTGGGAGTTCTTCCAAACGTGCAAAGAAAACCAGACTGGCCACAATTAAACCGGCCACCCCTATTATGGCAAAAAGGGTTCTGTTTTTAAGAAAAAAATCAGGGCGCCGCTTTTTCGGGCGGCGCCGCTGGGTTCGTTTAGTCATCGAAAACTCTTCTAAGCTGAAGCTATAGGCGAATAAATCAGGTCGCTTTCAGTCCTTGAAAAACCGTCCAGCCTTTCAAAAGGTCCAAAGCACGCATCAGTTGATAATCCTTACGGGTGGCTTCATCGAGAAGACTTTCATCCTCTTTGGTCTCAGTCTCACCATTGCTCTCTGTGTCGAAATGGTTTTTCAGGTCTTTTTCACGAAAATGACTAAGATCCTTAACAGCCTTCACTTCACTCTGCACCACTTCTATATCAGGAATAATGCCACGAGCCTGAATCGACGTCCCATTGGGAGTGTAATATTTGGCCGTCGTCAATCGCAAGCCGGATTCATCACTTAATGGGATAATCGTCTGCACGGAGCCTTTTCCAAAGCTTTGCATCCCCATAACCACAGCACGTCCATGGTCTTGAAGAGCTCCTGCGACAATCTCAGAGGCACTGGCACTGCCACCATTAATCAAAACAACCATTGGATAATTTGGCTCTGTGCCATTTCGAAGCGCTGAGAACTCCATCTGAGCATCATCTTCACGCCCCATTGTATAAACGATCAAACCTTCAGAGAGGAATAGATCACTCACATCAACAGCCTGGTCGAGAAGACCTCCAGGGTTATTCCGCAGATCAAGCACCAAGCCCTTCAGTGAGCCCTCATTCTCCTTACGCAGTTTATCAAGGGCATCGCTCAAATCTTCCCCTGAACGTTCCTGGAATTGAGCCAGGCGAACATAGCCAAAGCCCTCCTCGAGAGATTTAGACTTCACGCTCTTGACCTTGATAATTTCACGCTCGAGGGTAAAAGGTTGAGGCTTTTCGAAATCAGAACGCATTATGGTAATGGTAATGGATGTTCCTGGTTTACCGCGCATAAGGTGTACAGCTTCCATGATTTCCATATCTTTGGTGAACTCATCTTCTATTTTAATGATATGGTCTCTGGCCTTCAAACCTGCACGTGATGCGGGAGTATCTTCTATGGGAGAAACAATGGTCAGAAGCCCATCACGCAGAGAGATCTCAATACCTAACCCGCCAAACTCACCACGAGTGTCAACCTTCATCTCCTTGTAGATTTCCGGCGACATAAAACCTGAGTGAGGGTCAAGAGATGCAAGCATGCCATCAATCGCGCCATAAACCAGATCTTTAATCGTCACCTCTTCTACATAACTACGCTTTACTATAGTCAACACATCAGTAAAAAGCTGCAGATCCTGGTAATCAGACGCAGCTCCGGCTTCTTGCGCCTCAATGCGACCGAAAGAAAATAGCCCGCACAATAACAACATCACGGTGACAAGCAGAATCGACAACTTTTTCTTGCGCATATGTCCCTCTCAAATATTAACGTGGTTTCAGCCAGCCTGTAGGATCGAGAGGCTTACCCTTGTGGCGAATCTCGAAGTAAATAGCATCGCGACCTTCAAAACCGGAGTAAGCGATCACTTCCTTTGCAGCAACAAGATCTCCTAGCTTTTTAGTAAAGCGTCCCACATGTGCATAGAGCGTGTAATACTTATCTCCATGGTCAACGATTATCAGTTTACCATAACCACGCAACCCCTTGGCAAAGATGACTTTCCCTTTTGCCACAGCATTAACAGGAGTGCCAACCTCAGCTTCGATATCAAAGCCGTGACTCTCTATAAGCGTGCCGAGATCACCATGACGACTGGTCCCGAACCCGACTCTTAGTTTACCAGGAACAGGCCAGAACAAGCGGCCCTTAAAAGAGGAAAGACCCTCCAAGTTTTCAGTATAGGATTGCGTCTGGTCAGTTTCAAGTTTTTTGACAACGCCATTAAGGCGCGCTGCCTTAGCACGTAATTCCTTCAAAACGCCTTTAAGTAAATCAGCGTCCTGCTTCACTTCTGCAAGAAGGGTTTTCTTACTTTTCTTTGCCTTACGCAAAGCCTCCTCTTCACTGCGACGCAGTTTCACGACTTCAGACTGTTTCTTTCTTAAGCTTTCAAGCTCACTCAATAGAGTACGTTGTGCTTCAGATTGTTGACGATAATCAGCCAGTAATTCACGATCATGCCGAACCATTCTTGAAAGGAAGTCATACTTTTCAGCAATCTCACGGGGACTTTCTGCTTCCGAAAGGAGGGCCTTGATCAAACCAACCTCTCCTGTTTTATAGAGGATAACGAGTCGGTGTCTTATCTGCTTTTCAGTGAGGGCTCGTTGCGTTTCCACCTCTTTTAGGGCTTTGTTTTGTTTCTTCAATCGAGAAGAAAGATCAGTCAGCTTCTGATTACTCTTTTTAGCCAATCGTTCAATTTTGCGAGTTTCAGCAGAAAGGCGTGCAAGGTCTTCAGATAAAGAGCCACTTTGAGATTTTTTATCTCGCAGACCTTTAATAGCCTCATCAATCTGTTTCTGAATCTGACCGAGGCGCTCTTTGCTTGCGTTCAGTTCATCTTCTGCAGCAAAGGTCTGGTTTGCAGAAAGGGCCAGGAAAACAAAGAACAACCCACAGAGCACTTTACCAAATACACCAGAGAGTCTTTTCATGACATACCGAATCGCACAAACTTTCGCAAGGCGAAGAGGCTACCCATCAAACCGATAAAGCCTCCTCCAGCGATCAATAGCACTTGCCAGACCGGTGGCAAGAAATGAATTGTGTCGATACCAGTAATCAGCAAGAGACTCCCTAAAGTTTTTTGCAGAATAACCTGAAAAACCAGAAAACTTAAACCGAGAGCCGCCACACCACCAAGAAGCCCTTGCAATGCTCCTTCAACAAGGTACGGTAACTTAATAAACAGAGAGGTTCCACCAACCATGGCCATAGCTTCGAGCTCGTCCTGACGCGCATACAAAGTAAGCTTGATCGTGTTTGCCACAATAACCAGTGCTGAGAAAACCAAAAATCCACCGAGAGCCGAGCCTGCCACTCTCAATAAAAGAAGAAAGGCCTCGAGCTTTTCAAGCCAGCCTTGCCCATATTGCAAATCATCAAAGCGTTTGTCATGGCGTAAACGATCGACCACGGTGGTGAGAGCGGATTGACTTCGCCATTCATCAGCAAGAGCAATTTCAAATGACGCAGGCAAAACATCAGCACCTAAGCCTTCAATCAAGTCGGCATCATCACCGAGCCGTTTGCTAAAACGCTCTAGAGCCATTGCACGAGAAATAAAAGAGACCTTTTCAACCTCAGGGAAGCCTTCTATCTCCTTGACCCAGCCTTGTATAGTTTTCTGTTCGGGAACTTCATCCAGATAAGCAACCACAGCAAGGTTCTCACCCCACGAAGCTGTCAATTGTTGAACATTGAGTACGGCAATGGCAAAGAAGGCAAGAAGTGCCAAAGCAACCGCCACAGTACCAATTGAGGCGAGGCTCAAAACAGGGCTCTGGCTCATATTGCGCAAGGCACGCTTAAGAAAATATCCTGTTCGCAAGATCATCAGGGCGACCCCGCCTTTCCAGACGTACCACGGAATAAAGGCAGATCATCGGTAGCAAGACTTCCGGCATCAAGAGAGACAATACGCCTTGGAAATTCACGGATAAGACTGCGATCATGAGTGGCCATAACAATCGTTGTGCCACGTGCATTGGCACCCTTGAACAAGCCCATGATATCCAGAGTAACTTCCGGGTCAAGGTTGCCAGTCGGCTCATCAGCAAGGAGAATAAGTGGATCGACCACGAGAGCACGAGCCACAGCAACACGTTGCTGCTCACCACCTGACAATTGCAGAGGGTAGTGATTTAAACGATGCTCCAACCCGACATTTTTAAGGGTCTGATAAACTTTTTTACTGATTTCGTAGCGCTTGCGACCCTGCACTTCGAGGGGAAAAGCTACATTCTCGAAGACTGTCCGTCGCTTCAATAATTTGAAATCCTGAAAAATGATGCCGAGATTACGACGGAGATAAGGAATACGCGCTGCACCGTAACGGGTAATATTGCGTCCATTGACCAGGATCTGGCCACGGCTTGGACGTTCAGCACAATAGAGAAGCTTCAGTAGGGTTGACTTACCGGCTCCGGAAGGACCCGTAAGGTAAACGAACTCGCCTTTCTCAATTTTGAGAGTGACATCGTTCAGAGCGTTTTGATCACGCTGGTAAGCCTTGCAGACATTAAAAAGCTGAATCATAGTCCTGCATCTGTGTTTAACGACTGGAGAAAGGTTTGTGCTTACAATTCAGTGAGCTTGAAGAATATCTACACTGAGGTTCTTTGAAGCGCTCAAGTTCATGGACTGCAGGGTCATGAATAACGGAGCTTACCAATCACGGTAAGGGATGCCATTTAGACCGACCAAATCACTACCGCTATGTACATCCTCCAAACCGCCTTCGGCGAGTTCACCTTCGATGGATGGAGTCGGGGCAACCTCTTCCCAAGTGTCTATTTTCTGGGTAAAAGGGTCTCTGGGAAGGTCACGCAGGTACTTACTCGCAACAAGGTCGTCGAGAGACCCAGGGTAGCTGATATTGTCTGCAAAATAAGCATCAATAGCACGTCGCATCTGATACAGGTCTTCCATCAAGACAGCCTCACGGGCCTTAATCAGGTTTCGCTGATAATTCGGCACTACGATGCTGGCCAAAATACCGATGATCGACATAACGATCAACAGCTCAATCAGCGTAAACCCACGCTGTGCAATTTTGTTATCTTTCAAGATCATGCGTTTCACCACGTGTTGTAAGGTGTACCGTCCAGAGCTGTCTTGTAACTCTGAGAATAAACATCGTAGATATCGTCGCCACCATAAAAAGTGGAATCCGGATCATCCTTATAGGAGCGTAACCCCCAGCCTTCGTCGTACTCGTCAAACGGGTCTTTTGGCAAACGTCTCAAATACTTACGCTTGTAGGAATAAAGACCACCCCAATCATCACCTGCAATCAGAGACTCAAGGTCTTCCGGGTAACCGGTTTCATTAATTGCGGCAATAATCTTCTTCTCTTCAACAGCCTTGTCAAAATCTGCTTTGTACTGGTCTAGCGCCGTTCGAATTTCACGTAACGAGCGCCTCAACTCCAGCTCTTTGCCGCGCATTGCCGTCACTTCTGCCATAGGCAAAACCATGGTCGCCAGAACAGCCAAGATCGCCATGGCCAGAACCATTTCCAGAAGAGTCAGACCACGCTGACCACGAGCGGTTGATATGTAACGAGACAGACTCAACGGACCTCAATCATGACCGGCTCAGAGACAACTTTAAGCCGGACTCCTTTGGGATTACGAAAATTAATACGATTAACTTCTAATGAAGTCTCACCCTCTGTGAGGGCTTTAAAATTCAGATCAAACAATTTCCCAGAACCAGTCGCACCTTTCCCGCCAGTGCCTTGTTTATAACCGACAATAACTTGTCCAGTTGTGCGATTGGGGCTACTGGAAAAAACCGTTGATTGCCCCTCTTGCTTGAGAAAACTACCCTCACTGAGATTAATCAACTCAAGAACAGCGGGGTCATATTTGACAAAGAGTGGAGCGCTATAAAGATTATCAACATCTTGAATACTAACAGAAACAGTGAACTCCTGGTCTTTCTCTACATTTTCTGGGGTTTCGAAGAGGAGAGTAACAGGGCCCTTTTTAGGCATCTCCAGAACAATCGGAGCTCCGACTTCCTGTTGTTCAGGCAGCACTTCTGTCGGGACTAATTCTTCTGGAGAGGAAAGTGTTTCTTCAGCCGGAAAAGCCACATCAGGAGCAACAATTCCCAACTCTGGCACAACAGGCTTTACGTCTAGCTCAACCTTCGGCAGTAATGCCTCCTTTGCAGGAGACACTTCATCGGGTTTTTGAGCATCGACATCTAAAACTCCCGAGGAAGCCTCGACTTGGACCTTCAACGGCTCTACGGCTGGAGCCGCTTGGGGCCTTACAGAATCCACTTCACTTATTAATGGTCGTGCAAAAGCACCGAAATTTGGACCATTTTTGAGATTGTCCTCACCACCGGACCAAATAGTAGCAACGTCTATACCTGGAATCTCAATCTGTTTAACAATATGAGGTGTGATTGATAGCAAGGTTTCACGTTTTTGTTTTGTGTTGGAGTGATTGGAGAAAAGATGCCCGATCAGTGGGATGTCGCCCAGGAAAGGAAAGGTTGTTCGAGACTTGCTGTCTTCCTCTTTAAGTAACCCCCCAATAATGGTCTGCTCACCATCCATAAGGATCAAATCGGTTTCAGTGTTCGTCGTGCCAATAGTTAATATTGTAGTCCCTGTTTCTGTACTCTTTTCGCGCGCGATAACACTACTAACCTCTAACTTAAGCTTTGTCTCTACTGACCCATCTAACTGAATTTGCGGCTCGATGTCTAACTTAACACCAACGTCCACATATTGAACACTTTCCGAAGTCTGGTCACCGTTAATCGTGACGGTAAGGACAGGCTCTCTACTCCCGATATGAACCTTGGCCTTACCTTTGTTTTTGACACGGATTTTGGGATTGGCCAGAATTTCTGAATCTTTCAACGTTTTTGCAAAATCAAATGACGCAGTAGGAACGGTATAAAAAGAATCGAGGGAGTTAAGGCCATTAAGGCCGCTGACTAAATTAGCGACATCTGTACCAGCAGCTAAAGCACTCGAAACAATTGATGTCCCATCAGTATTGGCTAAACCAAAACTCACCTGAGAAGGTGTCAATTTAGGACCAATATTCAGCGTGTCATCTTGAGTGATCTCAACTAACTCCAGATCGAAAACGACCTCTGAGTTACCCCTATCAGCGGCATCAAGAATTTGCTCTGCTAGCTTGATAACTTCTGGTTTATCTCTGACAACAAGGGCGTTACGTTCTTCATGAACATAGACTTTGCGTAACTGCAACATAGTCCGCAGAAGATTCACGGCTTTCTTGGCATCTATATGAGACAAATAAAAAGTCTGAATTATTTGATCACCATATTGCTTCTCTTTCTCTCTTGATTGCGGAAAGATAATGACTGTCTTGCCATTAAGAATTTTTTTCTCAAGACCATTCATTTGCAGGATTAATTCCATGGCCTGAGCAAAACTGGCTTTTTCAAGAAGAACAGAAATCGATTGGCTGCGAATCTCTTCATCAAAGATAAAGTTGATACCACTCAACTGTGTCAGAATGCCAAAAACTTCCTTGATATTTGCATCTTTGAAACTCAGGGTTATCGGCTCGTTCGAAGCAACATCCAGTTCCAGGCCATCCATTGAGATTGTTTTTTGATCACGAACAATGAGGTCCTTAATAGCCAGCGCGCGCGCATTATTCGCGTTTAAACTTAAAGCTTTGTCGATGGCCTTACTCGCCAAAGGTAAGTTTCGTCTGCCGTAAAAAACAGCGCCCTCTTCGGCAAGGCTTTCAGCTTCAAGAAGAGTGCTAATCTCCCTTGCTTTTTGATTTATGATTTCGCTGGAAGGATCAAAACCACGTGCTAATCGATATTCAGTGAGGGCTGCTGACAATTGACCTTCTTTTGTAAACTGCCTTGCCTGTTTCATATGCTTCGTTGCAGCTTTTGTCCGAGATGACAACAATTCCAACTTGTATTTTTTACTGCTCGGATCCAACTGTGTCGCTTCAACATACTTTTCAAAGGCTGCATCAAAATCCTCTTTTGAAGTGAGTAACTCAGCTTCATCGTAGGCTTTGCCTGCTTGATAGGACGCACACCCGCACATCATGATGAGCGCGAGGGTTACAATCACCCACCCGGCCAAACGAACTTTACTGATTCGAGCCATTGACATCTCCCTCTAAATCATCCCCTTCGGCAGGCTCGGTTTCTTCCTGACCTTCTTCGGGGTTATCTTGTTCAATCATCTCCGGCAAGCCAGTTTCACTTCCCTGAGGTGCGGTAGGCCGCAACATTCTTCGTTTCGGGTTAAACACTCTTGGTTTCGGCTGGCTGACAGCTCTCTCTGCTGGCAAATGAGCAGGCGAACTCACTGAAGCACTCAACTTTTGCTGTTCAATTAATGGCGTTTCAATCAAACCATCGCGACCGGCATGCCGAACCTGCAAAAGGTTTTCACTGATATCCTCAACGGTAAACTCAAGATCAGAACCAAATTTTTCACCGCGTTTGACAAGAAACAAATCTCCACGACTCGACAAGAAAACCGTCTTCTCTCCTGCTTTATCGAGAAAACCGAGAAAAGTAAATTTACTCAGTGATTGCTGTACAATTTCTATCGGCACCATATCTACAGGTTCAGGTTGTGCGATGACTTCAACAGGAACTTCTACACGAACGGAAGGTTGATTCACGACCACTTCAGTTTTCACGGCTCGCTTTTGTCCGAAACGAAAGACGTCACGCTCTGCGCCAGGAAACTCTTGCGTATCAACCATCAGGTAGTCAAAGTCAATACGATCTTGAGATGTTATCGACGGCGATTTCCCTGAAGCCTTTGCCGGAGTAGATTTCACTCGTTTACTGACACTCCGCGGCGGGGCTTTCTCCAATCGCGGAGTCGCAAAGTATGCATAGGCCAAGCAGATAGCCAAAACGCCCAACAGGGCCGCAAGGATGATGCGTTTGCGATTCATGACTCACGACTCCCCGGACGGAAAAGAGTTTCAAGACTTAAGCCCAGTTTGACGCCATCATCTTCCACACTTTGCAAGGAAATCTGCTTGATTGTAATCAGGCGAGTCGATTGTTCCAACGAATGGATGAATTTCTTTATCTGTGCGTAATCTCCCGCCACATTAAAGTTCAGACTGAACTTAAGGAGAGGAGACTTCTTCAATTCTTCTGAGGTGTAGGTGACCTGCGTTATGTTCAGCCGCGAACGATTTGAGAGCACAAGCAACTCTTCAATCAGTCCAGTAAAATCACGGTATTCAGGAATGCTTTTCTGAAACTTGGTCAAATCCTGATTCGCAAGAACATACTGCTGCTCTGGGGTTTCTGCTGGCCCACCCTTTTTGCGAAGCATTTGGCGAACCTCTGCCTGTCGATGCAGAAAGCGCGTTTCTTCTTTAGAGACTCGTGGCACTAAAAATTGCTCAAGTGAGACCGAGAGCAAAACATTGAGGACAAGGAGGACACCAAGCAACACCAGAGACTTCCGGTGAGAGTTCCAAAGCAGTTCAAGCAAGTCTTTTAAACGCATCAGAAGGCCTCCTTGATCTGCAAAGAGAAACCTATCTGGATCTGACTACGGCCATTCAGTTGTGAGTCTACCTCTGCGTGGCTCTGCAAATAGGCCCGATTGAGATCTTCCGATCCCAACAGGTTGTCTACAAAGTGGGTCATTGCTGAAACATCGCGAGCCACGCAAGTAAGAAGTACTGAGCGTTCTTTGAAATCTGGCTTGATTGCGCGAAGGCTGACATCTGCAGGCACCAATTCTTCGAATCGGCTCAACAAACTTGTCCAGTGAAACTGATCTGCAGCCACGGCTTGATTCGCCAATGCAATCTCTGCTCTGATTTTGGCATGAGTCTCAAGGGAATAATTGGCAGGGGCCCCAGGAATACTGGCAACCTGATCCTCCAACTCGACAAAGAGACCTTCAAGCAAGCTCAGTTGACGAATATTCTGATAGCCGTGATAGCAGTTAAAAACTATCAGCAACACCATAAGGGTACAGGCAAAGAGTAGCCAGAGGCGTACATTCTGCCGATTCAGATAAGGTTTACTAGCAAGATTGAGTTTAATTTCCATTGCCGTCACATTATACGTTCTGCCGCGCCCAAGGCGGCAATGACAGAACCAACAGGCTGCAGACCACCTGTTTTGCCCTCTCCACTAAATCGTTTAAGTCCTGGATCGAGGCATTTAACATCACGTTCAAATGCAGACGAAAGCAACTTATCGAATTCACCATCCAAATCTGGATCCACATGAGCAAAGATAGCACAACGCTTCATTGCTGGAAAAGATTCATAGGCTTCAACCATGGTTCGATTGATTTCACTGAAAACCTTCTGAGGGTTAATTTTGAATTCTCTGACACGATGGTAATTCAGACCGTGTGCGGTCACATACTGGATACTTAAAAGGCCACTTTCCAGGCCAACCAAAATACATTCATCACCAAGGTCGAGACGCGGGCGATAGTAGTTGTAAAGATTCAAGGTGTGAAAGTCTATCTGTATGGCATGACGGTTGGCTTCACCAACCAAGTCTTCGTACTGTTCAAGCACCGGCTGGGCAATCGCAGCAACAATGCAGCGCTGACGACCATCATCACGTTTTTCGAGTATTTGATAATCAAGATTGACTTGCCCCGGTGGCGCCGGCAGATTTGACTTGAGACGCCACTTGAGAATATCAACACCCTCCTGACGAGATTTAAAGGGTGCATCCACATCGGTCAGGTAGATACGGCCGGCACGATCAGGCAGACTCAAAGCAATACGTTCTTCCTGACCAGCCAGCGAATCGACACCGCGACGCAAACCTTCGACAAAGCGTCTGGCATCACGGATATTCGGCTGGCGACTGGAAACGTCCAGAACACCTTCAAGGCTTTCAAATCGTAAGCCCAACAAACGTGTATGAGGTCGGTTTCGCTCCAATGCGGCCAGATAAAGCCCGCCAGGTTGGATGTCGACACCGACAAAAATCCTGCTCATGAGCCCCCTCCTGCCAGATCAACAAAAGTAACCCGGTTAATTTCTGCGAGCGTTGTCTCACCCTTGAGTAGCTTTTCGACCGCAGCGTCACGCAAAAATGCAGTGCCCGCCTCACGGGCAGCCTCTTTGAGACGACTTACCGACGCCTTGCTAATAATGAGATCACGTAAATCATCATTCAAATCGAGCAATTCAAGGATTGCGGTACGTCCATGATAGCCTTGGCCATTACATTCCTTGCAGCCCGCCCCTTCGTAGAAAGTATGATCCTTAAGTTTGTCGTAATTAAGACCTGAGGCAACAAAGTCTTCACGGTTATATGTCACTGGCTGCTTACAATGGACACAGATTTTACGAATCAAGCGCTGGGCGGCAACACAGTTAAGGCTGGAGACAAAATTATAAGCATCAATTCCCATGTGCAGAAAACGGCCTAAGACATCAAAGACATTGTTGGCGTGCACCGTGGTAAAGACCAGATGGCCTGTAAGAGCTGACTGCACAGCAATCTGAGCAGTTTCGGGATCACGAATCTCGCCAACCATAATCTTATCAGGATCATGACGCAGGATAGAGCGAAGACCTTTGGCAAAAGTCAAACCCTTCTTCTCGTTAACAGGGATCTGAACGATACCCTTGAGCTGATACTCGACAGGATCTTCGATGGTGATGATCTTTTCCTGCTCATTAAAGATCTCCGTCAACGCCGCATAAAGAGTTGTCGTCTTGCCACTACCGGTCGGACCTGTGACCAAAACCATACCGTAGGGCTCGCGAATCATGCGGCGAAAGCGGGTCAACTCATGGCCCTCGATGCCGAGGACATCAAGAGTCAATCCATGCAGGTCCTTGGCAATGCTTTCCTTATCGAGAATACGGATAACTGCATCCTCACCAAAGATACTCGGCATGATGGAAACACGAAAATCTATCGACTTACCGGCCATGCGAACCTTGAAACGACCATCCTGAGGAATACGACGTTCAGAGATATCAAGATCACTCATGACTTTTATACGTGAAATGATAGGCCCTTGGAAACGACCATCAAGTGGCTCGGTAGCGCGGAAAAGGACACCGTCAACTCGGTATTTGATTTGGACACTATCCTGACTGCTTTCGATATGGATATCACTGGCACGCTTGTTCAGAGCATCAAAGAGAGTTGAATCGATCAGGCGAATAATAGGGCTGCTGTCATCAGTCAGTTTTTCGATAGACAAGACCTCTTCACCCTTGTCTGTCTCCTTGACCAATTGCAATTTAAAGTCTTCTGAAACTCCCTGAAGAACCTGTTTCGACCCTTCTGTTTGCTCAAGCAATGCGGTGATCTTGCTACGTGCAGCAACGTGACAAATCAGCTGCGAATCAAGCTGCATTTCCAGGTCGTCAAGCTCAGCAACATTGGTCGGGTCAGCAATTGCGATGACGAGGCCATCTACAGTTTTTTGCAGAGGAATAAATTTGTAGCGAATTGATAGTTCCGGAGGCAGGCTCTCAACGAGAGCTGGATCAGAAACGATGCCTGTCAAATCGGTATATTCAAGACCAAACTGTTGAGCAAGGGCTTGGGCAACCACGTCATCAGAAAGCAGGCCTTGAGCAATCGCAGTTTCACCGAAGCGTTGCCCAGACAAACCTTGCTGCTCAATAACAAGGCGCTTCTCAGCCGGCGCGAGAGCTCCCATCTCAACCAGGATTTCACCAATTTTACGATGTTCAAACGACATGCTTCAACTCCATCCTATTGTACCGTTCCTGCCAGTTGGAAAATAGGAATGTACATAGCAACCACAATTCCTCCGATCAATAGCCCCATAGTCATCATCATCAAAGGTTCAACCATTGTGGTCATACGATCAAGGCGCCGCTCCACCTCATCTTCATAATATTCGGAGACATCAGTTAACATGTCGACCAGTGAGCCACTGGTTTCGCCTACACCGATCATACGTAAAGCGATAACCGGGAAGTTTCCGGTCTTTTCTAAAGCCTCGGATATTTTTTCACCTTCGTGGATACGATTGACCGCTCCAGAGATGCTTTTTTCCAACACTCGATTATTCAGCGTTCCGCGCGACATCTGCATTGCCTGCACGATCGGAATGCCACTCGCCAGAGTTGTCGCAAACGTTCTGCAAAACGTTGAGAGGGCGTATTCATTTAGCATTTCACCGAAAAAGGGCAGCCTCAGTTTTAATCGATCAATAAAAAGAGCCCCACTTTCAGTTCGGGCATAAGCTCTTAACAGGAAAAAGCTTATTAGCATGGCTGGCAACCAGAAGGGTAATCCAGAGAGCAAACCGTTTGCCACGGTAATCACCAAACGCGTCAGTAAAGGTAGCTGCACGTTGGCATCAGCGTAAACCTGAGTGAAACTTGGAATAACATAGAGCAACAAGAAGGCAAGGACCGCTGTCACTGCAATGCCCAACAACATTGGATAAAACGTGGCGCTACGAACCTTCGCCTTAATTGCCTCTACGCGCTTTTGATACTCGATATAACGTGCAAGAGTAACAGGGAGATCTCCGGACTGTTCACCGGCACGTAATGAAGCGACATAGAGGTGGGGAAACATGCTTGAAAAACGATCAAAAGCATCAGAGAGAGAGCTACCACCCTTTACATCAGTACGTATATCCTGCAGCGTATTGAGAAGCCCCCCCGGTTCCATACGGTCAACAAGAGTGTCGAGCACCTGCAGAATCGGCAACCCAGAACGGATAAGGACCAACATCTCCTGGTTCAAAGAGAGAAATCTTCGCCCGCTTATAGCCCCTCCGCCAGACCCTTTCGAAAACCATTGTAGAGGAGCTTTACGAATCTTAAAAACAAAGAAACCTTGCTCCTCAAGAGTCTCTTGAAGGGCTGCACGATTTTCGGCCTCAAACTCCTTCTCGAGGACACGGCCATCAGAGGTTCCAATTTTACAACGGTAAGTCGACATTAGCCTTATTTTCTAACACATCCTCCGATTAATTTGAATGAAAATCACCTTTTAAGGACGCCTGAAATACAAAATGGCCAGTCAAAAAGACTGGCCATTGGATATCTAGATTTACACTACACCATCAATATTCTTTTGGATTGTGTTCTACGCCGTGACAGCTCAGAGAACAGGAGCCCTGTCG
>CBDUFN010000011.1:0-24662 GCA_965366475.1 uncultured bacterium | reverse complement strand
ACGTCGGCCTGACGTGCCACATTAGGGACATAGTCAAGATCACACTCTGGATCAGGCTCAACATAGTTGATGGTCGGCGGCACGATGCCATGATTGATAGCCAACAGAGAGAAAATAGCTTCTATACCACCGGCAGCACCGAGAAGATGACCTGTCATACCCTTGGTTGAGCTGACCATGACTTCTTTGGCACGGTCACCAAAAACAGACTTGATCGCCAGAGTTTCATAAAGGTCATTAAACGGAGTCGATGTACCGTGAGCATTGATGTAATCGACTTCTTCAGGATTCACGCCTGCTGTGTCCAAAGCCATTTTCATGCAACGAGCGGCACCTTCGCCACCGGGCGCAGGAGCTGTCAGGTGATAAGCGTCGCCAGTTAAACCATAGCCAGCTACTTCACCGTAGATTTTAGCGCCACGTTTTTTTGCCATCTCATATTCTTCTAAGATGACAATACCAGCGCCCTCGCCCATAACGAATCCATCTCGGTTTTTCTCGAAAGGACGACTCGCAGCCTGTGGATCATCATTACGAGTAGAAAGGGCTTTCATGACAGAGAAACCACCCATACCGAGAGGACAAATCGTAGACTCAGTACCCCCGGCGATGACAGCATCTGCATCTCCGCGCTGAATCAGACGAAAGGCATCACCGATAGAATGCGTTCCTGTAGCACAAGCTGAAACGGGAGCAATATTTGGCCCCTTGGCACCGCATTTTATGGAAATCTGACCGCCAGCCAGATTTATAATCGTCATTGGAATGAAAAAGGGACTGATTTTACGATAGCCACCCTTAGACATTGCTTCCTGGTACTTTTCGATGGCAGGCAAGCCTCCCATACCGGAGCCAACAACAACACCAACACGCTCTGCGTTGTCATCATTGATTTCCAGACCGGAATCAGCAAGGGCCATGGCCGCCGCACCAAGAGCGTAATGGATAAAGAGGTCCATCTTACGGGCCTCTTTCTTATCGAAAAACTCTTCTGCAGGAAAATCTTTAACTTCTCCGGCGAATTTAACCGGAAAGTCTGTTGAATCAAAACGTGTGATTGGTCCGATACCGGAGCGACCATTTGTCACTGCATCCCAGTTCTTCTCAATACCGGTTCCCAGAGGGGAAGTGATTCCCAAGCCAGTTACAACGACTCTGCGCATGAGACTATTGTCCTCCCAACACAATCCCAGCACCCGACAACTTATTCAGATGTCGGGGCCGGTTTTGTTATAAACGACAATCGTAACGTTCCGTTACAAATGTCAAAGATTTAGGAATTAGCGTCGACGTAGTCGATGGCATTTTGAACAGTTTGAATCTTTTCGGCATCTTCGTCGGAGATTTCGATATCGAATTCTTCTTCAAGAGCCATAACCAGTTCTACAGTATCCAGAGAGTCAGCGCCAAGATCGTCCATGAAAGACGCTTCTGTTGTTACCTGATCCTCATCTACACCCAACTGCTCTGCAACAATTTGCTTGATACGTTCTGAATTACTAGCCATTTTATGTTTCCTCCTTCTTGGTTTCGATCCGATCTAAGACCGTCTCATTATGATTTCTACGAATACCTACTATGGGTTACATATACATTCCACCATTAACACCTAACACCTGACCAGTAATATAAGCCGACTGATCAGAGGCAAGGAACAGAACTGCATTTGCGATATCTTCTGCTGCACCAAGGCGACCTAATGGAATCTGCTCAGTCATAGCGTCGCGAGCTTTGTCACTCATATCATCGGTCATGTCAGTGACGATAAAACCAGGAGTGATCGCGTTGACCGTAACATTCCGACGAGCCAGTTCACGTGCAACTGATTTAGTCAAACCCAACAAACCAGCTTTACTGGCACAGTAATTGGCTTGACCAGCGTTTCCCATCTCGCCGACAACAGACGAAATATTAATGATACGACCTGATCGTTGTTTGCTCATAACCTTGGCAACTGCACGAGTACAAAGGAAAGCACCTTTGAGGTTTGTGTCAAGCACAGCATCCCAATCCGCTTCTTTCATGCGCAACAACAAACCATCCCGAGTAATCCCGGCATTATTAACAAGGATATCGACGCGTCCATAAGTTGCGACGGCCTGGGCAACGAGATTATTGGCATCCTCTTCTATTGCAATATCACTTACCACCGCAAGAGCTTCACCACCCTGCAGCTTAATTTCCTCAGTCAATTCATCAAGAGCCGTGGCGTTACGAGCGGAGACAACCAGTTTAGCTCCCTGCGATGCAAGAAATAACGCAATGGAACGTCCGATACCACGTGAAGCTCCAGTAACAACAGCAACTTTATCAGATAAAATCATCAATTTCTCCTGGATTAGCCTGCGAAAGTCGCAACATCAGCAACATTTTGGATGTTTTGAATAACACGGCCTTTAGCCATACGCTTTACCAGCCCGGACAGAACCTTCCCGGGGCCAATCTCAACATAACGCTCAACATTAAGGGCGACCATACATGCAATGGTTTCTTGCCAACGAACAGGAGCGCTGACCTGCTGAACCAGGAGATCTCTCGCACGTTCAGAATCCTGATTCGGTTTCGCTTCAACGTTCGTCACAACAGGAAGGATCATTTCAGAGAAGTTAATCTCAGATAATACAGTGGCCAAACGTTCTCCGGCAGGAACCATCAGACTACAATGGAAAGGGGCACTGACAGGCAGAGGCAGTGCCCTTTTGGCGCCACTCTCTTTAGCCAGGTCGATTGCACGGTCAACAGCTTCAACATGACCTGCAATAACCACTTGGCCATCACTGTTATAATTAGCAGGTGAAACAATCTGGCCCTGAGCAGCATCACGACACACATTATCCAAGACATCCAGGTCGAGGCCAAGGATTGCAGCCATTGAACCCGTTCCAACCGGAACAGCTTCTTGCATGAAGGTGCCACGTTGTCGAACAATACGAACAGCATCAGCAAACGCAAGAGCACCAGCGCAAACCAATGCACTATATTCACCAAGAGAATGGCCGGCTGCATATGCAGGAGTAAGTCCGGCTTCAGTTTCAAGAACACGTAAAGCGGCAATACTCGTTGTCAGTATCGCCGGCTGTGTATTAGCCGTAAGCTTCAGATCTTCCTCTGGGCCATTAAAGCAAAGAGAGGCCAGATCGAAGTTCAAGGCATCATTTGCCTCTTCGAAAACATGACGAGCAACAGTAAAGTTGTCGGCAAGATCCTTGCCCATCCCTGCGTGTTGAGAACCCTGACCAGGGAAAAGAAATGCTATCATCGTCTAAAACCTTAAATTAACAGTGTTAGAGAATTACCAGCGCAGCAGAGCTGCGGCCCATGTAAAACCACCACCAAAAGCGTCAAGGAGAAGGATATCGCCTTCTTTAAGGCGTCCAGCACGATTGGCCTCGTCCAAAGCCAAAGGAATCGTAGCACCGGACGTGTTACCGAAACGATCAACATTGATGTAAACCTGATCGTCCTTCAAGCCAATTTTTTTAGCCGTCGCCTTGAGAATACGAATGTTTGCCTGGTGAGGAATAAATAAATCGACGTCTTCAACCGACATGTCGTTGGCCTGAAGCGCCTTTTTTGCAACTTCAGACATAGAACGGACAGCAACCTTAAAAACTTCATTACCCTGCATTTGCAGGTAGTAATCTTTGTTTTTCAGTGACTCTACGCTAGGCAACAACTTGGTACCAAAGCCTGGCTGATAGAGAAGTTCCAGTTGCGAACCATCTGCATGAAGATGTGTTGAAAGGATGCCATTATCGCCCTCAACGGCCTCGACAACGACAGCTCCGGCAGCGTCACCAAAGAGTATGCAGGTGTTACGGTCTTCCCAATTAACGATACGGGACAGAATTTCCGCCCCGACAACCACTGCCTTTTTGCAACGACCGGCTTCTATACGGTCTACTGCGCATGACAAAGCATAGAGAAAACCACTACAAGCAGCAGACACATCAAAGGCCCCTGCGTTCTTTGCGCCCAGATTACTCTGAACAATACACGCTGTTGCAGGCCAAGGATAATCTCCAGTTATTGTGCCGACAACGACCAGATCAATATCTTCTGGAGCGGCCCCCGCCATTTCCATGGCTCTCTGGGCGGCTTTTGTCGCAAGATCTGAAGTGTTCTCGTCATCTGAAGCGATATGACGCTCACTAATTCCCGTACGCGTTCTAATCCATTCATCGTTTGTATCGATGATTTTTTCGAGATCCAGGTTCGTCAGAACTTTTTCAGGAACATAGGATCCGGTACCGGTAATTCGAGCTCTTATCACGATTGTACTCCTTAAAAAAGTGTTCAATCAGAGATCTAGATTAAAAACAGACCTCTAATTCTTTGTTTGGAGTTCTTTAAGACTTTCAGTCAGCTTACTAACTACATTATGAGTCTCGCTATCAAAAGCCATTTTGACGGCGTTCATGATGGCGCGAGGGTTGGAGCTTCCATGACAAATCATGGCTGTACCCTGAATACCTAATAATGGAGCCCCACCATACTCGGCATAATCAACTTTCTTCCGAAAAGCTTTAAGCGCAGGTCGAGCGAAAAGATAGCCCAATTTGGACAAAAGTCTTGAACCGAACTCTTCTCGCAATATTGACCCCATCGCCTCAGCCAGACCTTCAGACACCTTAAGAACAACGTTGCCAACAAAACCATCGCAAACAACAACATCAGCTCGGGCGTTAAAAATATCGCGGCCCTCTTTATATCCGACGTAATTGAGTGAAGTGTCCTTAAGAAGCTGGTTGGCCTCACGCGTCAACTCATTGCCTTTGGTCTCTTCTTCACCATTGGACAACAACCCTACACGAGGAGTGCTTTTATCGAGCATCTGAGATGCATAGACACTTCCCATCAAGGCAAATTGAACAAGATGTGGAGGCTTACAATCAACGTTGCCTCCGACATCAAGAACCAGAGTCTGGTCCTTGAGGTTGGGAACTACTGTTGCAATAGCTGGCCGGTCAATACCTGGAATACGCTTAAGAACAAACATGCCTGCGGCCATTGTCGCTCCGGAATTACCGGTACTGACAACAGCATGGGCTGTTCCCTGCTTAACAAGATCAAAGGCTACCCGGATTGACGAGTCCTTTTTCTTACGTACAGCATCAGACGCCGAATCACGCATACCAACGACTTCGCTAGCATGCTCAACACGGATATCCAGACCCTGGGTATTATGATTTAGCAACTCGTTATTAACTAACTCAGTCTGGCCAACCAATATAATAGGAATCTGCCATTGCCTGGCAGCCATAACTGCACCGGCAACCTCATGGGCAGGAGCATGATCTCCTCCCATAACATCAACAGCGACTATAGGGCGATTACTCAAAAGAAAGAATCCTTAGTCTTCAGAACCAAGGACGTCCTTACCTTTGTAACTTCCACAAGAAGGACAAGCACGATGAGATTGCTTAGGCTCCTGACATTGTGGACAGAGAGAAATACCTGGGGCTTTCAAAGCATCGTGAGAACGGCGCATATCGCGCTTGGATTTGGAGGTTTTTTTCTTTGGTACAGCCATTGTCTGTGTGTCTCCTTAAAAGTGCCGACAAAGCGGCTTATTGTTAATTTCAGGGCAACGTGCCCTGTTGTGCTTATTGTTTAACCTTAAAATTTCTAAGCGCCTCTAACCCTGCATGAAGAAGCGGTGGCTCGCAAGAGCAGACTTTCTTGTTTAAATTGCCTCCACATTGAAGACAAAGGCCAAGACATTCGTCCTTGCAGAGTGGATGCTGAGATAAAGCCATCACAATCTCCTGCTCGACATCTGGCTTCAAATCCAAATCTGGGCCTGAAAATGGAATCAGGACAAGATCTTCATTCGCCAGTTCAACCTCATCAGCAAGAGATTGATCAGTTCCAGCACTTCCTGAATACGTAAGCAAAACGTTAACTTCAAGAGGCATAGTAACTGGTGCAAGACACCTGCAACAAGGAGAAGTTACTTTCGTCTTCAGTTGGCCATTAACATTAATAAAGTCGTTAGCCCAAGCAACTTGCAAAGAGCCAACGATTATCTCATCAAAATGAACTGCTCCCGCGGTCATAAGTTCGGCAAGAACCGGGAAACCTTCGGCATACTCAGCGACATCAATTTGGCGCGGCTTTCTTTTCAGTTTGTCGATCTGTATCTGCACGACAATCTACCTCATGGGGATTTAAGCAAGGCGCCAGTATAGGAACCTCCATGAAACAGTCAAGAAGTTTTCACCTGTAGCCGAAATTAAGTCCCCTCTATTAACGTATTAAAGATAAATTTGCAAGACTTTAGTCGCCTGAAATTGGGTCCCTTGCAATCTTAACGAAGCTGCGGTAGAACGAACCAACTTTACCTGGGAAAAGATAAACGATGACTCATGAAGATGCACACAAAAGCATAACCTCATTATTGAAAATCATGCAGACCTTGAGGGAACCAGAAGGATGTCCATGGGACGCAGAGCAAACTCCTGAGAGCCTGACTTCATACGTCCTTGAAGAATCATGCGAATTGATTGACGCTATTGAAAGTTGTAATCCTGAGCTCATCCTTGATGAACTAGGAGACCTCCTCCTTCAAGTTGTTTTTCTTGCACAGATATATCAAGAACGTGGACAGTTTAACTTTTCCGATGTTGCTGCCGGGATTGCAGATAAATTAGTTCGACGCCACCCGCACGTTTTCAAACAAGAGGGAGTCAAAGTCGAAGCGGACCTGAACAAACAATGGGACCGTATAAAGAAATCAGAGAAAACCCACAACAAAACCTGTTTAGCAGACCATCTACCAGTTAAACTCCCAGCACTACAACGCGCCCAGAAACTCATATCAAGAGCTGCTCGCGATAATAGACAAATAGAGCTGCCTGATTCAGCAAATAGTCTTTTGTGGACTCAAAACGACACAAAGAATCCTGACGACAAACTAAAGATCAACGAAGAGTCTTTAGGTCAGGCACTTTTCCAGATCGTCAAGTTGGCCGAAGAAGCCAACCTTGATGCTGAGGCTTCCTTGCGTAAAACAACACGTAAAATCATCGACAAACTAGACAACAAATGAACCGATCTTGCCAGAAAATCAGCACCCATCAAAGTCAAGTTTTTTTTTGCAAAATACACAAAAAACGAAAAAAACAATGTGTTTCAAGCACCTACCGACTTTGTCCACAAAACATGTGGACAAACTGTTGAAAAGTATGTGAATAAACTTTCGGTCAAACCACATAATAACCACTTGTACTATATGCCTATTTTTTATGCAGTTTATTTAACCTTTAAATTCAAGTAGTTAGAGATCTTTACAGAAGAGCTATACTCATACCATATAATATCTCTGAATTCATTTAGCCGTTCTAATTAAGGAGCACTTTGTGTTTATAAAACTACTCGCTATCTTTGTTTTTGTACCACTTATGGAACTTTACATCCTGATTGAAGCGGGTCGCATTATTGGACTGTTTCCAACGATTGGTTTGATCATGATGACCGGCGTTGCGGGTGCATGGCTAGCCCGTAGCCAAGGGGTCGAAATCGTCAGGAGAATACAAGAAGAAACTGCTAGAGGGCAGATGCCTGCCACGACCCTGATTGACGGTGCCCTTGTTCTGGTTGGTGGTTTACTATTATTGACACCAGGATTTTTCACCGACGTACTCGGTTTTAGTTTTCTTGTGCCCCAGACTCGAAACATCTGGCGAAAAGGACTTAACGCTTGGCTACAGAAACAAATCAAACAAGGATCAGTTTCAATCCATCAATTATAGAGACAGCCTATACATCTCTAAATAAAAAGCAGGGGGCGTTAGACGACCCCTGCTTTTTTAATGAACTATGTGACAAAGCATATTGACTCAGTCTTTATCTGTAGTATTGACTCGAGAGAGGATCTTGTTACTCCTGTCGAGGAAACGCGCCATGCGATCCTGATCAAAAGCACGACAAGTCAACATTGCAAGGTCATAAACCTGTGCAACCAAAAGATCGACATCTTCCGTCTTTTCCTTTGAATCCAAATCGAGAATATTCTGAACAACAGGGCTTGAACTGTTTACCATCAAAGACGGTGCATTTCCAGGCAAAGGAATGTCTTTGCCAAGAGTTCTTGTCATCTCCTGGAAGCGACGATCCTGCTCGGAGAACAGTGCCATTGCTGGGACAGATTCGTCTTTAAGCCTTTCAACACGAACTTCAAATTCTTCGTCAGACAAAGACTTTTTAAAGATAGTTACAATTCGTTCGTCTCTTGTCTTGCCATCGTCACCTTCAATCAAATCTGGTGAGGGGCCCTGCTCAATTAAATTCTCAGTCACATCAGCATCAACCCGTGCGAACTTGACTTCCGAATTCTTCATTTCCAGAAACTGGATAAAATGTGAGTCTATCTGCGTATCCAAAACCAGAACATCGATGTTTTGCGCCTTAAAAAGCTTCAAATATGTGGATTGGGCAACGGCATCATTTGTGTAATAGACAGTTGTAGCTTCTGCAGCGGAACTGTTCTCTAGATATTCGGGTAAAGTGGTCCATTCATCCTCCTTACCATTCAATGCAAAGAGAGTATGATCTTTAAGCTTTTCGTAGAACTTATCGTCCTTCATCATTCCAAACTTGGCAAAAGTATGAATATCTGACCAAATCGGGGCGAAAGAAGCACGATCGTTTTTGTCGAGTTCAACCAACTTGCCCGCAACACGACTAGCGATAACTTCACGTATTTTGCGAACCTGAGGCTCATTCTGCAAATAACTACGTGAGACATTTAGAGGCAAATCAGGTGCATCGAGACATCCCTGCAATGGAGTTAGAAATTCAGGGATCAATTCTGCACAATTATCACTGACAAAAACCTGATTACAGAAGAGCTTGATGTGACTCTTGGTGACATCAAATTCGTTAGTCAGCTTGGGGAAGTACAGAATTCCCTTGAGGTTAAAGGGGAAATCGATATTGAGATGTATCCAGAACAGAGGTTCTTCGGAAAATGGATAGAGCTTTTTATAGAAGTCTTTATAGTCTTCATCGCTGAGCTCTGTGGCCATACGTGTCCAGAGAGGGTTCTGGTCATTCACAACCTCCCCTTCGAGATGGATTGCCACTGGCAAGAAATTGCAATAACGGGTTAGGACACCTCGGACACGAGCAGGCTCGAGAAACTCAAGCTCGTCATCTTCAAGAGAAAGGATAATCTCAGTACCACGGTCATCCTTATCAATTTCTGAAAGCTCGTAACTGGTTGATCCATCGCAGCTCCAGTATGCGCCAACAGCATCTTCCTGATAACTTAGAGAACGAATCTCAACTTTTTTGGCCACCATAAAGGCAGAATAGAAACCAAGACCAAAATGGCCAATAATCTGGCTTTTATCTTCCAGGTCTTTAAATCTTTCAACAAATTCTTCCGCGGAAGAAAATGCAATCTGGTTAATATAACGACGGATTTCATCGGCGTTCATGCCGATGCCGTTGTCCTTTATCGTTAAGGTTTTGTTGTCTTTATCCAAAACAACATCAATCCTGTAATCATCTGAATTCTGCAAACTTTCTACAAGATTAACATGTTGCATCTTATGGATCGCGTCCACAGCGTTAGATACAAGCTCACGAAGAAATATCTCTTTTTCGCTGTACAGCCATTTCTTGATAATTGGAAAAATATTATCCGTATGAATAGAAATGGTTCCCTGCTCTGTTTTGTTCTGATCTGTCATAAAAAAACCTCCCTAACGATGTTAATGTCCGGGAGGAAGATAGTTACGATAGAGGGGAATGTCAAGGTTGAGACCAGAGAAATAAACGCAAGCAGAGGTCAAGCTCCATACACGGCTTCAAAAGAATCCAAAACAGGCTCTTCTTGCAACATCAGCCTCAAATCACGATAGGACTCAACATTCAACTGCAACTTTGGATGAAGATCATTTAAAGCAACGGAGGGATCGTACTGGCGGACACCCCAACCAAGACACAAAACGCAAACCAAAAGGGGGAAAGCCACGTTAGCAAGAAAATAAAAGGAGTGTCCGAGAGTTCGGCCCCAAAAACGCCTCAGAAGCGCAAGGAGCGAGTCCTGCTTACCTGCCAGGACTAAATACAAGGAGGTTGCTGTAACGTATAGAGCAAAGAGGCCGAAAACAATAGGTGCTTCCATATTAATACCCCATCAACAATTGCGATAATTCAGCAAATCATACATTTAATTATAATCATTTCGGCCAAGAAGGCAACATTTACAAAGAACAGTTTTAAGAAATGATAATTTTTACGACTATTCTCCGATTATTTTAACAAGCACTCGTTTACGGCGCCTACCATCGAATTCACCATAAAAGATCTGTTCCCATGGGCCAAAATCCAAACCTCCTGAAGTGACAGCAACAACAACTTCACGCCCCATGATTGTACGTTTGAGATGCCCATCACCGTTATCTTCACCTGTTTGATTGTGTTGATAAAGATTCAACGGCTCATGTGGTGCTAACGTTTCTAACCAGCGCTCGAAATCATGATGCAAGCCCTTTTCGTCGTCATTAATAAAGACCGAAGCAGTTATATGCATAGCGTTGCAGAGCAACAACCCTTCCTGTATGCCGCTTTCGTGAAGGCAGGCAGCCACCTGAGGGGTAATATTAATAAAGCCCCTGCGATCAGGCACATCAAACCAGAGTTCTTTTCTATAAGATTTCATCGATACCTCCTTAAATACATACAAGTTATGCATGTAACAATTAATGCCTGTCAATTTAAACCATGATATAATCGGCGCAGAATTTAGCGCAACGAACCATCAATAGGGTCAACGACATAACTTAATCAGATGAAAAACATGCGACTCAACACCAAAACATTATCACTTCTGGGGCTTCTATTCAGCCCTCTCCTGCTGACATTCAGTGTCTGTCAATCTGTAGCCTCAGTTGCAGAAAACAAGCAGCAAACTCAGCATAAAGAGCAACAAGTCATCAACCCGAAAACCACCGCTGGCATGCAGGCTATTTTTCAAACCCTCGATTATAAATGGGGAGAACTTGAAAATGGGGTTCCGGAATTTATTCTTGAGAGCATTCCAAAGGACATAAACAATTCCGTTAGTCTCGTGGCAAAAAAACATGCTTTTTTCATGGGGCTTCTTCCCATGGTTCTATTAGCAAACAAAGAAATCACGAAAGAGCGTTCAGAAATTTTGCAGATATTCGCCAGACGAAGCGAACGAAAAAGCAAGGTCAATGATAGAGTTCGTCTCGATGAAATTTCGAAGCGTTATGGCCTGCGTGGTCGCCCTTTGACTGATCACAGAGCACGAGCTCGACTGTTAAGAAGAGTTGACACCATCCCACCTGATCTTGTCTTGGCACAGGCAGCAAATGAGTCTGCGTGGGGAACGTCAAGATTTGCTCGCCTTGGCAATAATATCTTTGGTGAGTGGACGTTCAAACCTGGAACAGGCATTGTGCCGGCGGGGCGTGCGCCAGGAGAAACTTATGAAGTACGCAAATTTTCAAGTATCTATGAATCAATTCGTAGTTACATGAACAACCTCAATAGTCATGGCGCCTATAGCAAGATGCGTGAAATTAGAGACAATATTCGCAAACAGGAAAAACGGGTGACTGGCACCAAGCTATCAAAAGGGTTACATAAATACTCACAGCGTGGTGACGAATACGTGAAGGAAATAAGAGCAATGATTCGTCAGAATGATCTATCAAGAGCAAACTTAGCTTTTCTGAGACAACCGGAGACCAAAGCCGTCACCAGTATAAGTACCGCAGGAAGTGGGTTCTTCTCATCGAGAAACCGGCTCATCGGCCACCATACCAACACCAGGACGAACCCATAACTGGCTATACCAGTACCATTGTTTAGATAAAACATCGGTCGCCGTTACAGTGTACTTACTACGCCTGCCATTGATTGGTTGCGCCGCAACAACCTCGAAAAGCCTTTCACATTCTGAAACCATCACCACCTGACAGCCTGCTTGACCTGGCACAAAACATTTCAACGTCTTTACATCTACCTGTTTATCTTTTAAGTAAAACCTTAAAGTTGGAGGGTTATCATCTAAAATCAAAGGAGATTTTGGAGTGACAACGTCAACATGCAAAGGCTTCATGTATAACTTAGTGTAAAAATTTGCAGGATCAGTATATCCCCCACCAACGGGAAAACGCGGCAGCACAAAAAGGTTCTGTTCAGATGAAACAACTCCAGATTGTTGACCAAAGGCAGCCTTGAAACCGGCAGCTTTAACAATGGCAGCTAAACCCAGAGAGAATTCACCATACGGGTAAGCAAACAGCTCTGGGGTGAAACCAAGGTGTCGATTAAAGGCTGCTTGAGATCGCGTCAGATCATCCAAGACCTCGGCAGACTCATCCTCCGAGACATCACCATCTGAACGACCAAGAAAATAGTCATGTTGGGCCGAATGATTACCAATTTCTACACCTTCATCCATCAATTGACGAAGGTCCTTCCAACTCAAAAAATCTCCACCTCCAACGCTACCGCTACTTACAAATAAAGTTGCAGGAAAACCATATTTTTTAAGAATCGGCCAACCATCGGAAAGGAAAGAATGGTAACCATCATCAATAGTAATAACCGCACATTTCTGTGGTAATTCTTGACCAGACTGTAAGGCAGAGACGACTTGACCAAGACTTAAGACGACAAAACGCTCCTTGCGGAGAAGCTCTAGATGGGCAATAAACTCGGAAGAGTTGATATTGGTCGAAGGGTAACGAGAATCGTTAAAACGATGATAAACAAATACATTTGCAGAGTCAGCAAAGGCAGGCAAATCAAAAGCAAGGAACAGCGCTATAGGTACAAACAGAAGAGGCTTCAGAGTAAAGCGACTAGCTTGTGCCACCACTGCGCTGCGTAACTTTAGTGCGCAAGTAACGTCTGATACTGTTGCGCGCGCGCGGAGTAACAGCCCACTCCAACCACTTCGGCAGTACCTTAGGACGCTTTGAAGTTTCAACATCGACCTGGTCTCCGTCCATCAAACGAGCCTTGAGTTGACGGGTTTTACCATTGATGCGAACACGAACTGCGTGTAAACCAAGCTGCTCATGGATATCAAAGGCAAAATCAAGAGCGCTACTTCCTTCAGGTAGAGAGCGGACATCACCTAAAGGGGTATAAACCTGGATTGAAGCGGATGCCAATCGCAAACTATCCATATCGAAAGCAGATTCACCTTCAATCAACGACTGCATCAAATCTTCAAAACTTGAACTCCTGAATTCAAAACCAGGAGCCAAAACACCTGACTGATTAAAACGAGCGAATTTTCGAGTCGTAATTTCAACGCGCAAACGAACTTCACCAGCCTGAACACTGGTCTTAAGAGCTTGGTAACCATACTGCGATGGCACGTTTAAATGATCTCGTAATTTTCCTGGGATGGGTGGATATAAACGATGTAGCAAACCAAGAGCATGGTATGCATCAAGAAAGCTATCTACAAGAATATCCAAAGTGTAAAGCGCAGGCAAACCACGCGTTGTCATACGAGCTGCAGCGATAGAGAATGGGCGCCAGCGATCTTTAACCAAGGCGCCAACCTTGTGATGTTCCAGGATATTGTGGACTTCCGAACGGATTCGACCAAACGCGGACTCGTAAAGCTTACGCATTTCGTTGACAGCAGCGTCATAACGCTCAGCTCTGGTCGGGTAAAGGATTGTTAGCGAAAGGGCTTCAAGTTCGGTTGCAACACGACCCATTCCCAAATGCCTTGCCAGTGGGACGTAAATAGTACGCGTTTCTTCAGCAATAAGACATTGCTTCTCAGGATTCAACGCTTGAATGGTCTGCAAATTATCTATACGGTCCCAGAACTTCAAACAAAGGACCCGGACATCCCTGATAGCCAAAAGAACCTGTTTACGGTAGGTCTGCTCCTTCAAGGCACTGCGGCTCAGAAGATCATCATCAACCTTTGTCAGACCATCAACCAGCAGGCCGATTTCCATACCAAACATTTCACTGACATCTTCAAGCGTCGTTGGTGTGTCTTCGACGACATCGTGCAAGATAGCAGCGATAACAGAAGCAAAATCCATCCAATGTCTGGCAGCTAAATGTGCGACCCGCAACGGATGGAAAAAATAAGGTTCGCCTGATTTACGCACTTGATGGCGATGAGCTTCTTGCGCCAGACTTAACGCTTTCTGGAGATCATCAATAGACTCATCAAGAACTTTCTCACTAAGACTTCCTCCATGATGGGTCACCAACAGTTCCATGATCTCATTGATCAACCGAAGTTGGCGTTTATCATCATAGTTCTCAGGAGCTTCTGTTTGAGATATCGGTTGATGAATCTTTTCCATATACAAGAATCCGTGTAACGAGAGATGAAAGACATTAAGAGAAGAAGAGACAAAGACAAAAGATCATTGCTCCTTCAAAACATGGATGATTTTAAAACAGAAAGGCCTCGTTCGCAACTATGTTTCAGGCCACTCTTCAAATAATATCAGCGGTTTGATCAACCTGGAGGCCAAGCCATATCCCGTCCACCGAGCAGATGAAAATGGATGTGCCAGACCGTTTGACCACCAGCTTCATTACAGTTGTTAACCACGCGGAAGCCATCCTCAGAGAAGCCTCGATCATGAGCTATTTTACCGGCAATCTGAAATACATGACCAATTAATTTATTGTCTGCCGTAGTCAAGTCCAGCGTCGTGCGGATATGCTTACGCGGCACGATCAGCATATGATTTGGAGCCTGGGGATTTATATCCTCTACAACCACGACCTGATCATCCTGATAAACAAATTTCCCAGGGATTTCACCGGCGATAATTTTACAAAAGATGCAGTTGTCCGACATGGTCTTCTCCTTCCTCAGCGTTAGTCTCAACAGTGTTCCCATCAATGGGAACAACATGCCAACGATCTTTTGCTGCGCGCTTACCTAAGTCTAGATTATGACTGAAGAGAATTAATTGTCCATCAGCAGAAGCCATATCTACTAAATTGAGTGTCTTTGCGAGACGTTTTTGGTCAAGATGTACAAAGGGGTCATCCAACATTAACGGTAAAGACCTTCCGTCATCTCGAACCTTCGCCAATCCGATCCGCAACGCCAGGTAAATAGCATCGACAGTCCCTCTGCTGAAATGATCAACTGGCACCCAACGACGTCCATCAACTTGAACAGAAGGCGACATATTCTCATCCAGCTTGAGAGTGGGATATCGACCGGCGGTGATCTTCCCAAACATCTTGCTCGCCTCTGAGTTCAGCCGAACGAGATGGGATCTACCAAACTCGTCAACAGCTTCAGCAAGTAAGTTAATGGCCTTACGCAGTACCGCAATACGTTCTTCCAACCTTTGTTTACGGCGGAAGAGAGCTCTGGCCGGATCATTCACAGAGATCTCCTGCTCTACAGGCCCCTGCATGGCATTCTTTTGTTCAGAAGAGAGAGAATCACGTTTGGATATCAACTCTTTAAGTTGAGACTCTTTTTCCTTAATTTTTTCTGCGAATTCAGACATACGAGCTTCCATCTGTTGCAGTTCCAGAACTGCTTCGCTGACTATGTCTCCAGAGTCTTCATCCACAACCTCATCGGTACAAATTGATTGGAGCTTTTCCTTACCCTGAAGATCATCAACAATCGGTTCAACCTCTAGAGACTCTTTCGTAGAGCCCCAGTATTCCTCTAACAACCGACGATGTTTCGTAACCAACTTTTGTAATCTAACTAAATCAATTGCTGAAGAGGGCAACCCAAAGGTTTCACAGCGCTCACTTAACTCAGCCTGCCGTTGTTGAGCAGCAATTTTCTTTAGATCCAGCTGTTTGCGCTCCTTGAGACATTCAGCAAGAGCTTTTTCTCGTGCTTTATGCCGCCAAACAGCCCAAACCAAAAGAGCAACACAACAAACCCCACTACCGATAGAAAGTTGGGGGACAAAATAACCCAGAAACCAGGCACCAACAGAAACCGCAACGAAAAGCGCGAAGAGACTTGCGACAGCGAGCCAAGGGACATTAGGAACCTTTTTCTCCCGGGCAGCAATTGTTGCGTATGGCTGTTGCAATACGGCCAGTGTTTGTCTTATGTCTGCGGCTTCTTCAAGTAATTCAGGTAATTGGCGTGGTGGGCTTTTGGGCAAGCCAACAGCAGCAAGTTTCTCAGGGAACGTCGATTTCGTGACGGATTTTGTCTCTACGGGCTCTTCTCTTTCCTTAACAGGAGAAGATTCAGCTTCTTTCAATTCCGCTTCCATTCGAAAACGTTCAATGTATCGAACACCTTTTTCATATTCCTGACGTTCAAAATCGAGCTCGTCGGAAAGTGTTCTTATTTCCTCTTCGGCATCAGTCGATTGGTCCATTTCAACAAAAACAGGAACCGAATCTTCAACGCCCTGGTTTGCCATCTGTTGGCAGATCTCTTCATACTCACGATCTCGTTGTTTATCACGACCCCAGGGGTTACTCCGGGTCAACTGAAAATGTTCATCCAACATGGTGTCAACAACTTCGGCATAATCAGTTTCTGCTGCACCACCAACCAAAGTTCTTAACTTGAGGGCGAGTTCGTCACCCGTCCAGGCTTGTGGATGATGGCCAAAAAAATACGTGGCGCGGAAGAGTCTTTCATCAGCAACACCAATCAGCTTTTCAAGCAAAGACCTGTACTCACGACATGATGCACTACGTCCGCGGAGAGGCGCTTTTCCAGAGAATTGAGATTTCACATGGTAAAGGTCATCCTTCTCCACCAACTCGACCTCATCGGTAATCAGGTTACGCTTAACCTTGATCGTATGCCCGTGGCCTTCAAAAAAGAGAGTGGCGACACAGGTATTACGCCCCCAGGGTTTGAATCGTTCGAGACGATCAGTCCCAAAGAGAACCGCGGGAACAGCTTCAGCTATGGTCGACTTACCCGCCTCATTTGGGCCAATGACAATGTTCATTCCGCGCCTAAACTCTACGGTTTGACCACGAAACTTACCGAAGCTTTCCAATTCAATACTGCGCAATATCATGAAAGGACACCGTCCATCGACTGAAACTTCTTTAACAGCAACTGGAGAGCACTCTCCAATAACTGCAATTCTTCTTCATCAGCTTGTTCCGCCTGCTCTATCACCGAGCGAACAAGAACACCCCTTACACTCTCTTCCCTTGCCAAAGCAGCAATATGTGGGCTACCCAGCAAACGCTTCATACTTTCCCCCAATGTAAAAATTCTGGATAGTAACAAACATTCTGATGGCAGGCCGCGCCGAATCTTTCCTTATGTGCGGCCATAGCTTTACGTCGATACTCATCAAAATCAACAGAACTCTCCGCCAATTGGATAAAGTCTCTCGTTAAAGCAACATTTCTAACCTTTTGTACTGTTGGTGCGCCTCGGCCTACCAGCTTCAGCCCTCGAACACCGGCATTTTTTAGATGTGGAATGGCACAAAGACCACAACCATGCCTACGATTTGTTTCAGACCAGCTTTTCTGAGACTGAATTGCATGCTGTAATGCCCCTGAAGCTTCTTTGCGACAAGGCGTTATTTCGTATGGAATCTCACAAGGCCATATTTTGTCTGGGCTGGAATGATGAAACGTACAGAGCCCTTCCGTATTCGGACATTTACCTACAAGCAGAAAGGCATCAAAAGAAACTTCAGGAACTTGGTCGATAATTGAAGCCATATCTGACACTGTCAAATGCCTCGGCAAAACGATTCGTTGCATCCCCTGCTCTACCATAAACCTTGCAGAACCTGCATTGGTCAGGTGAGCGAGTGTACTTGCATGATACTCAATTGAGGTATGGCGCTTTTTCAAAAATCGCAACAATCCGACATCTGCAAGGATCAAACTGTCGACACCTAAAGCAACCATTCGATCAACATAGTCAATCATCATTGGCAGTTGATCGTCTGAGTAGAAAGGTGCATTCAGGGTCAAAGCAAAGGTGCCACCATGCGAATGCGTAAGAGCCACTATTTCAGCAAGCTCTTGTTCTGACTCAATCTGTGCGGCAGAGAAAGTTCTCTGATTAAGCGAAGCAGCAAGGCTGTAACTTTGCCATTCAGCAGGGAGATAGCCACCATAGAGTTCATCAGCACCTGCTTCCAAAAGCGACAGAGCTTCCTTAAGATTGTCGACTGGAGAGATAATATGCATATCAGCTATTATCCTGATGTTTCCAGATATGATCTCTTCGATAGTCCCACCAAGAAGAGTCAGCATCAGCCGTCAAACTTTCCCCAACCAAAACTAAAGTCAAAGCAGGTCGTGGATTTGGGGTGTTAAGATTGAAAAAGTCCCGTGAACCTACCTTCTCAACGACCGTATCCAAGGTCGCAATAACAACGTCTTCATCTGGTAAACCAACTCTGTGAGCCAAGGCAATAGGGACATCCTTACCATAGCCTCCACGTAGTTGAGCCACCAACTCAGGCAAGGGAATGTTATTCATATAAATGACCAAGGAAACGCCTGGAGCAGCAAAGTCTCCCATCGTCGGAGCATCGGGACCATCACCAAGAGTTCGTGGTGAGGCCAGGATTGCACGACTACAAACACCTGGCAAATCAATAGTCTTCTTTAACACCGATGAAGCAGCATTGACTGTACCTACACCTGGAACAACAACAGCCACATGGCCCAAAGCATCGACTATTGCCTGAAAGGGAGAATAGAAAGTCAGATCACCAGGCACAAGAAAGGCAATAGAACCAGACAACAGCTGCTCGTTAATGAGTGATATCAGGTCATCAAAGTAGTATTCGAAAGGAACAAAAAGCTCCTTACCTTCAAGATGCTCGGCAAATGTCTTATCATAAAGTGGTGGCAGGTAAACGATTTTGCACTCTTTAAGCAAACGCGCAGCTCGCAAAGTCAAGAGTTCAGGGTCACCAGGCCCGGCGCCGAGAAAATAGATTTTATGACTCACGACAAGACCTCCATGCGGAGATGAATCAGGAATTCACGATTTCCTTTCGGACCAAGAAGTGGGCTGTCACAAACATCAACCACACGACATCCAAGTTGCATAGCAAAATGCTTTATCTTTTCTACAACCTGAATATGCTGATCAGGATCACGAACAACGCCTCCTTTGCCCACCTGCCCTTTTCCAACTTCAAACTGGGGTTTAATGAGGGCAAGAATGTCGCTACTAGGTTTCAGCAAAGCAATTGTAGCAGGAAGAACCTTTTCAAGAGAGATAAAGGAGGCATCGATAACAGCCAGATCGGGGATTATATCAAGTTTATCCACCGTGAGATTTCTGATATTGGTTCGTTCAAGATTGACGACACGGTCATCATCTCTCAACGTCCACGCTAACTGGCCATAGCCAACATCGACAGCGATAACAGAGGAGGCACCGTTCTGTAACAAGCAGTCCGTGAAGCCACCTGTTGAAGCACCAACATCAATAGCTACGCGATCAGTAACAGAGACGTCGAAGTGACTTAACGCTGCAGCCAGCTTCAAACCACCACGTGATACATAAGGGATATCTTCTCCACGCAAGCGAATCTCTGAGTCAATATGGACTTGAGATCCCACTTTATCGACAGTCCGGTCATCGACAATCACACGACCAGCAAGAATCAAAGCTCTGGCGCGTTCACGAGACGCAGCAAGCTGTCGTTGTACTAAAAGTTTATCAATACGTTCTTTACCAGCCATAGGATGTCACTATCACTTCAATACACAAAATTCGGTTAAGGGATGTTTCGTCAAATCAGATCGTCGCCACTAAATATTTTTTTGCGACTCCTGTCGAGATTTGCAGACAGCGCTGTAAAAATAGATCAAAAATGTGTGTCAAATAATCAAGTTGTTCAAGAAGAGCATGCCCTGCCGGAACCATGTGCAAGAGAGCCTGGTGGCTTCGAGCAAAGGCGAGGACAGAATCAATGGGAATCAGATCGTCGTTCCAACCATGAACAACAGTCAATTCTTCTGTAACTGCATGTGGCGACAGATGAGCGTAACCAGGTAAACCGAAAGCCGGAGCCATAAGGAACAAACCAAGAGGCTGAACTGACTGTGAGGCGACAGTCGCGACATAGCCACCCATACTTGAACCAACAAGGACAACAGGTCCGGAGGTTGCCTTGACCTCTTCAACCAATCTGGATGCCCGTAATTCAGGATCACGATTATCACTGTCATCAAGACTGACAACACGACAGCCGTAAGCCTCTGCAACCTTAGTCATGGCACGGATTTTTGTCCCCCAGGGGCCACTTTCCCGACCATGTGCGAAAAATATCGTCAAATTCGGCATCATATCCATCCACAAAAATGATTGACGACTATAACATGATTCAGGCTGTATTCACACAGCATTGGTATGATTTTTATATAACAAAAAGCAAGTGTTCAACTCTAACTTGTCAGGTTTTTTAATGAAAAAAAGGCCCGTCCAATTGGACGGGCCTTTGAAGGTATTATGTCAAGAGATTATTAGCTTCCCTGCTTAACTGGACGCCCATCCAAAATCCATTTCTGAATGCCGCCTTCAACAATAGAAACATTTTCAAAACCCTTACCAATCAGGAACCGCGCTGCGGTAGGCGATCTCTTGCCCTTCAGGCAAAGAACGGCAATGTCGTCAGTCTTGTTCAGTTCAGAAAAACGATCCTTGAGCGTGTCCAGAGGGATATGCACCCGCTGTGAATCATCAATATAAAACTTATCCGCATCTTCATGCAGATTTACATCGAGAAGCACAACGGATTTAGTCACTAACTTATCCGACAGTTCATTAACAGAAATAGTTTTCACTTTCACATCTGGAAGTTTATCTAGCGTCACAGTCCGATATCCGGCAGCAACCCATCCCGGCAACCCTTCGCGAAAGGCATAAACATTTTCATAGCCAAGCTCAACGGCTTTTTCTGCCGCTCGCCAAGAGGCAACACACTTCACCCCAAGACAGTAGAAAACGAGCTTTTTAGTCTTGTTGTGAGGTAACTCGGCAGCCAAAAGATCCAACGGGATATTGACGGAATCTTCAATATGAAGGTTGTCATACTCAATCGGGCTTAACGGAAAGACCACCAGAGTGTCACCACCATCCATCATCTCTTTAACGGCTTTAGCATCAACCTCTTGATACTTTTTAGCCTCTGCATTACTGCCGATAGCGACAACGAACACGGTTATGAAGGCCATCACAATTAGCTTACTCATCCAATTTTGCATCTGTATCTCACCCTTCCTTCTCGGTTAAATTATTATTACGCGCAGATTTTAAGGTTTTAATGCTCGCTAATCAACGCTTTTAATAATTTTTTACAAACAAACAAAACAACCACAAAGACCGTTAAAAAAGAGATCCAAGAAGACGGGTTACATAGTATTCGGACCAGTAAGGGCGATCTCTACCGAAAGAAGAAAAACCACAGTGTCCACCATGTTCGGGGGTCACAAGTGTAACGAGATTGTTACCGTGAGTCTCAAATTCGGGGAAACATGATGGAGACAGAAACGGATCATTACGCGCATTAATGATCCACGTAGGTTGGCGTATTGATTTAAGATATCGTGCGCTACTGCAAAAACTCCAATAATGATGAGCATCTTCAAAGCCATGCAAAGGTGCTGTATAGCGACCATCAAAATCTGCAAAGGTTTTAAGTGTGTGATAGTCAGAACAAGGAAAGTATTCTGGATAATTGATCGATTGTAGGCGGACCTTATGGCCCATAAGTCGCAAAAAGCGCTTCATATAGACAGAATTAGATTGCTCGGCTAAACGAGATGAAGCTCCAGCTAAATCACAAGGGACTGAAAAACAAATATTTGCCTTCACCTCGTCAGGGACGTTATGCGCATCGCGCCCTTGGTAGACAAGTGAAAGGTTCCCCCCCATACTGAAGCCTACAAGCACGACGGTTTCATATTGACCTTTTGACACAGCATGTCGAACAACAGTGTCAAGATCATCGGTCGCCCCATTATGGGTGAAACGTGGTTGACGGTTAATCTCACCGCCGCAACCTCTAAAGTTCCAAGCCAAAACATCCCAGCCTTCTCTAAGCAAAGCCTTCGCCATACCCACAACATAATGACGAGAAGAGTCTCCTTCCAGACCGTGAGAGATAACAGCTAATCGCTCACAACCTGACAGATGCCAATCCAAATCAAGGAAATCATCATCTGAGGTCTCAATGCGTTCACGATGATATTGTGGTGAAAGAACTTTTCGGAAGAGCGCTGGCCACACTGTTTCCATGTGGGCATTAGCAAGAAACCAGGGACGCTTATAATTCAGATGTGCGGCCTTTTTGCAGGTCTTTTCGCTGGGGAGATAGTCCATAAGGTCATTTACTTAACAAGACAAGGAGTTTAAGACCTGTATATAAAGTGATGCATGAAGATTATTTCTGTAAGATTTTTCCAGATTTTTTCCAAAGAGCCATGTGGCCATCGAGCAAAACGACAGACTTATAGCCCTTCCATTTAAGCATCATCGCAGCAACTTGCGCACGAGGTCCGTGTTCGCAGACAAGAGCCAAAGGAGTTGATTTATCAGAGCACGCCGAAGAAACACTCTTGAAAAGACTCGTCATTGGTGCATGAATAGCCCCGGGAATATGCCCTGATCTGAATTCGGGATGGCTCCGGACATCCATAAGTAAAGGAGCCTTTCCTGTCTTGGATAACTTATCGTACTCTGCGAAGGTCATGATTGCTCCGGAGCCATCGCCGCGCCCTCATCATCAGGACGCTCCAAGCTGACAGGGCCAATCAAGCCGGCTCGCAATTCTCTCAAAAGAAGCTCTGAGGCACGAAATTGGTCAACATGGCCGCCAGTGATCAAGCAACCACGCTTACGACCAATGATTTCAATGAGAAGAGAGGCCGTTTCTGGCAACTCAGTTAGTTTATAACGTTTCATAAGGGGATCTGGGTACTCAGTCATAAGATAATTGGCGGCAAATAACGCCACACCCTCATAGTCCATACCACCCTCGCCTATAGCTCCACTTGCAGCTAAACGGTAAGCGCTGTTCTGATTACGGATATCAGGCCATAGCAACCCAGGTGTATCGGAAAGATGAATACCATTCCTCAAATCAATCTGTTGCGGACAAGTCGTTATCGCCGGTTTATCACCGACCCTGGCCATCTTCTTTCCGGCAAGAGTGTTGATCAATGTTGACTTACCAACGTTTGGGATACCGACAACCATGGCACGCAAAGTTTTTCCAGGAACGCCACGATGCGGCACAATGATTCGACAGAGCTTTGGAATTTGGGCCGCTGCGGAACGTGTTTTAGCTTCAATAGGAATCGCTTTAACACCTTCCATCTGATCAAAATACTCAACCCATGAAGCTGTGATCTTAGGATCTGCAAGATCAGACTTGTTCAAAACCTTTATACACGGTTTGTGGCCACGTAATTTTTCCAACATTGGGTTGGCACTGGAAACAGGCAACCGAGCATCGAGAACTTCGATAACCACATCAATCTTCGGCATCACCTCGGCGATCTGCCGTTTGGCTTTTGCCATATGCCCGGGATACCATTCAATTTTCATTTAAAACACATCCTTTTTTTAACTATCCACAATGGGGGTGTAGCCCATGGAACGAATCAGTACGATTTACGAAAAATTGTCTTGTGGCATTTAGGACAAGGAGGAATCCGTGTCGTTTTTGTCATATGCATCTCAGCATCACACTCTTTACAAGTTAAAGTGCCGGGGCTGGTAATTTCACCGGTTTTATATTCGAGAACTTTTTCCGATCTCTCGGCGAGTTCGGTCAGAGTCTCCGCGGCAGATGTCAGTATGCGTGAAAACGTGCTTTGAACTCCAGCAGCCAAACGCTGAGGCTCCATAGCTTTCATAACTGCAACTTTCGCTTTATCAGCATTCTCTTTCAAGTCGCGACGGACATATTCTCCGAGCTTGTCGGCTTTTTCTTTTGAGAAATCACCAGCTGAAGAGAGCTCTTCTTTTGCTTTCTTGAGAGCCTCATCAAAGGTTTTCTTCCCCTCTTCCAACAAATCGGCTGTTCTTGAAGCCAACTTCTCGTAAAGGCCAACATCCTCTTGTTCTTCTTGTTTTTCCTTTTGGTCAGTCATATGCCTCTCCTCAAATTAAAGTAAGCAACGTTATGTTCCAAGGTTACCACAAAGAAGAGTCTTTGAGAGCCAAGGAAATATATGTTTTGACAAATTTACCGTTCAAACGACAGTCATAAAAAAACCTTGAATCCTCAATAGAGAAGCGATTGAAGAAATCGACGGAAAATGCGAGAATGGTTAAGCTTTAAATGACTATCATTTTATGGATGGAGGTAAACATGCAGAATCGTTATATCATGACAGCTTTTGGTAAAGACAGACCCGGTATCGTTGCCGATGTAACCAACGTCCTTTATGAAACGGGCTGCAACCTCGAAGATACAACGATGTCAATGTTGTCAGATGAATTCACAATCAACCTGCTCTTCTCTTCCAGCTCTGATGAGATAGAAGCAACTCTCCTGAAGCGATGCCGACACCTCGAACAACAAAAAAGTATTTCAGCCTTTATTCGCCCTCTAAAAGACCGTAGCAATGTCAACCAGACAAGACTTCCTATTGTAACAATACATGTAGATGGTCTCGACCAGTCCGGCATCGTGTACAAGATTAGTCAGTTCCTTGCTGACAGG